>CAZOXZ010000090.1:0-10165 GCA_964583865.1 uncultured Rhodanobacteraceae bacterium | reverse complement strand
GGCCAAAAGGGCGCAGCCGCAGCCGCTTGTGTTTCTGCCGCCCAGGCTCCTGGGACGGCCAACTGATGATCGCGTGCCTGACAGCACTGCATCCAGGGACAAGAATTTGACTGATTCAAACACTGCCGAGGGGCAACAGACAACCAATATCATCCCGCGTGAGCGCCATTGTGTGTCGCGCAAGAACATCAGCTCGGCCGCGCTGAAGGTGCTGTACCGCCTGCATGAGGCCGGGTTCCAGGCTTTCCTGGTCGGCGGCGCGGTGCGTGACCTGCTGTTGGGGATGACCCCCAAGGATTTCGATGTGGCTACCGATGCCACGCCGGAGGAAGTCAAGCGGCTGTTCCGCAATTGCCGTCTCATCGGTCGCCGCTTCCGCCTGGCGCACGTCGTGTTCGGGCGCGAGATCATCGAGGTGGCAACCTTTCGTGGCAACGGTGAAAGCGAGGTCGCCGGTGACGGTGAACGTCGCGAGGTGGATGGACGCCTGGTGCGGGACAACGTCTGGGGCAGCATCGAGGAAGACGCGCGGCGGCGTGATTTCCGCGTCAATGCGCTGTATTACGACATTGCCGATTTCAGCGTGCGCGACTACGTCGGTGGCATGGAAGATCTGGAAGCGCGCGTGCTGCACCTGATCGGTGACGCCACGACGCGCTATCGCGAGGATCCGGTGCGCATGTTGCGCGCGGCACGTCTGGCGGCCAAGTTGCAGTTCCGCATCGGGGACGACGCCGCAGATCCGCTGGGGCAACTGGGGCACTTGCTGGATGGCTCGCCGCCGGCGCGCCTGTTCGACGAGACCTTGAAACTGTTCCAGTCGGGGCACGCGGTGGCCAGCCTGGCGACCCTGCGCCAGCATGCCTTGTTGCGCCACCTGTTTCCGGTAACCGCCAGCGCCCTGGACAAGGACGACAGCGGCCATTACGAGAAGCTGCTGCTGCGTGGCCTGGAGAGTACCGACCGGCGGGTGGCCGAGGACAAGCCGGTCACGCCGGCATTCCTGCTGGCCCTGCTGCTGTGGGGCGAAGTGCGTTCCAGGGCCGAGGCCTCCATTGCCGCCGGCGGCCACGTGGCCTTGTCCTGGCAGGATGCCGCGGCCGATGTGCGCCGGGAGCAGACGCGGCGGGTGGCCATTCCGCGTCGCTTTTCCTATGCCATGGAAGAAATCTGGGCGTTGCAGCTGCGATTCGGGGATCATCGTCGCAAGAAGGTCATGCGCATGCTGGAGCATCCGCGTTTTCGTGCCGCGTACGACTTCCTGTTGATGCGCGCCGATGAGTCCGCGGAGATCGCCGCCGCCGGAGAATTCTGGACCAGGGTCCAGGAGGAATCGGATGCCGTACCGGCCGAGCGCGTGGCGCCGGCTGCGCGGCCGCGCGGGCGTTCACGTCGTCGTCGGCGCCGCCGCCGTGGCTCGGGTGCCGGCAACCAGGACGATTCTGCGTGAGCGTGGCCTGGGTCGGGCTTGGCAGCAATCTCGACGACCCGATGCAACACATGCGCGCCGGAATCGAGGCGTTGCGCAGCATGCCCGGCGTCACGCTGCGTGCGGTGTCCGGCTTGTACCGCTCGCCGCCCTGGGGCTATGCGGCGCAGCCCGCGTTCCTCAACGCCGTCGCCAGGCTGGACACGGAGCTGTCACCGGAAGACTTGCTGCAAGCCTTGCAGACGGTCGAGACCGCCCGCGGACGCCGCCGCGACGGCCCGCGCTGGGGGCCGCGTACGCTGGATCTCGACTTGCTGCTGCATGACCAGCGGCAGATGGATGTCCCGGGCCTGACGTTGCCACATTCGCGCATGGCGCAGCGTGCTTTCGTGTTGCGGCCGCTGGCCGAGCTGGCGCCGGATCTGGTGATTCCGGGCCAGGGAAGCGTTGCTGACCTTCTGGCGCGGCTGGACGATGCGGATTGCGTGCGCGTGGCACCTGCCGGCGCTTGGTTGTTGCCCGGCACCGTTTCATAATGCCTGTTTCGCTTCCGAGAGCAGCAAAGCCATGACCACGCCGGGTTACCTTGCCGAGGATCGCAAGCAGGTGCGCTTGCCGCATCTGTCGGCGATGAAGGAGGAAGGCCGCAAGATCGTCATGTTGACGGCCTACGATGCCAGTTTTGCCGCCCAGGTTGCGGCCGCGGACGTGGACGTGATCCTGGTGGGTGATTCCCTGGGAAACGTCATCCAGGGCCACGCCAGTACCTTGCCGGTGACCCTCGACGACATGGTGTACCACAGCGCCGCCGTGGCGCGTGGCCGGGGCCATTGTCTGCTGGTGGCCGATTTGCCGTTCATGGCCGACCGCTCGCCCGCGCATGCCCTGGATGCCGCGGCGCGGTTGATGGGCGAGGGCGGTGCGGCCATGGTGAAACTGGAAGGCGCCGGACCGATCTGCGATGTCATTGCCGCCTTGCACGCGCGCCGCTTGCCGGTGTGTGCCCACCTCGGCCTGACGCCGCAGACGGTGCATGCGCTGGGCGGGTTCCGTGTCCAGGGCCGCGGTGACTCCGCAGCCGACAAACTGTTGGCCGACGCACAAGCCGTCGAGCAGGCCGGTGCCGACCTGCTGGTGCTGGAATGCGTGCCGGCTTCCCTGGGTGCGCGCATCAGCCAGACGCTTGCCATCCCGGTGATCGGCATCGGTGCGGGTGTCGATTGTGATGGCCAGGTGCTGGTGCTGTACGATCTTCTGGGCATCGGCCGCGGCAAGGCGCCACGTTTCAGCAAGAATTTCCTCGCCGGGCATGACAGCATCCACAGGGCCATTGCGGCCTACGTCGCCGATGTGCGTGCGGGCGCCTTCCCCGCGCCGGAGCATGGCTGGTGATGGCGTTGGTTCACAGTGCTTCGGCCCTGCGCGAGCAAGTCTCGCGTTGGCATGATGCCGGGGATCGGGTGGCGTTCGTGCCCACCATGGGCAACCTGCATGCCGGGCATCTGGCATTGGTGGACTGCGCGCGCCAGCATGCTGACCGGGTCGTGGCCAGCGTGTTCGTCAACCCCACGCAGTTCGGACCGGACGAAGATTTCGATCGCTACCCGCGTACGCTGGCCGCTGATCACCAAGCCCTGGCCGGGCAAGGCTGCGACCTGCTGTTTGCGCCGGACGCGGCCACGATGTATCCCTTTGGCGTCGAGACGGCGGTGCGCATCGAGGTGTCCGGCTTGCGCGAGGTGCTGGAAGGGGCCCATCGTCCCGGTCATTTCGATGGCGTGGCCACGGTCGTGGCGCGCCTTCTGGGCATGGTGCAGCCGGATGTGGCTGTGTTCGGGCGCAAGGACTACCAGCAATGGCGCCTCATCGAGCGCATGTGCCGGGATCTGGCCATGTCGGTCCAGATCATCGCTGCGCCAATCGTGCGCGCTGCCGACGGCCTGGCTCTGAGCTCGCGCAACCAGTACCTGGACGCGCGGCAACGCCAACAGGCGCCGCAACTGCACGCCACGCTTGTCGCTGCGGCCGATGAGGTGCGCGCAGGCAGGCCGCTGGATGCCGTCGAGGCCCGCGCCGCAGCACGTCTGGCCGAAGCCGGCTTTGTGCTGGACTACGTCGCCGTCCGCGATGCGGTGTCGTTGCAGTCGCCCGAGGAGGGCCAGCGTCAGGGGCTGGTGGTGCTGGCCGCGGCACGCCTGGGCAACACGCGCCTCATCGACAATATCGAGATCGGAGCCGCGCAGGCACTATAATGACGTTTTTCCAAGCACATACGTCGCCATGCACGCCAACATGCTGAAGGCCAAGATTCACCGCGCCACGGTCACCCACGCCGAGTTGCATTACGAAGGCTCGATCGCCATCGACAGCCGGCTGCTGGAGCTGTCCGGCATTCGCGAGTACGAGCAGATCCATGCCTGGAACGTCAACAGTGGCCAGCGTTTCGTGACCTACGCGCTGCAGGCCGAGCCCGGCTCGGGGATCATCTCGGTCAACGGCAGTGCTGCGCGCAGCGCCCAGGTCGGGGACGTCATCATCATCGCGGCCTTCGTGGCCCTGGATGAAGCCGAGTTGGAGGGTTACCAGCCCACCTGCGTCTACGTCGACAGCGACAACCGCGCCACGCACACCAATCGCTCGATTCCCATGCAGGTGGCCTGACCGCCGTCATGGCCGCTCCCGCCACGGCGCTGTACACCACGGCGCAAGTTCGCGAACTCGACCGTCACGCCATCGATCACCTGGGCATCGCCGGCTACACGCTGATGCAGCGTGCGGCCGCGGCCTTGTGGGACGAGCTGGCCCGGCGCTGGCCGCAGGCGCGCTGCATCACCGTGGTCTGCGGTCCCGGCAACAACGGCGGTGACGGCTATTTGCTGGCCAGGCTGGCACGAGGTGCGGGGCGTGAGGTGATTGCCCATGCCCTGGCCGGCGAGCCGCAGGGTGATGCGGCCACGGCCCGGCAAGCCTGGCTGGATGCCGGTGGCGCGGTTGCAGCATCCGGTCCCGATGCTCTCGAAACTGCCGACGTGATCGTCGACGCGATGTTCGGAAGTGGTCTGAACCGTGCGCTGGCAGGATCGGCCGCGGCCTGGGTGGACGCCATCAACGCCGCCGGCAAGCCCGTGCTCGCCGTGGACGTGCCTTCCGGTCTGGACGCCGATACCGGGTCCTGCCCTGGCCCTTGTGTGCGCGCCACGGCCACGGTCACCATGGTGGGCTGGAAGCGTGGCCTGTTCACGCACCAGGCGCTGGACTGCTGCGGTGTGCCCAGCCTGGCCACGCTGGATCTGCCGACGTCGATGTATGCGGCGCATTCCCCGGACGCCGAACTGCTGCCCTTGCAGGACCGGCCGGCACGGCCACGTGCCAGGCACAAGGGCCAGTTCGGTCACGTGCTGGTGATCGGCGGCGAGCACGGTTTCGGCGGCGCGGCCTGCCTGGCAGGCGAGGCAGCGCTGCGCTGCGGTGCCGGTCTGGTGAGCGTGGCCACACGCGAACGCCATGTGCCGGCATTGCTGGCACGCCGGCCGGAGCTGATGGCGCAGGCCTGCGAGGATGGCGTGTTGCCGGCGGCACTGCTCAATGCCGCCGACGTGCTGGTCACGGGCCCCGGCCTGGGGCGCGCTGACTGGGGTCGCCGCCTGCTGGCACAGGCCCTGGCCTCGTCGCGACCGCTGGTGCTGGATGCCGATGGCCTCAACCTGCTGGCGACGCAACCCGTGGATTTCGTTGGGCGTGCCGTGGTGCTGACGCCGCATCCCGGTGAAGCCGCCCGCCTGCTGGGCTGCGACACGGCCACGGTCCAGGCCGACCGCTTTGTCGCTGCGCGCCGCCTGGCGCACCGGTTTGGCTGTGTGGTCATCCTGAAAGGTGCCGGTTCGCTGGTGGCCGCGCCCGATGGCCGCGTGGCCACCTGTCCCTGGGGCAATCCAGGCATGGCCACGGCCGGCACGGGCGATGTGCTGGCCGGCATGGTAGCCGCGCTGCTGGCGCAAGGCTTGCCGGCATGGCAGGCGGCCTGCCATGCCACCGGCTGGCATGCCCGTGCCGGCGATATCGCTGCCAGTGCCGGGCCCGGCATGCTGGCCGGCGACCTCGTCGCGGCGCTGCGGCGGCTGCCACAAGAGGGCGCATGAACGTGGACCGGACGATCATGACGCCGGACGAAGACGCCACCGCAGGGGTCGCGCGCGCGTTGGCAGGCGCCCGCGAGGGCGGCCTGGTGCTGTGGCTGGAAGGCGACCTCGGCGCCGGCAAGACGGTGTTCGCGCGCGCCTTCCTGCAGGCTTCCGGCGTAGCCGGCCGAGTCAAAAGCCCGACCTACAGCCTGGTGGAACCATATCGGCTGGGGGACGGACGGGCCGCCTGGCACCTCGACCTGTACCGCATCGCCGACCCGGAGGAGTTGCAGTGGCTGGGCCTGGACGAACTGGGGGATGCCGCGGCCGTGGTGCTGGTGGAATGGCCCGAACGTGGTCGTGACATGCTGCCGGCTGCCGATCTTGTTGTGCGACTGACGCAAAGCGGCGAGGGGCGTAGCCTGTGTCTGACAGCACAATCGACACGCGGCGCACGCACGTTGGCCTGTTTGCCGGATGGTGATTGATGGCGTTGTACCCGACGTCGGAACCTGGTATCGAGTGTTACTTCATGAAACGGCCGCATCTTGAGGATCGGAAAGGGAAAACTTGCATTGTGGAGTGGCTTGAGGTATCAAGTGAAACCATGACTCCCTGCGCGCCACAATTTGTCATGAAGCTGTGCTCCGGCCTGGTCCTCGCCCTGGCTGCCCTGGTGGTGCAGGCGCAGACCGTCGAGGACGTGCGCCTGGCCACGGCGGTGGGCCATACGCGCACCGTCATCGACTTGTCGCAAGCGGTCGAATACAAGCTTTTCCAGCTCAGCCATCCGGATCGTGTCGTGATCGATCTCGAGCGCGGTGCGCTGGCCGAGGGCTACCACCAACCGGAAGCCAGCGGCTCGGTGGACCGGGTGCGCACAGGGCGCCGCGGCGACCATGGCTTGCGCCTGGTGCTGGACCTGAACAAGACCGCCCATCCGCGCAGTTTCCTGCTGGAGCCGGGTGACGGGCATGGTTATCGCCTCGTGGTCGATCTGTATTCCGATCCGGTCTCGACCGAGGAGAAAGCACCGGCATTGCTGGCTGGGGAGCCACGCGACATTGTCGTGGTGGTGGATGCCGGTCACGGTGGCGATGATCCCGGTGCCATCGGCCCGCACGGGACACAGGAAGAAGACATCACCCTGAAAGTGGCAAAGTTGCTCGCCGCGGACATCAACAAGGTGCCCGGCATGCGGGCGTATCTTACGCGCGACAGCGATGTGAAGCTGGAGCTGAAACAGCGCTACCAGATTGCGCGTGAGCACAATGCCGACCTGTTCATTTCCATCCATGCCGATGCGTTCCGCGACAAATCGGCACGCGGGTCGTCGGTGTGGGTGTTGTCACGCCACGGAAAAGTCAGCGAAGCGGCGCGTTGGCTGGCCAACCGGCAGAACAACCCCGACCTTGTCGGCGGTGTGTCCCTGGATGACAAGAGCGACACCCTGGCAGCGGTACTTCTGGATCTGTCCCAGGGGGCCTCGATCGGCATTTCCGATGCCATCGCCCGGCGTGTACTGCAGGCGCTGGGCAAGGTCGGGCCGACCCACAAGAACCATGTCGAGCGCGCCAATTTCGTGGTCCTGAGGTCGCCGGATGTGCCGTCCATCCTGGTCGAGACCGCGTTCATCACCAATCCGCATGAAGAGCGTCTGCTGCGCAGTCCGGCGCACCGGCAGAAGCTGGCGCGCGCCATCCTCAGTGGCGTGAAGAGTTACTTCATGGAGGTGCCGCCGGCGGGAACCTTGTTTGCGCACCAGCGCCGGTTGCGTCAGGGTGACCACCTGCAGCATGTGGTGGCCAATGGCGAGACCCTGTCCGGCATTGCCGATGACTACGGTGTCAGTGTGGCGCGGCTGCAGGATCTCAATCACCTGGCCAACAGCGACATGCTGCGCGCCGGGGCCGTGTTGCGGATTCCAGCCGGCTGATCCGGAAGCATGAAGCGGACGATTCAGGGTGGAGCGTCATCCGCGACGGCATCCGGCAATGCCGGAACGGCCTTCAGGTAAGCGGCAATCGCTTCGCGGTCCGATGCGTCGAGATGCGCCATGTTGGCCTGGACTTCGGCCATGCTGCCACCGACCGCGTCGAAAGTGGGCGTGAAGCCGGATTCCAGATAAAAGGCGATGTCCTCGGCACTCCAGTCGGCCAACCCGTCGGGTGATGGCGTGATGTTGGGCACCTTGCCGTCACCCTCCGGCGCTGCGGCGCCGGCCAGCCAGCGGTTGCGGTCCAGGCCGCCGAAGGCATCTCGCGGGGTGTGGCACTGGCCGCAGTGGCCGGGGCCCTCGACAAGGTACTGCCCGCGTCGGACGGCCTCGGAGGCATCGTCGGGCAGGGCAACAACAGGCCTGTCGTCAAGGTACAGCCGCTTCCACAGGCCGATGCCACGGCGCAGATTCCACGGGAATGCCAGCGTGTGTGCCTCGGTGCTGCCGCTGACCGGCGGCAAGGTCTTGATGAAGGCGAACAGGTCGGCCGTGTCCTCAAGGCTCATGCGCGTGTAGGACGGGTAGGGGAATGCCGGGTACAGGTGCCGGCCATCCGGGGCCACGCCTTGTTGCACGGCGTTGGCAAAATCGGCCAGTGACCAGTCGCCGATGCCATCGGCACCCGGCGAGATGTTGGGCGCGATGAAGGTGCCGAAGGCCGTTTCCATGGCCAGGCCGCCGCCCAGTTCCAGACGGGCGTCGTCCGTGGCGCCGGGAGCGGCGTGGCATGAGGCACAGCCAGATGCCCAGAAGACCATCTCGCCGTTTACCGGGTCGCCAGGTGCAAGATTCGCCAGCGCTTGCTCGTCAAGGCGCTGCGGTTGAGTCAGAAACCAGAAACCGGCACCGGCCAGCAGGAGGATGCCGGCCAGGATGACGAGGCTCTGCCGCGCGCGTTGCGGTCGCGGCATCAGTGGCGCCCCGCCGGAAGGTCAGTCCTTGTAGTTTTCATGGCAGCTGCGGCAGTTCTTCAAAACAGGCATGATGACGGCTTTGAAACTGTCAAGGTCGGCCGGTCCCTTGCCGCCGGCGGCTTCCAGGGCCTTGTCGGCATCGGCCTGGAAAGCCAGCAGCGCTTTCTCGAAGCCGGCCCGGTCGCTCCAGATGCTGGCAGCGGCTTCGGTTTGGCCCTTTTGCGAGCCCTCCGGGAACAGCGTGCCGAAGGTGTGGGCGGTACTGTGCAGCTGCTGGATGGCGGCCTTGGCCATCTTCGCGTCGTAGGCCAGTTGGCCCTTGATCATGGCCATCGACACGCCCGCGGACACGGCGTTACCGTCCATCAGGGCCTGGCGGGTGGCAATGGGATCGTTGTCGGCGGCAACCGCCACCGAGGCGGCTGCAACGAGGGCGAGGAACGGGAGAACCAGTCGTTTCACGTCAAACTCCGGCAAGGCCTGCGACGCAGGCAGGGAAGGGACAGCCCGAGAGTATGTGGGCCGATTGAGCTAACCACAAATGGTGTGTCAGGGTCAATTCGGCAGTGATCGGCATCCGGGTTGCGGAGCGTGCTCAGCTGTCGCTGATATGGTCCGGGCCGCGACCGGCACGCTTTTCGTACTGGCCCTTGCCGATGCGCTTGTACTGGGTGAAGCCGTGTTTCTCGATGTTGGATTCGCTCAGCAGCTGCGAGGTTCCGCTGATCATGTGTGGCGGTGACAATTTGCGGGCCACCGGTGCGTCACATTCCGGACAGGCGGTCAACGGCGCCTCGTTCAGCTTCTGGAGGCGATCGAAGCCTTCGGCGCAATGCGGGCAGTGGCGTTCGCTGGTGGGTGCGTAGGCGTAGATGGGCATGGTCAGAATGTCGGGATGGCGGCTGGAGAATCAAGCATCTGTCTGCGCGGTGGCGAGATCCTGGCGCTCCTTCCAGCGGTTGACGATGAGGCAGAACAACTCGGCCGTGCGCTCGGTGTCATACACCGCGCCATGGGCCTGTTCCGGATCCCAGTCGAGGCCGGCGGCTTCCACGGCCCGTGACAGCACCGTTTGGCCCAGGGCCAGGCCGCCGAGACTGACCGTGTCGAAGCAGCTGAAGGGGTGGAACGGGTTGCGCTTGTAGCCGGTGCGTTCGGCCGCGGCGTTGATGAACGACAGGTCGAAGTGGGCGTTGTGTCCGACCAGGATGGCGCGCTTGCAGCCGCTGGCCTTCAGTGCTGCGCGGATGGGTTTGAAGATCCAGTCCAGGGCTTCACGTTCCGGACGCGCGGCCCGCAACGGGCTGTTGACGCGGATGCCGTTGACCTCCATGGCCTTGGGATCCAGCTTCGAGCCTTCGAAGGGGATGACATGCGTGGCAATGGGTTCGCGTGTGTGCAGCCAGCCGTCGGCGTCCATTTCCGGGATCACGGCGGCGACCTCAAGCAAGGCGTGCTTGTGGCAGTCGAAACCGCCGGTTTCCACGTCCACCACCACGGGCAGGAAGCCGCGGAAGCGCCTGTGAATGACGGTCGAGCGGGACAGTTCGGGGGAAGTCATGGTGTCAGCATAGCAGCACTGTCCAGGAGCCTGGGCGGCAGAAACACAAGCGGCTGCGGCTGCGCCCTTTTGGCCCGATTTCCCGTCCATTTTCGTTAAATAACAACCAGTATTCGCCTCAAATGGTCGAAAAATCGCTCT
>CAZOXZ010000089.1:0-10251 GCA_964583865.1 uncultured Rhodanobacteraceae bacterium | reverse complement strand
CAAGGAACTGAAGGACATCATCGCCATTCTCGGCATGGACGAGCTCTCCGAAGAAGACAAGGCCACCGTGGCCCGCGCCCGCAAGATCGAGCGCTTCTTCAGCCAGCCCTTCCATGTGGCCGAGGTCTTCACCGGCGCGCCCGGCAAGTACGTGCCACTGAAGGAAACCATCCGCGGCTTCAAGATGATTCTCGACGGTGAAGTCGACCACCTGCCCGAGCAGGCCTTCTACATGGTCGGCGGCATCGACGACGCCATCAAGAAGGGCGAGGAAATGAACAAGAAGCAGGCCGCCTGACGGCCTGCCGCATGCTGTATTGCAGGAGCGAGCCTGCTCGTGACAATTTGTTCTGCAGGAGCGAGCCTGCTCGCGACCCGCAAGTGATGAGAAACGCGCCATGACCACAATCCGCTGCGACATTGTCAGCGCCGAGGCCCAGATCTTCAGCGGCAACGTCACCATGGTGGTGGCTTCCGGCGAGGAAGGCGAGCTCGGCATCGCACCCAAGCACATTCCACTGGTCACGCGCCTGAAACCCGGTCAGGTGCGCCTGCACCACGAGGACGGCACCGAGCAGTTCTTCTTCGTCTCCGGCGGCATCCTCGAGGTGCAGCCGGAATTGGTCACCATCATGGCCGACACCGCCCTGCGTGCGGCCGACATCGACGAAACCAAAGCTCGCCAGGCGCAGCAGGAAGCCGAAAAGGCCTTGAGCGGCGCCAGCCAGACCGAAGACATCGTCGACGCCCAGCGCAAACTGGCCGAAGCCCGAGCCCAGCTCGACGCCTTGGCGCGCCTGAACAAGTCCCTGAAGCACTGACGAAAACAGGGACCTGGGAGCGAGGCGAGCAGGACGCGCACCCGGACCGGACATCATCCCGGACCGCGAGCATCTTGCTCGCCTCACGCAAGCGTACGCCAACCATGCGGGCCGGACGCCCGTGCACCTCAATCCGCGCACTCGGATCGGAGCAAGAACGGGGCCAGAGCCTGAGCTTCTGTCCGATGCTGCGGCGTCGAGCCTTGGCGTCGCCCCCGCCTGGCCGGCGCCGTACAGACCCGCGCCGCAGTGCGCCCGGGATCAGGCCAGAAACACCTGTACCACCTGCCACAGCACCAGCCCGGCGACCAGCGCCCAGGCCAGTGCGTAGCGCCTGCGGCGTGGGCGGCCGGGCGGCAGCATGGCGAGCGCATGGAACATCATGGCCGCGAAAACGGCGCAAAACACCAAGTCGCCCACAATGCCGAACCAGGGAATGAACGAGCCAATGTTTTCCGCCAGCGACTCCGGGGCGGGATTCCGCTCGGTCCGCAGCCCGCTGACATCGGTGAAAAACATGGCCTGGACACCCAGCGTGATGGGAAGGAAAGCAGCCGAAGCGCTGCCCACCCAGTAGAAAACACGATTCTGTGGTGTTCTTTGCAGGCGCGGAAGAAAGAATGCCAGCACAACTACGGGGAGAAACACGGCCGTTGCCATGACAGCTGACCACCAGAAAGGAAACGGACCACTGAAGCTCATGTTCGGCTCCTACGGCATGCCAGGGTAAGGAGTCAGGCACTTGCGCGAGGCGATGGCCCCACTCGTGCCGGAGCCGACCAGGCCGATAAGTCCACCCGCACACACCAACGCACCGCCCCACGTGAAGGCCGTTGCGCAACCAACAGCCGTGGTTACCGCCGCACCCACGCCCGTGAACGCAGAGCCTTTGGCCGAATCGCAAGCGTCTTGCCGGTCCCGTTCCCACTGCTTGCATGCTATGTCAAACGCCGGACAGTTGTTCGGGTCGGGTGGCGGAATATCGCCCGGATTGTCAGATCCGCCGGGTCCTGCAGACCACCATGTGTTGTAGCCACCAACGCCCCCAAAATACGAATTGTTGACGTGGTTGCACGGCGGTGGCAGAACGCCACAGGAATATGGCCCAGTCGGTGGGTCGAGGGGGTTGTGGTCATTATCCCAAAATGGTGTGAAACCCGCAGCGCCCACAGGTATCGGAACATAACCTGGCTTGGCGATGACGGTTTCGGGGGCGGTACCTCCGAGCGCGGCTTGCAGGTTGGCGTACAAGGCAGCGGCAGCTGCCGAATCCTTCCCGGTGGCTTCTGAAATCACGGACGCCAACGTCATGGTATATACCGAGCCTTGATGGAAGACTTCGACGATCCCGGACCCTGCGTCGATCGACATGGTCACCCCATTGTCAAGTTGCACCGTCGCCACATGCGTGGTCGGATCCGAATGGATATAGGCTATTTCTGGCGGCTTGCTTGAGCCGCCGCCATCCCCGGGGAGATCACAAGTGGGACAGATCAGGAAAGGTTGCGCCGGGCGGTTTACCGACGATGTGGGGGGGGCTGCCTGACGCAATGCCCGTGGCGAGCAGGAGGGCGCCGCCAAGACATAATGCTTGAATCGTGGTGAGTTTCATGTTGAGCTCCTTTTTCGTTGACTCTCACCCCAGGGGCGTCCATCCTTACACCCTTCAAGTGTCAAATACAACCTGTTTTTCGAAACGATCGCCGGATTTGTGATTCGCATTGCACTTTCAGGTGGAAGATCAGCTTTCACGGGGAACGGGCACTGACCATCGGCGGTGCCCCGGTGTCGTCTCCCGCGAGGCCAAAAGGGCTTTCACTACCGGGCCCGCGGCAACAAACGTGATGGACGCCGCCCTTCCATGGCGAGGCGTGGCATCCCGAATGATGGTTCAAAAACGGCGCAACACGCGTTGCACGGCACCGAGCAGTTCTTTTTTGTCTCCGGCGGCATCCTCGAGGTGCAGCCGGAAGTGGTCACCATCATGGCCGACACCGCCCTGCGTGCGGCCGACATCGACAAAACCAAGGCTCGCCAGGCGCAGCAGGAAGCCGAAAAGGCCCTCAGCGGCGCCAGCCAGACCGAAGACATCGTCGACGCCCAGCGCAAACTGGCCGAAGCCCGGGCCCAGCTCGACGCCTTGGCGCGCCCGAACAAGTCCCTGAAGCACTGACGAAAGCAGGGAGCAGGGCGAGACGTCCGCGCACCCGGACCGGACATCATCCCGGACCGCGAGCATCTTGCTCGCCTCACAAAACCCCACGCCACGATGCGGGCGGGACGCCCGCGTACCTCGATCCAACCGGACGGGACACCGGCGCACCCGAAGGATGATCTCTGGCGTTTGACGCAAACCCTTGGCGGGTGATCCCGTCGGCCACAAGCTCGCCACGGGTGTCGACGACGAAATGGCCGCCATATGGGCGCTCCCCATGGGATACGGACTGCCGGCTCGCCGGGTCGGCAAGCGAGTGATGGCCAACCCGAGCGGTTGCGAACGGGCAAACGAAGGGTTACACTGACTTCGTTTGTATGCGGGAGCCTGGAATGAGCAGATACCGATTGGGCTTCGTCGCTCTGGTACTTGGTTTGTTCTGTGGCCCGGTGGCGGCGATGACGACTGTGCACGTCCCTGACGGTGATACCGCCGCCTTGCTGGACGCATTCGCGCAGGCGAGTGTTACCGGCGCACCTACGGAAATCGTGTTGGCGCGCGACGGGCACTACCTGCTGCCGGCCAGCCTTGTCCGTCTGGACGGAGCCGACATGGTGGTGCGCGGCAATGATGCCACGCTGGTGTCCGCCGGGGTCACCGAAGCGAAGTGGGACATGACCACCATCTCTGCTCAGAATGGCGCACATATCACCTTCGAAAACCTGCATTTCACCGGAGAGTTCGCCGCCGACTGGCTCGTTTCTTCCGGTGAACTGACGTTGCGTGGTGTGACGATTCGCGGCGGCCTCCAAGTTGGCTCGCGCGCGTGCACAATGCTTGGTCCTGTCTGCATCGGCGACTACTACGGTGGCGCGACACTGATCGGCGTTTACGCGACGGAAGCGAAGCTGAGCATGCGGGATGCCGTGATCGATGTGGAGGCGCGCTACTTCCCGTGGGAAGGGGATTACACGTACACCGTTCTTGGCATCGGCTGGGGTGCCCACGCCGATCTGCAACACGTGACGATGCGAATGACCCGGAACTTCGAGGCCGACAACGTTGAGGCGGCCCATGGCCTGGTGATGACGCAACGGGATTCACGAGCCGACATTCGCGATAGTTTCATTTCCGTGACCAACAATGTGGCCATTGGTGATGCGAGCTCGGCAGCCTGCATGGTGACCAAGCGTAATCCCTACTATGACGGTCCGGAGTACGAAGATCCGCTGCTGGTGTCTCACGGGGGCAATGTCGCTGGCGACCCGAGCTGCCATTTTCAGCATGTGGCAGTGAGTACGAAGCCGGTCTCGACGGGCGCGAGCGGCTACTGGAATGTTCCGGGGCGCAAGGGTTTTCTGGCCGTGTCCTTCCCCAATCCGGGGCAAGCCCTGCTGGTCTGGTCCACATTTGATGCTGCGGGCCACGCGGTCACACTATATGGCCTCGGCAGGTATGTGGATATCGACACCATTGAAGTTGATCCAGTGGCCGTCGACAGGCAGGCAGAGTCCGCGCCGAACGGCCACGCAAGTCAGGCCGTGGGCAGGTTGCGACTGGATGTCGACTCGTGCACAGACGCGAGCCTGACCTTCACAAGTGACACCGCCGAGCTGCCCAGCCGTGCGCAAGAGCTGCAACGACTCACCGTACTGGCCAGTGTGGGCTGCACCAGTAGTGCAACCCAAGCTCCCGGGAGTTGACCCAGGCTGCGTCGATTGCCCGCGCGTCCCGCGGCGTGGTTGGCTGCGAAATCCTCAATCATCCGCGACCCTCATGCGCAATGCAGGTTAAAATCGAGCCGTTTACCATGCGGAGATTCGAATGAGCGACCTGCACGTCGTGGTCCTGGCGGCTGGCCAGGGCAAGCGCATGAACTCGGCCTTGCCGAAGGTGCTGCTGCCGCTGGCCGGGCAGCCGCTGCTGGCGCATGTGCTGGCGGCGGCGCGCGAACTGCAACCCGCGGCCATCCATGTGGTCCACGGCCACGGTGGCGGAGCGGTGCAGGCGGCGTTCGCAGAGGACAAGGACCTGCATTGGGCGCACCAGGCCGAGCAGAAGGGCACGGCGCACGCTGTGCAGCAGGCCATGGCTGGCGTGCCGGACGGCGCGCGGGTGCTGGTGTTGTATGGCGACGTGCCGTTGATCCGGGCCGAAACCTTGCATGCGCTGTTGGCCGCTGATGGTCACCTGGCCGTGCTGGGTACTGAGCTTGCCGACCCGTCGGGCTATGGCCGCCTGGTGCTGGGCGAGCATGGCCGCGTGGCCGCCATTGTCGAGGACAAGGACGCCGATAGCGAACAAAAACGCATTCGCCTCGTCAACACCGGCATCCTGGCCGCCGATGCCGCGGCGCTGCGGGGCTGGCTGGCGCAGGTCGGCAACGACAATGCCCAGGGCGAGTACTATCTCACCGACGTGTTTGCCCAGGCCGCAGCCGAGAGCCGAGCGGCAGCCATGGTTCCGTTGACCGATGCCATGGAGGCTGCCGGCGCCAACAATCCGTGGCAGCTTGCGGAGCTGGAAGCGGCCTTGCGTGTGCGTCGCGCGCGCGCGTTGGCCGAACAGGGCGTGCGTCTGGCGGATCCGGCGCGCTTTGACCAGCGCGGCGCGGTCGTGGTTGGCCGCGATGTCGAAATCGATGTCGATGTGATTCTGGAAGGCCGCGTGGTGCTTGGTGACAGCGTGCGTATCGGGCCGTTTTGCCGCCTGCGCGACGTGGAGCTGGGCGAAGGCACCGTGGTGGCCGCGCACTCGGACCTCGAAGGTGCCGTGGTGGGCAGGGACTGCCGTATCGGGCCGTATGCTCGCCTGCGTCCCGGCAGCGAGCTGGCGGACAAGGTGCACGTCGGCAACTTCGTCGAGACCAAGAAGACCCGCATCGCCGAGGGTAGCAAGGCCAACCATCTCAGCTACCTCGGCGACGCCGTGATTGGCGCAGGCAGCAACATCGGCGCCGGCACCATCACCTGCAACTACGACGGCGTCAACAAGTGGCAGACCACCATCGGCGACAATGCCTTCATCGGCTCCAACAGCGCGCTGGTGGCACCTGTGACGATCGGCGATGGTGCCACCATTGGCGCCGGCTCCACCGTCACCGCCGATGCTCCGGACGGCCAACTCACCCTGGCGCGCAGCCGCCAACGCAGCCTGCCGGATTGGGAGCGCCCGGAGAAGAAGTGAGGTGGGAGTCGGGAAACGGGAGCCGTCGGCGGGTCCGGTGCCGTGGCAATGGTGGTGTCGCCGGCCATTTACCCTTGGTCGCCTGCAGGCAGGCTCCTACAGCAGCCCCATCCGTCAACCGGAGAATCGCAAGGAGCGCGCCTGCGCGTGACCG
Organism: uncultured Rhodanobacteraceae bacterium; assembly: GCA_964583865.1. Taxonomy (GTDB): domain Bacteria; phylum Pseudomonadota; class Gammaproteobacteria; order Xanthomonadales; family Rhodanobacteraceae; genus DASSBG01. The sequence continues at coordinate 3,935 of CAZOXZ010000089.1, read as the reverse complement.
GGCAAGACTGAACCGTGCAGCCTGAAACCCTCGGGACAAGGCATCCTGCCAAGGGCCGCCGGTCTGGCCATCCGGGGAACCCGTAGGTAGACTCCATGGGTTGCATCGCAACCCAAAAAGTCTCACGGATTGGCAAGCTTTGTGCCAAGAAAAAATTCGTTTTGGCACAAGTGCTTGCGATGCAATCCATATCAGGAGTGTGCCTGCGCGCGACCGACATGGCCGGGAAATGGGCATCGATGCTGGATCCGCGCTGCGCGCTTGATCCGGCCTACGGTGGTGGCGGTCGGGAATCGGGTATCAGCGTCGGATCAGTTCACTGCGCCAAAAAATGCCAGCCGTCGATTTCGACCAGCAATTCGCGGCGGCAGATGTCGGCCTGCAGCAGCAGGCGTGGCGTGTCCGGCAGTCGGTTGGCGAGAATTGCGTCCACGCGAGGCAGGTCGTCGGCGTGCCGCACATAGACTTTCAGCGGTGAGTGCGCTCCCAGCGTTCCCGGCATGTCGGCCGCCTGCAACAGGCTGTGGAGGTTGGTGAGGGTCTCGTCCAGCTGGGCTTCCAGGTCGCCATCGTGGCGTGAAGCGTGTCCGCGGATGGCTGCCGTGCCGGACAGGGCCAGGGCCTGGTTGTCCGGCAGGCGCATGGCGCGGGCGAAGCTGGGCGACACCGGGCCGTACTGGCGCGGATAGCGCCAGGCACTGAGCTGGCGCGGGTTCTCGATGCGGTGCCCCGCAGCTCGGCTGGCCAGGCAGTAAAGCTCCAGCTGGCCGGCTGCCTGCGGATGGCCGATGGCCGTGGCCGCCGGGAAGCCGTCGGCAAAGAAATGTCCCATGCCCTGCAACCGGCCGGCGCAAAAACGGCGGTAGCGCTCGGCATCACCGTCGCCGACGTTGATGTCGTCGAGATAATTCCACAGCCGTTGCACCTGCCAGTCGCGCTGCTCACCAAGCCAACCTGTCAGCGTTGCATAGGCTTGGCGGGCGCAGGCGAGTATGTCGCCGCCAGAATCGGGTTGACGCACTGCCAGAAACAGCCAGTCAGCGCTCGCTGCCCACTGGGCATTGCCGTCACGACCGTAATCGACCGGGCCATCCACATGCCAGACTTCGCACAACGGGCGGTCGCCATGGCGTTTCAATGGCAGCGTCAGCAGACGCGGGTCGACGGAATCCTCTGCCATGCCGAAGTCGAACACGGCCAGTGTCTGCCTGTCGTCCAGCAGCGCAGGTACCGGCTCCATGGAGTAGCCGACCCGCGGTGCCTGCAGTGCTTTCGCGTTGTCGATCGCTGAGTGCATCAAGGCGGAAGGTCAAAAACCCGATATGATACACTCCCGCGCTGTCTGGAAGGGGCCAGGCACGTTGTTTCCTGGAGTTGTTCATGGCTGAGCAAACCGCTGCCGAGCTCGAACTTGCCGAATTGATCGTCTCGAGCCTCAATCTGGAGGACGTCGAGCCGGCATCCATTGATCCCGAGGATGCCTTGTTTGGCGGGGACCTTGGGCTGGATTCGATCGATGCGCTGGAAATTGCGCTTGCGGTTGGCCGCAAGTACGGCGTGCAGCTGCGTTCCAACAACGACGACAACAAGAGCGCTTTCGCCAACCTGCGTGCGTTGAATCGCTTCATCGAGACGCATCGCGACGTATCCGCGTAGCCGCAGACGCGGCATCGTGCGAAGATCGCGGCAATGAAACAGTTTTCCGCCCGCTCCCTGCAAACCGTTCTGCTGGTGGTCGCCATTGCGGCCTGTGTCGGCTTCAACCTCGTGGCCATCATCACCGAGGTGGATGCGTGGTCAGCGGCCGCACTGGTGGCCCTGGTTACCGCCTTCCTGTCGCATGGCCTCGTGGCGCCGCGGCTGTGGGCGTGGTTGGTGTGGCTGGCGCTGGTCGTTATTGGCCTGGCAGCAACGGTGTTGCACATGGTTCCGCCGGTGCTGGATCTCGTGGCCGTGGGCATCAACGCCGCGGTTGGGTGGATGTTTGCGCGCACCTTGTTGCCTGGCCGCGAACCATTGATCACTGCCCTGGCGCGGCTGGTGGGTGGCCAGGCGCATGTTGATGAACCGGGCGTGCGATCGTATTCGCGTACGCTGACGAAAGTCTGGGCCGGCATCATGTTCGGGCAGGCATTGTTGCTGCTGATGGCGTGGCTGGCGCTGTACGGTGGGTTCGTTGATCGGGCCGGCGCGGCACGCTTCTGGCTGGAAGCCTACCTGCGCTACGGCAGCTACATCGTCACCGGCCTGTTCTTCGTGCTGGAATATCCATGGCGCCGGCATTATCTGCCCCAGGCGACGCAGCTTCCCTTCAGCCAGATGCTGCGACGAGTTGCGGACAACTGGCAGCAGGTGCTGCACCGGGACGTGGCCCGACCGTGACCGCAGCACGGACCTCCGACAGACCGCGCTGGAAGCGCTCCGAGGGCGGCGGACGCTTTGCCATCTGGCTGATACGCACCATCGGCCTGTATGGCGGTCGTTCCGTCGCCCGCCTGTTGCTGTACCCGATCACCCTGTACTTTTATTTTCGTCGCGGCCCCGAACGTCGCGGCATGCGTGCGTATCTGGCGCGGGTACAGGGCCGGCCCGGAAACATGCGGCAGGTGATGCGCATCATTCATCGCTTTTCATCCACCCTGCTGGATCGTGTCTTTCTGCTCAGCCATGGCCGAAAGGGTTTCCACCTGGAAGTGGAGGGCGAGGGAGAGCTTGCGGCGCTGATCGAACAGGGTCGCGGCGTGTTGCTGGTGGGCTCGCATTTCGGCAGCTTCGAGGTGCTGCGTTGCCTGTCGCTGGATCATCACACCCCGCCGCTGCGCATGGTCGTGGACAAGCAGGCCACCCCACAATTGACACGCCTGCTGGAAGAACTGGCGCCGGAGCTCAGCCGGCAGGTCATCGACGTATCCCGCGGCGGCCCCGAAGCCACCGTCGCCGTAGCCAATGCCTTGGCCCAGGGGCAACTGGTGGGCCTCCTCGCCGACCGATCCCGTCCGGGCGAGCATTGTCTGAAGGTGCCGTTCCTCGGTCAGCCGGCGTCCTTGCCGGTGACGCCCTGGCTTCTGGCCGGTACCCTGAAGGTGCCGGTCGTGCTGTGCTTTGGCGCTTACCTTGGCGGAAACCGCTACCGGCTGATGTTCCAGCACTTCAGCGACGGCATCGAACTGCCACGCCACAACCGCGAAGCTGCACTGCGCGAGGTCCTCGCGCGCTACGCCGCCGCCCTGGAAGAAAAAGTCCGCGCCTACCCGTACAACTGGTTCAACTTCCACGATTTTTGGGCTGGTTCCGAGCTTGGAACCAACGGCGACCAACCAGCGTCCGATAACTGACCGGCACGTGCCGGGTATCGTTCGCAGAATATCCGGACCGCACAATCATGTCGTCAAGCTGCAAGAATCGTCATCTCGGGGGTGGCTGCGCTTTATGCAGCCGCAACCCGAGATCCAGCGCCTTTGGAGCAGCGTGCCTCGTTCTGGCTGAAAGGCACTGGATGCCGGATAACGCTTCGCGTTTCCGGCATGACGGGTTCGTGGGGAGCGCGGGCCTCCAGACCCGCACACGCAGTCATTGGATGCCGGGTGGTTGCGGGCAGGTGATGTTGGCAATGTCGGCTTTGTCAGTGGGCCGCGTTGACCTTGATCGCAAGATCCAGCCCCGGGGCGGCCTGGAGCTGCAGCCGGGCGGGTTCGCCGCTGACGATGGCGGCCAGCAGGGGCAGGCCGCAGTTGCTGGCGGCCATGATGCTTACGACCGCTTGACTGGAGCCACGTCCGTGGACGGTCAGAGGCTTCTTCTGCTGAGGGACGACGCTGGTCTGCCGTGCTTGCTTGACACCCCCCCCTTCAGGTTAGGCTCCGTCGCGTGGTTGAACAAGACCTGAATCCGTGATCTCACCGGGCATTTTCTACGCAACGTCCTGATTATACAGT
>CAZOXZ010000088.1:0-10347 GCA_964583865.1 uncultured Rhodanobacteraceae bacterium | reverse complement strand
CCACCACCACCATGTCCACCGCGTTGGAGCGCACCAGCATGTCGGCGATCTCCAGGGCCTGCTCGCCGGTGTCCGGCTGGCTGACCAGCAAATCCTCGACATTCACGCCCAGTTTCTCGGCGTAAGTCGGGTCCAGCGCATGCTCGGCATCAATGAAGGCCGCCGTGCCACCCTTGCGCTGGCAGTCGGCAATGACCTGCAGCGTCAAGGTGGTCTTGCCGGACGACTCCGGGCCGTAAATCTCGACCACGCGGCCACGCGGCAGGCCACCGACGCCCAGGGCGATATCCAGACCCAGCGAACCGGTAGAGATGGTGTCGATGTGTTCGCGCGTGTGATCGCCCATGCGCATGACGGCGCCCTTGCCGAACTGCTTTTCGATCTGGCTCAGGGCGGAAGTGAGTGCGCGACGCTTGTTGTCATCCATTGTTTGATCCTCGAATTTGGTGCGGGACAGGCGGCATGTTGCGCCCTGCCCGTCTCATCAGCTGCGACGACGACATTATTTCACATCAACGCATGCCTGCCTGTCGGCCTGCGCTGATCATCGTGTCAGGATTTCCTGAACGCCCAGGAGCGCACGTGCCACCGTCTGCCGGCGCACGGCATCGCGGTCACCGTCGAAATGGCACAACTGACTGTGGGTGTAGCCGCCACGACGTTTCCAGCCGATCCAGACGCTGCCGACCGGCTTGTCCAGTGTGCCGCCGCCCGGCCCGGCAATGCCCGTGACGGCGACCGCCACGGTGGCGCCGAAGCGTGCCAGCGCGCCGGAAACCATCTCCACCACGGTTTCCTCGCTGACCGCGCCATGCTGTTCCAATGTCTGCGGTCGCACGCCCAGAAACGCTTCCTTGGCCTCGTAGCTGTAGGTCACCAGGCCGCCCTCGAACCAGGCCGAGCTGCCGGGGATATCCGTCATCAGCTTGGCGATCCAGCCACCGGTGCAGGACTCGGCCGTGGCCAGCATCTCCTGATGCTCCTGCAACAAATCGGCAGTCTGGCGGGCGATGGCAGGCAAATCAGGCATGGGACTCGAATCTGGCGGCATGGCTATGACGCATCGGAACGGCGTGGCGAATGCATGAAACCGAAGGCGATCAGCAACACGGCCCCGACGGTAATGGCCGAGTCGGCGACATTGAATGCGGGATAGGCCCAGTCACCGAAGTACAGCAGCACGAAGTCAGTGACCTGCCCGGCCCACAGGCGGTCGATGAGGTTGCCCACGGCACCACCCAGCACCAGCGCCAGCGGCAAGGCCGTGCGCCAGTCATCCCGCCGCGTGCGCTTCAGCCAAACCACCAGCACCACCGAGATGACCACCGCCAGCGCGGAAAAGAACCAGCGCTGCCAGCCACCCATGCCGGCCAGAAAACTGAAGGCCGCACCCTTGTTGAAGGTCAGCGTCCAGTAGAAGAAGCCGGGGATGACGGCCACCTTCTCGCCCGGCTCCAGCGTGGCCAGCACCCGGAACTTGCTGAGCTGATCGGCCAACAGGACAACCACGCTGAGCGCCAGCCAACGCAGTGCACCAAAGCGTCCGGCGCTCATGCCGGGCACTCCGTGCTCGCTGCCGGGCGCGGTACCGTCGTCAGAACCACTGGCGCTGCTCCGGGGCATCGCCGATATTGCCGATGCAGCGGCCGCACAGCTCGGGATGCTCCGCATCGCTACCGACATCGGCCCGGCGATGCCAGCAACGCACGCACTTGGCATGGTCGGTGGCGCGGGCCGTCGCCCAGGCCTGATGGCCTTCCAGCTCGATGCGTTCGGCACCGTCCAGCCGCTCCGCCACCGGCTTCAGTTCAAGTTCCGAAGTAATGAACAGGAAGCGCAGCTCCGTGGCGGCCTCGCCATAGCGCCGCAACAGCGCGTCATCCAGGTACAGGGTTACTTCGGCTTCCAGTGCCGAGCCGATGGCGCCGTCCTGGCGCATGCCCTCCAGCATCCGGGTGACACCGGCACGCAGGGCCAGCAAGTCATGCCACCAGTCGCGGCGGGCCTCGTCGGCAGGCACAAGATCCTCGTACCAGGTCGAGAACAGCACGCTGTCGGCATGTTCACCCGGCAACAGGCTCCAGATCTCCTCGGCGGTGAAAGCCATGATGGGTGCCATCCAGCGCACCATGGCCTCGGCAATGCGATAGATGGTGCTCTGCGCGCTGCGCCGGCCACGGCTGTCGGCCGGCATGGTGTACAGGCGGTCCTTGATGACATCCAGGTAAAGCGAGCCCATTTCGTTGCTGCAGAAATTCTGGATGCGCTGCGCCACCTCGGAAAAATCCTGCCGTCCGTAAGCCGCGATCACGGCCTGCTGCACGGCATGGGCCTCGCCGACGGCCCAGCGGTCCAGCGGCAGGCATTGGTTCACTGGCAACAGGTCACTGGCCGGGTCGAAGCCGGCCAGGTTGCCCAGCAGGAACTTGGCCGTGTTGCGAATACGGCGGTAGCTGTCCGAGACACGCTTGAGGATGGTCTCGGACACCGACATCTCATGGCGGTAGTCGGCCGAGGCCACCCACAGGCGCAGCACGTCTGCGCCCAGCGTGTCCATGACCTTTTGCGGCGCCACCACGTTGCCCATGGATTTGGACATCTTCTTGCCGTCGGCATCGACGGTGAAGCCGTGGGTCAGCACGCGCTGGTAGGGCGCGCTGCCGTGCATGGCCACCGAGGTCAACAGCGAGGACTGGAACCAACCACGATGTTGGTCCGAGCCTTCCAGATACATCACCGTGCGCGCGGTGGCATCGCCGCGTTCGAGTTCATCGCGTTGGTCGATGACGGCAAAATGACTGACGCCGGAATCGAACCAGACATCCAGCACGTCACTGACCTTTTCGTAGTCGCCGGCCTCCTCGCCCAGGAGGTCCGCGGGCTGCAGTGCATCCCAGGCCTCCAGGCCATCGCGTTCGACCCGCTCGGCCACCTGCTGCAAAAGCTCGACCGAACGCGGATGCGGCGCCTGCGTCGCCTTGTGCACGAAAAGCGCAATCGGCACGCCCCACACGCGCTGGCGACTGATGCACCAGTCCGGCCGCCCGGCCACCATGCCGGCAATGCGCTCACGGCCCCAGCCCGGCACCCACTCGACCTCGCCGATGGCCTTCAAAGCCTGCTCGCGCAGCCCGGCCTTGTCCATGGAGATGAACCACTGCGGCGTGGCGCGAAAGGCCACCGGCGTCTTGTGTCGCCAGCAATGCGGGTAGCTGTGTTCGATGCTGCTGTGGGCCAGCAAATGGCCCTGGTCGCGCACCAGCTCGATGACGGCATCGTTGGCCTTCCAGATGTGCTGGCCGGCAAAAATCGGCGTGCCCGGAAGGTACACGCCACGGGCATCGACGGGGTTCAGCACTTCCGCCGGGATCTTGTCGGTCAGCCCGTACGCCTTGGCCATGGCAAAGTCCTCGGCACCGTGGCCGGGTGCGGTGTGCACCACGCCGGTGCCGTCCTCGGCGGATACATGCTCGCCCAGCATGACCGGCAGGCGCCGGTCCTCGTAGAAGGGATGCTTCAGCTCCATGCTCTCCAGTGCCTTGCCCTGCGCCCGACCCAGGATCGTCACGTCCTCGATGCCGAAACGTGCGGCCACCGTCTCGGCCAGGGCTTCGGCCACCACCAGCAGCAAACGCTGCCCGTTGCGGGCCGGGCCTTCGATGAGCACGTAGTCCATGTCCGCCCCCAAAGCCACCGCCAGGCTGGCCGGCAGCGTCCAGGGCGTCGTCGTCCAGATCGGCATGGCCACGATGGCACCATCGCGATCCACGCCGAAGGCAGCCGCCACGGCGTCGGGATCGGCCGCATCGTAGGCCACGTCGATGGCTGGCGAGGTCTTGTCGTGGTATTCGATCTCGGCTTCGGCCAGCGCCGAGCCACAGTCAAAACACCAGTGCACCGGCTTGAAGCCACGCACCACATGGCCCCGCGCCATGATCTTCGCCAGCGCGCGCAGGATGTCGGCCTCGTAACGGCTGTCCAGCGTCTGGTAGGGCTTGTCCCATTCACCCAGCACGCCCAGGCGCTTGAAATCCTGGCGCTGGCGATCGACCTGCTCCAGCGCATAGGCGCGACAGGCCGCCAGAAAGGCCTTGCGGTCCAGCTTCTGTCCGACCTTGCCATGCTTGCGCTCGACGGCGATCTCGATGGGCAGGCCGTGACAATCCCAACCCGGCACATACGGCGCGCGCTCACCGGCCATCAGATGCGAGCGCACCACGATGTCCTTGAGGATCTTGTTGACCGCGTGGCCGATATGGATCACGCCGTTGGCATACGGCGGGCCATCGTGCAGCACGAATTGCGTCGACCGGTCCCGGGTGTCCGCCTGGATGCGGTGGTACAGGTCGGCCTTGTCCCATGCGGCCGCCCAGCCGGGCTCGCGCTGGGCCAGATTGCCGCGCATCGGGAAAGCCGTCTGCGGCAGATTGATGGTGTCTTTGTAGCGATTGCCCATGGCAGGTTTCGTCACTCGTCGGGTTCGTCAGATCAGGTTCTTGTCCAGCACGCGCCGCGCCGCCGTGGCGTCCCGGTCCATTTGCGCCACCAGGGCGTCGATGTCATCGAATTTCACTTCGTCGCGCAGGTGTGCCACGAATTCCACTTGCAGGCGGCGGCCATAAATATCGCGATCAAAATCAAACAGGTGGACTTCCAGCAAGGGCCGCGGGACTTCGTTCACCGTGGGTCGCTTGCCCAGGCTGGCCACGCCGCACAGGATGTCGTCCTCGTCATCAAGGCGGGCCGTCACCGCGAAAATGCCATGCACGGGGCTGACACGCCGTCCCAACCACAGATTGGCCGTGGGATAGCCCAGCTTGCGGCCCAGCTTGTTGCCATGGGCCACACGCCCGCTGATGGCAAAGGGCCGGCCCAGCAGCTTCTCGGCATGGGCAAAATCGCCCCGGGCCAGGCTGGCGCGGATGGCCGAGGACGACACGCGCTCGCCATCGACCTCGACCGGCGCCATCTCCACGGCCTCGAAGCCCGACTCCGCGCCCATGCGCTGCAAAAGCTCGATGTCGCCCTTGCGACCGTTGCCGAAGCCGAAGCCGGTACCGACATGGACCTCACGCGCCGCCAGGCGTTCGACCAGCACGCGGCGCACGAAATCCTCGGCGCTCACGGCGGTCAAGGCCGCGTTGAAGCGCAACAACAGGACATGCGCCATGCCGGCCGCCAGCAGACCACGGATTTTTTCCTGGCGCGACGCCAGCCGCGGAACAGGCTCACCGCCAAAGTAACTGCGCGGCAAGGGCTCAAAGCTTACCGCCACGGGTGCCAGCGAGCGCGCGGACGCACGCTCGCGCACGCGCGCCAGCAGCGCCTGGTGCCCAAGGTGCAAACCATCGAACGCACCGACGGTCACCACACCACCGGAAGGCGCCAGGCAGGCACCGTCCATGTCACGAAAAACGGCCATCGGCGCAGTATAACGGCTGCGCTGCAGCGCACAATGGCGTTCACCGCCGGATCAAAAGCCAAACGCAATGCCCGTCGTGCATGACGTGGCACCGAACCGAGCCACCTCGCAGGACAGCGAGCATCTTGCCGGACCGCGAGCATCTTTCCGGACCGCGAGCATCTTGCCGGACCGCGAGCATCTTGCCGGACCGCGAGCATCTTGCTCGCATCGAGATAAACCAAACCACCAAAGGCCGCTGGCGCGGCCATGCCAGCAAGATGCCGGCGCTCCCCGCTGGCGCGGCCATGCCGGCAAGGTGCCGGCGCTCCACTGACGATGCCGCTTTACGTACGGACCGCGAGCATCTTGCTCGCCTCACCCACGCCATCATGCGAGCGAGACGCCCGCGCACCTCGATCCATGCGGGCGGACACCATTCTCAACCGGCACGCAGCTCCCGCAGGCGAAAACCCATGGCAAGCATCACGCCCAGCCACGTCAGGCCACCGGCGACCACCAGCACGGCCAGGTGCCAGATGCGGGTCCAGGTCCCGGCATCGGTCCAGTCAGGCCACAGGGCGAGGCCGACCCACAGCACGGCCAACATGACGACGCAGGCCAGAACAAGGCGCAGCAAACGTCGGGTCCAACCTGCCTGGGCGCGATAAACGTCGGCGCGTCGCAGCCACCACCACAACAGGCCGGCGTTGATGTAAGCGGAAATCCCACCCGCCATGGCCATGCCGACATGCAGACCCGGCACCTGTGCCAGGCCCTGCAACAACGGGAAGGCACGCACATCTGCCGGTGCCCACAGCCAGTACAGCACGCCAATCAACACCACGGTCAGGACAACATTGGCCACCAGCGCCGCGACCCCGGCCTTGACCGGCGTGCGCGTGTCCTGGCGCGAGTAGAACGCCGGCAGCAGTACCTTCACCAGGGCATAGCCCGGCAGGCCGCAAATGTAGGCTAGCACGGCCCAGGTCACCATTTGCGTGTCAAACGCGGTGAACTGCCCATGCTGGAACAAGGTCGCCACCAGTGGTTTGGCCAGCAGCAGCAGGGCCAACATGGCCGGCACGGCGATCAGCAGGATGACATGAAAGCCCCAGTCCAGCGCGCGCGAGAAGGATTCGCTGTCCTTGCCGACATGGTGTCGCGAGAGGGTCGGCAACATCACCGTGCCCAGGGCCACGCCGAACACGCCCAACGGCAGTTCCAGCACCCGCGTGGACTGCACCAGCCAGGTCTGCGAACCGGTCACCAGCAGCGAGGCGAAAATCGTGTCCAGCAACAGATTCACCTGCGCCACCGAAGAACCGAACAGCGTCGGCACCATCAGGCGCATGATCTTGCCGACGCCGGCATGGCGCCAGCCCCAGCGCGGCAGGGCCAGCAGGTCCAGCTTGCCCACGGCCGGCAGCAGGAACAGCAATTGCAGGATGCCGGCGGCAAGAATGGCCCAGCCCAGCGCCATGATGGGCACCTCCAGCCGCGGCGCCAGCCACAGGGCGCCGGCAATGAAACACAGGTTCAGGATCACCGGCACCAATGCCGGCAGGGCAAAGCGGTTGCAGGCATTCAATGCCCCGCCGGCCACTGCTGTCAGCGACACGAACAGCAGGAAGGGAAAGGTCAGGTGCAGCAAGTCCACGGTCAGGGCCAGTTTCTGCGGCTGATCCACAAAGCCCGGGGCAAACGCCGTCACCACCTGTGGCGCAAACAGCATGCCCAGCGCCGTGATTACCAGCAGCACCGCCCCCAGCGTGCCGGCCACGCGCGTCATCAGCTCCTTCAGCTCGGCATGCGAGCGGGTCTCGCGATACTCGGTGAACACCGGCACAAAGGCCGTCGAAAACGAGCCCTCGGCAAACAGGCGGCGCATGAAATTCGGGATACGGAATGCCACCCAGAAGGCATCCGTGGCCGCACTGGCACCAAACACCGTGTTGATGGCCACGTCGCGCGCCAGCCCCAGCACCCGCGACAACATCGTCATCGAGCTGAAGGACAAAACCCCGCGCAGCATCGAGGAGCGGGTCATGGGCGGTGTCCCGGCGAACTTGGTTGCTGCAATGGGCGTTGGGCATCGCGAGCAGGCAGGCGTACGGGACCCGGGACCCGGGACCCGGGAATCAGGAATCGGGAATCGGGAATCGGGATCGGCGGATTCAGGGTTGCGACGGGTGGATCGGGAACCGCGGGCAAACCGCACGGAATCGCGGCACAAGTCGCTACATTCGTATGACAAACGACGTCCCCACCCTGCTCCCTGCTCTCTACGCCCTCGCCCCTGCTTTTCGTCCCCTCTTCCCCACTCCCTGCTCCCTGACCCCTGCTTTTCACCCCCTGCTCCCTGCTTTCACCCCCATTGACCCGGCCGGTGATACACGCGATAATTGCGGGCTTGTCAACATCCGAACAACCCGGAGTCACCACGTGGCCAATATCAAGTCTGCCCAGAAGCGTGCCCGCCAGTCCGAGCGCGCCCGCATTCGCAATGCCAGCCAGCGCTCCATGGTGCGCACGGCGCTGAAGAAGGTCGTTGTCGCCATCGATGCCGGCGACAAGACCGCCGCACAGGAAGCCTACAAGGCGGCCGTGCCCCTGCTTGACCGCCACGCTTCGCGTGGCCTGATTCATCGCAACAAGGCGGCGCGCCACAAGAGCCGTCTGAATGCCCAGATCAAGGCGCTCGGCTGAGCTGCCCGGGTGTTGACGACACGAAAAGCCGGCGCAAGCCGGCTTTTTTGTGCCTGCGATTTCACTGCTCCGATGCAGCATCATCCTCGGCCCCGGCGCGACTGTCATCAAAGAACTGCTGGATGCGGCGGCACAGCGCCTCGGTACCTTCGTGCGCCAGCGCCGAGATGGCAAACCACGGCGCAGTCCACGCCAGTCGGCTGACAATGTCCCGGGCCACGGCCTCGCGCTCTTCACCCGGCAGCATGTCCATCTTGTTCAGCACCAGCCAGCGGGGCCGCTGCAGCAAGGCCGCGTCGTGTTGCTCCAGTTCGCGTTCGATGGCGCGTACCTGATCGACCGGATCACGGCCATCGACCGGCGCGGCATCGACCATGTGCAGCAACAGGCTGGTCCGTGCGACATGCCGCAAAAACTGGATGCCCAGGCCGGCACCGTCGGCCGCGCCCTCGATGAGGCCGGGAATATCGGCCACGACGAAACTCTGGCCACGCCCCACCGACACCACGCCGAGATTGGGATGCAAGGTGGTAAAGGGATAACCGGCGACCTTGGGTGTCGCCCGTGACACCGCCCGAATGAAAGTCGACTTGCCGGCATTGGGGAAACCCAGCAGACCGACATCGGCCAGCAGTTTCAGCTCCAGCTTCAGCTCGCGCTCCTCGCCTTCGGTGCCATGGGTGAACTGGCGCGGTGCGCGGTTGACCGAGCTCTTGAAATGCATGTTGCCGAGGCCACCCTTGCCACCCTGGGCCACTTTCAGGCGTTGCTCGTGAGCGGTGATATCGCCGATCAGCTCGTCGGTGGCCACGTTCACCACCGTGGTTCCAACCGGCACGCGCAGCACCAGGTCTTCACCGCCGCGACCATATTTTTGCCGACCCATGCCATCCACGCCGCGCTCGGCCCGAAAATGCCGTTGGTGGCGGAAATCCACAAGCGTGTTCAGGCCCTCGTCGCCCACCAGCCACACCGAACCGCCGTCACCGCCATCACCGCCATCGGGGCCGCCTTTGGGGATGAACTTCTCGCGCCGGAAACTGGCACAGCCATTGCCGCCGTTGCCGGCATGGACATCAATGAAGACTTCGTCGACAAAATTCATGGCTCGCTCCCGGGCGGGCACAACAGAGTGCAAGAGAATACGACAAGACGCTGCCACACAAAGACAAAACCCCGCACATGGCGGGGTTGTGTCATTCTTGTGGCGAGTTGTGGCGTCAATCGCTGACGACATCCACGAACTTGCGGTTCTCGGGACCACGACGGCAGAACTTCACCGTGCCGTCGTTGAGCGCGAACAGCGTGTGGTCACGCCCCATGCCCACGCCTGCGCCGGCATGGAAACGGGTACCGCGCTGGCGCACGATGATGCCGCCGGCCGAGATGGCCTGGCCGCCGTACACCTTGACGCCGAGGTACTTTGGATTGGAATCGCGGCCGTTGCGAGTGGAACCGCCTGCTTTTTTATGTGCCATGAGTGTGCCCTCTTACTTGCCGCCGGCGATGCCGGTGATCTCGACTTCGGTGTATTGCTGACGATGCCCCTGCCGCTTCATGGAGTGCTTGCGGCGGCGGAACTTGATGATGCGGACCTTCTTGCGCTTGCCGTGACCCAGCACCTTGGCGGAAACGGAGGCTCCGTCCACCAGCGGCGTGCCGACGACCACGTCGTCGCCCTCGCCGTGCATCAGCACCTGGTCAAAGGTGATGTTGCTGTCCACTTCAGCGTCCAGTTTCTCGATGCGCAGGCGCTCGCCTTCCATCACGCGAAACTGGCGGCCACCGGTCTTGATGACTGCGTACATGATTGTTCCTTCTGTCGTTATTCTTGGGTATTCGCCGTGGGCGAACGCACAATTATAACCGGTCGCGATGACAAGCCGCAAGCCAAACCATGCACAAATCACCACGACAGCCAGGCAGGCGGCCCGCCGGACCCACGGCAGGATGCGCCATGCCACGCCTGTTATAGTGATCGGCCGCATTCCACAACCCAACCGGCAGCACGGGCCACATGAACAAGATCAGCATCCGCGGCGCACGCACGCACAACCTCAAGGATATCAGCCTGGAGTTGCCGCGCGACCAGTTGATCGTGATCACCGGGCTGTCCGGCTCGGGCAAGTCCTCGCTGGCTTTCGACACCATCTATGCCGAGGGCCAGCGGCGCTACGTCGAGTCGCTGTCCTCGTATGCGCGCCAGTTCCTGTCGATGATGGAAAAGCCGGACGTGG
>CAZOXZ010000087.1:0-10471 GCA_964583865.1 uncultured Rhodanobacteraceae bacterium | reverse complement strand
TGCCCGGTGGTGTTCGACGCCACCCACTCGGTGCAGCTGCCGGGCGGGCAGGGCAATCGCTCCGGTGGCCAGCGCGAGTATGTGCCGGTGCTGGCACGCGCCGCAGTGGCTGCAGGCGTTTCGGGATTGTTTGCCGAGACCCACCCCGACCCGGACAAGGCCCTCAGCGACGGCCCCAATTCCTGGCCGCTGGGGCGCATGCGCGAACTTCTGGAAACCCTGCTTGAACTCGATGCCGTGGTGAAACGCCGCGGTTTTCTGGAAACCGATTACTGAGGAATAATCGCGATGGACACCCGCATTGCCCATGTTGATGCCCTGGAAATTCTTGACTCGCGCGGCAACCCCACGCTGGAGGCACGCGTGCGCCTGGAAGACGGCAGTCGGGGCCTGGCCCGGGTGCCTTCCGGCGCCTCCACCGGCACGCGCGAGGCCGTGGAGTTGCGCGATGGCGACCCGGCACGCTACGGCGGCAAGGGCGTACGTCAGGCCGTGGCCAACGTCAACGGTGCCATCGCCGATGCCGTCAAGGGCCATGATGCCGCCGACCAGCAGGCGCTGGACCAGGCGTTGATTGATCTGGACGGCACGCCCAACAAGGGCCGACTGGGCGCCAATGCCTTGCTGGGTGTTTCCCTCGCCGCGGGTCAGGCGGCCGCGGCCGCACATGGCCAGGAACTGTGGCAATACCTGGCCGGCGGACGTGAGCCGGTGCTGCCGCTGCCGATGATGAATATTCTCAATGGCGGTGCGCACGCCGACAACAACGTCGACATCCAGGAATTCATGATCCTGCCGGTCGGCTTCGAGCGCTTCTCCGAGGCCCTGCGTGCCGGCACCGAAGTGTTCCACGCGTTGAAGGCAGTGTTGCAGGCACGCGGCCTGGCGACCTCGGTTGGTGACGAGGGCGGATTCGCGCCGGACCTGGCCTCCAACGAGGCGGCCATCGAGACCATCCTCGAGGCCATCGACAAGGCCGGTTACAAGGCCGGCGAGGACATTCTGCTGGGTCTGGATGCGGCCTCATCGGAGTTTTACCGCGACGGCCGTTACCAGCTGGCCGGCGAGGGCCGCACACTGGATTCGGCCGGCTTGTGCGCGCTGTGGACGGACTGGTGCGAACGCTACCCCATCATCAGCATCGAGGACGGCATGGCCGAGGACGATGCGGCGGGCTGGAAGCAGCTGACAACCGGGTTGGGCGCGCGGGTGCAACTGGTGGGCGATGACAACTTCGTCACCAACCCGGCCATCTTCCGCGCCGGCATCGACGCCGGCATTGCCAATGCCATTCTCATCAAATTGAACCAGATCGGCACGCTGAGCGAGACGCTGGATGCCGTGGCCATGGCCGACGCCAACCATTACGCTGCCGTCATTTCCCATCGCTCCGGCGAGACTGCCGACACGGCCATCGCCGACATTGCCGTGGCCACCACCGCCAGCCAGATCAAGACCGGCTCACTGTGTCGCAGTGATCGCGTGGCCAAGTACAACCGCCTGCTGCGCATCGAGGCGGAGCTCGGTGATGGGGCACGCTATGCGGGGGCAGAGGCCTTTGTGCAGCTTGGGCGCGAGCAGGGCTGAGGCATGATCCGCGCGGTCGTCATCGTGCTGGTGGTACTGCTGGTGATCCTGCAGTACAGCTTGTGGTTCGGTGATGGTGGCTGGCATGACATGCGCTGGCTGGCCGGCAAGGTAGCGACGCAGCGGATCGAGAATCAGACGCTGGAGCAGCGCAACCGAGCCCTGGCGGCCGAAGTCGAGGACCTGAAGCAGGGCAATCAGGCCATCGAGGGACGCGCTCGAGCGGAACTGGGCCTGATCAAGCCGGACGAGGTGTTCTACCAGGTGGTTGGCCCGGCGCCGGCCAGCACCATCGACGGGCCTCGCGAGGCGCAGCCCGAAGACCTGGAACTTCCATCAGAACGAGGAGGGCTGCGCGAATGACACCCGTGGAATCTGGCGGTTATGCTGTCGGCTGGCTGACGCTGGCCCTGATCAACGCCGGCCTGGCCCAGGGCAAGGGTCGCAGCGGCTTGGGTTGGGGCTTGTTGTCCTTGCTTCTGGGCCCGGTGGCCACGTTTCTGATCGTGGTGCTGGATGCACGGCGACGCGCTTGAGCCCCGTGCAGCGACCGCAGCTGACACGCGCCTGGGGCGAGCCCGTCCTGCGGGCCGTGCTGCGTGCGCAGCCGGAGGATTTTCGCGTTGTCGAGACGTTGGGCTACGCGCCGGACGGCGAGGGCGAGCATGTCCTGTTGATCGTACGCAAACGCGGCCTGACGACATCGCAGGCGGCCGACCGGCTGGCGCGTTATGCCGGGGTGTCACCGCGGGCCGTGGGCTACGCCGGCCTGAAGGACCGCCACGCGCTGACCGAACAGGCGTTCACGGTCGGTCTTGCCGGCCGTGACGAACCCGACTGGACGAACCTGACGGACGACGACATCGAGGTGTTGCAACATGCGCGCCACCGGCGCAAGCTGAAACGCGGCGCTCTGGCCGGCAACCGCTTTGTCATCCGCTTGCGCCAGGTCGAGGGCAGCCATGAGGCCATCGAGGCGCGTTTGCAGCAAATTCGCGCCCACGGCGTGCCCAATTATTTTGGTGCCCAGCGTTTCGGTCGCCATGGCGACAATGTGGCCCAGGCGCGCGCCATGTTTGCCGGCAAGCGCGTGCGTCGCCGCGAACGCGGCATGCTGTTGTCGGCGGCACGCTCGCAGATTTTCAATGCCGTGCTGGATGCACGCGTCCGTGCCGGCAACTGGAATCACGCCATCGACGGTGAGCTGTACTGCCTGGCCGGTTCGCGTTCGTGGTTCGGACCCGAACCCGCCAGCGACGTGCTGCTGGAGCGACTCGCCAAAGGCGACATCCACCCGTCGGGTCCGCTCTGGGGTGTCGGCGGCAGCCCTGCCGGGGGCGCGGCAGCCGAGCTGGAGAACGCCATCGCGGCAAGCCACCGCGAGCTGTGCGAGGGCCTCGCCGCCGCCGGCATGGCGCACGCCCGGCGGGCGCTGCGGTTGTTGCCGCAGGCACTCGCCTGGCAATGGCCGGCCGAAGGCACGCTGGAACTGACCTTCGGCCTGCCGGCGGGCTGCTACGCCACCACGCTCATTGACGAGCTCGGCCCCATGACGGAACCGGCTTCGTCAGCTTGACGTGCTGTCACCCTCGGGATCCTTGCCTTGCATCAGACGCGCGGTGGCACCCGCGGGCCAGTCTTCGGTGCCGTCGGACTTGTCGCCGACCAGGCGCCGGATGACGACGTAGAACACCGGGATGAGCAGCACGCCCAGCGTCGTGGCCACCAGCATGCCACCGATGACACCCGTGCCGATGGCATGGCGCGAGTTGGCACCGGCACCCGTGGACAATGCCAACGGCAGCACGCCCAGGATGAAGGCCACCGAGGTCATCAGCACCGGCCGGAACCGCAGCCTGCAGGCCTCGATGGCTGCGGCGATGGCGCCCTTGCCATTGAGTTGCTCCTCGCGGGCGAACTCGATGATGAGAATGGCGTTCTTGGCCGCCAGCCCTATGATCGCGATCAACCCGACCTTGAAGTAGATGTCGTTGCTGAGCCCGCGGCCCCAGGTGAACAGCAAGGCGCCCAGTACACCCAGCGGTACGACCATCAGCACCGATACCGGAATCGACCAACTCTCGTACAAGGCTGCCAGGCACAGGAAGACCACGAGCAGGGACAGGCCAAAGACGATGGGTGCCTGGTCACCAGACATGATTTCCTGCAGCGACTGGCCGGACCAGGCAAAGCCGAACTTGCCACCCAGGTCTTTGTGCACAAGTTGTTCCATGGCGGCCATGGCCTGGCCGGAGCTGTAGCCGGGTGCGGCGCTGCCGGTGATGCTGATGGAGCCCTGACCGTTGTAGCGGTCGAGGCTGGGCGGTGCCACGGTCCATTCGGTATCGACGACGCTGGCGATTGGCACCATGGCACCCTTGCGGCTGGGCACGTACATGTGTTCCAGGCTCTCGACGTTGTCGCGGAAGGGCGCTGCTGCCTGCATCTGTACACGCTGGACCCGGCCCTGGTGATTGAAGTCGTTGACGTATACCGGCGCCAGCATCAACTGGATGGTGCGGTAGACATCAGCGACCGACAGTCCCATCGCCTCGGCCTTGAGGCGATCCACGTCCAGCTGCAGGCGCGGGGCATCCTGCATGCCATTGACGCGAACACCGGTCAGTGATGCATTCTGCCGCGCGGCATTGACCAGCTCCTGTGCCGCCTGTGCCAAGGCCTCGTGGCCTCGACCGGACGTGTCCTGGAGGCGGAAGTCAAAGCCGCCAAACTGGCCCAGGCCCTGGATGACGGGCAGATTGGTGGCGAAGATGCGTGCGCCCTTGATGCTGAACAGGTGGCGATTGGCCCACTGGATGACATCGCTGGCGCTTTGCTCGCGCTCATGCCAGGGCTTGAGGCTGACAAAAGCCATGCCGGCGTTCTCGCCGCTGCCGGAGAAGCTGAACCCGCCCACGGCCATGACACCCTCGACCGCGGGATTCTGCTGCAGGATGTCGTTCATCTGACGCATCACGTCTTCGGTGCGGTTGATGCTGGCGCCAGGCGGCAGTTGCACGATCAGCATGATGTTGCCCTGGTCTTCTTCGGGCAAGAATGCCGATGGCAGGCTGGTAAACAACACGCCGCAAAGCACGATGACCAGCGCGAACACCATCATCCAGCGTGGCGCGTGGTGCACGGCCCGGCGCACATGCCGCAGATAGGCATGGGTTGTGCGGTCGAAGCCGTTGTTGAACCAGCGCTGGAAACGGTTGTGCTTGCGGTCGGCGGCCAACGGTTTCAGCATGCTGGCACACAGGGCCGGAGTGAAAATCAGGGCCATCAAGGCCGACAGTGCCATGGAAATGGCGATGGCCAGGGCGAACTGACGGTAGATGGCACCCACACTGCCGCCCATCAGCGCCGAGGGAATGAACACCGATGCCAGCACCGTGGTCACGGCCACGATGGCACCGGTGATCTGGCGCATGCCCTTCTTGGTGGCTTCCTTGGGCGACAGGCCTTCCTCGGCCATGATCCGCTCGACGTTTTCGACCACGACGATGGCATCATCGACGACAATGCCGATCGCCAGCACCAGGCCGAACAGGGTCAACACGTTGATGGAGAAGCCGGCCATGTACAGGCCGCCGAAGGCACCGGTCAGTGCAATGGGCACGACCAGCGTCGGGATCAGCGTGGCGCGCAGGTTCTGCAGGAACAGCAGCATCACCAGGAACACCAGCACGATGGCCTCGAACAGGGTCTTGACCACCTCCTCGATGGAGATGCTGACGAAGGTGGACTTGTCGTAGGGTGAGAACCACTCCACGCCGGCCGGGAAGTTGGCGGCCAGCTCGTCCATGCGGTCGCGCACCGCCTGCGCCACGTTCAGGGCGTTGGCGCCGGACAGGAGCTCCACGCCCATGCCCGCCACCGGCATGCCGTTGTAACGGGTGAAGAAACCGTAGCTGGACGGGCCGAGCTCCACTTTGGCCACATCACCCAGGCGCAGGTGCGTACCGTCAGCGTTGGCACGCAGGATGATGTTGCTGAACTGCTCCGCGGTGTGGAAGCGGCTGCTGCCGCTGACGGTGGCAGTGAAGCCCTGGCCAGGGACAGTCGGTGCCGCACCAATGGCGCCGGCGGCAAACTGCACGTTCTGTTCGCGCACCGCATTCAGCACCTCGACGGCGGACAAGCCGTAGCCATGCAGCTTGTCCGGGTCCAGCCAGATGCGCATGCCGTAGGCCGAACCGAACTGGTTGGCACCACCGACGCCGGGGACCCGCTGGATCGGGTCCAGTACCCGTGCGGCCATGAGGTTGTTCAATGCCGCAGTGTCCATGCGTCCGTCGGTGGATCGCAGAGCTACCAGCATCAGAAAGCCGGCGCCGCTCTTGGAGACCTGCACGCCGTTGCGTCGTACCTCCTCGGGCAGCCGTGGCTCGGCCCGCGCCACGCGGTTCTGCGTCTCCACGGCCGCGATGTCGAGATCGGTGCCGTTGACGAAGTGCAGCGTGATGCTGGCCCGGCCTGTAGAGCTGGAACTGGAACTGAAGTACAGCAGGCCCTGGATGCCGGTCAACTGTTCCTCGATGACTTTGGTGACCGAATTTTCCAACACTTCGGCGCTGGCGCCGGGATAGCTGGCCACGACGCGCACGCTGGGTGGCGCGATCTGCGGATAGGCCTCCACCGGCATGTTGAACATGGCGACCGTGCCGCCGAGCACGATGAGGATGGCGATGACCCAGGCAAAGACCGGGCGCTCGATGAAGAACTGGGGCATGACGCGGGCCTACTGCGGCGAAGGAGTGGAAGATGCGTTGGCGGCCACCGGTGGCGACCACGGCACCGCACGCACGTTGCCGCCGGGACGCGTGTGCTGCAGGCCACTGACGATGATGGTCTGGCCGTCCTCGAGGCCGCCGTCGACGATCCACTGGCCCGCGCGCGTGCCGCGGGTGTGCACCGCAACCCGGCCAACCTTGCCTTCGGCATCGAC
The DNA here is from genome assembly GCA_964583865.1 of uncultured Rhodanobacteraceae bacterium. GTDB lineage: Bacteria > Pseudomonadota > Gammaproteobacteria > Xanthomonadales > Rhodanobacteraceae > DASSBG01. The sequence goes on along the minus strand of CAZOXZ010000087.1, from coordinate 3,933 downwards.
GGTCAGGACATACGCACCCTGGCCATCGCGCAACACGGCCTCTTGTGGCAGCAGCATGATGTCATTCAAGGTGCCGGCGTTGAGGGTCAGGTTGACGAACATGCCGGGGAGCAAGGTGTGATCCGGATTGGGAATGGTGGCGCGCAGCGAGACCGAGCCGGTTTCAGGATCCACGCGACTGGCGGTGAAATCCAGGGTGCCCGCGTGATCGTAGGTGCTGCCGTCCGCCAGCCGGACTTCGAGGGTGATCTTCTGTGCCGGATCCATGCTCACCGAACCGTTGGCTCGGCTCTTGCGCCAGCGACTGACCACGGCCACGGGGCGGCTGAAGTTGACGTACAGCGGATCGATCTGCTCGATGGTGGTCAATTCGGTCGCCGAGCTCTGGCTCACCAATGCACCCTCGGTCACCAATGCCCGTCCGGCGCGTCCGGTGATGGGCGCGGTCACGGTGGCATAGGACAGATCCAGCTGTGCAGTCTTGACGGCCGCGCGTGCCTGGGCCACGGCGGCTGCACTGGTACGCGCCTTGGCCTCGGCGTCATCAAGATCCTGCTTTGACAGCACGCCGCGCTCGCTGAGTGACTGTGCCCGCTCGGCATGGCGCTCGGCATTCCTGGCCGTCGCGAGAGCCTGCTTCAGCGCCGCTTCGCGTTGCGCCAGAGTGGCCTGCAAGGGTGCCGGATCGATGCGGAACAACACGTCGCCTTCTTCGACGTGGCTGCCCTCGGTGTATGTCCGGGCCTCCACGATGCCTGTTACGCGTGCGCGTACCTCGGCCACACGCGTGGGCGCCAGCCGGCCGACGAGGGTGTCCGTCAGTGGTACGGTCTGGCTCTGGACTTCGACAACACCAACCTGCGGTGCGGGTGGCGCCTGCATGGGAGCTCCCTGCTGGCAAGCGACAAGTGCTGCGGGCAAGGCAGCCATCAGCAGCCGCATGATGAACTTCTTCGTCGGTGTCGTAGGCATGGGTTGTCCTTTGATTCGGCGGGACCTGTTGCGTTGATGAGGTCCCATTCCAGAACTGTTCGGTTCATGAAAGAAAGCAGTGAAAAGGCGTGTCGATTCCGATCACGCCCTGACAGCAAGTGCTCCATTGTACTGCGTACGAAGCCATTGTCCCAAGTTTGGGCCGATATGAGACCACGGGGGACGGTGGAGGTTCCGGCATGTGGCTGGATTAACTTGGCGCGCGGCTCTAGACTGCGCCCATCCAAGCGGCCATGACCCGTGTGGCGGGCAAGGCAACCTGAACTTTTTGCAAAGGTGGGACACAGCATGTCGTCAATTTCAGCCGTCGACGCCAAGGTCGACCTGGGTGGGGTTACAAGCGCGTTGACGTCGCTCGCCAGCGACGATGAACTCAAGCGTGGCAATGCCTTGTTCGAGGCATTCTTCGAGCAGGTCAATCGCGATGAACTCGCCCTGCATTCGGCCGAGGAGTGGGCACGGCAGGCACTGGACCTGCTGGAGTTCATCAGCGTCAAGGAACCCGGCCAGGCCAAGGTGGACATCGTCGACTGCACCGACAGCGAAGGCTACGCGCGTTCGGTGCTGCGTCTGATCACCGCTGACATGCCGTTCATCGTCGATTCGGTGTCGATCGCACTGAACCGTGCCAATCTGCTGATCCGTGTCCTGGAACACCCCATCGTCAACGTCAGCCGGGACAAGTCCGGCAAGCTGACGGCATTGGCGCGTGCCGGCAGCGAAGATGCGCCCGGGCAGGACGAGGCCGTGGTGTATTGCGAGGTGAACCACATTGGCGATGCCGGCAAACGCATGGCCTTGATCGAGTCCGTGCACGGCGTGCTTGCCGACCTGCGCGCGGCCGTCGAAGATTGGCAGCCCATGCGGGAAAAGATGCTGGCCATTGCCGCGGATCTCGACCAGCACAACGCGCCATTGAACGACGAGGCCTTGGCCGAAGCACGCGCTTTTCTGGAATGGGCCGCCAACGACCACTTCACCTTCCTCGGGTATCGCGGTTACAACGTGCAGGAAGTGGACGGGGAATCCGTCCTTGGCGTGTGCAAGGACTCTGGCCTGGGATTGCTGCGCCAAGTGGATGGCAAGGCATCAACGCGTTCGCTGAAAAATCTCGCGGCGGCACAGATGACACAGTCGGGCACTGCCGACGTGCTGATCCTGACCAAGACCAACGCGCGCTCCAACATCCATCGTCCTGGCTACATGGACTATATCGGCGTGCTGCGCTTTGACAAGGATGGCAACGCGGTGGGCGAGGACCGGTTCATTGGTCTGTTCACGTCCAGCGCCTACATGAGCCAGCCGCAGAACGTGCCGCTGCTGCGCAACAAGGTCACTTCGGTGTTGCGCCGTTCGCAGCTGAAGACCGATGCTTATTCCGGCAAGGTGTTGCGGCATATTCTGGAAACGTTGCCACGGGACGAATTGTTCCAGTGCAGCGACGACGAGTTGTATCAGGTCGCCATGGACATCCTCGACCTAGAGGAACGTGCCCGGCCGCGGCTGTTTGTACGTGCCGATCGCTACGGCCGTTTCTTCTCCTGTCTGGTGTTCATTCCGCGTGATCACTACAACACCAAGCTGCGCAAGCGGGTGGAAGCGTTGCTGCGCGAGGCTTTTGCCGGTGAGCGGCTGGATTCGGAAGTCACCATCGGCAGCTCTTCGCTGGCGCGCCTGCATGTCACCGTGCGCCCGGATGCGACCAAGGTGCCGTCGCACGATGTGAGCGAACTGGAACAACGGCTGGTCCGCTTGCTGAGGGACTGGCAGGACGCCCTGCGTCAGGCACTGGTGGCGCGCCTGGGCGAGATCCATGGCAGCGAACTGGCCAACCGCTATGGCAGCGTGCTGCCCGTGGCCTACAGCGACGAGGTGTCACCGGAAGTGGCCGCCGCTGATATCGAGGCACTGGATGCGCTGGTTGATGAAGACTCGGTGAGCATGAAGTTCTACCGGCCCGAGCACAATCCCGAGCAGCTGCGCTTCAAGATCTTCCGGCGTGGTGGCGACATCGTGCTGTCCGACATCCTGCCGCAGCTGGAGAACCTCGGCCTGCAGGTACTGACCGAACATGTCTACGAGATCCGCATGGAGGATGAGCGTCTGTTCATCCAGGATTTCGAGGTCCGGCCGATGGGCCAGCTGGCCTTTCGTGTCGAGGATGTCGGTCAGCATTTCGAGCAGGCCTTCGAGCATGTCTGGCGCAACGATGCCGAAAGCGACGGCTTCAATCGCCTGGTGCTGGGTGCTTTCCTCACCTGGCGCCACGTGGCCATGTTGCGTGCCTATTGCAAGTACCTGCAGCAGGTGGGTGTGGCGTTCTCGCAGAGCTACATGGAAGAGACGCTGAACCGTTATCCGGCCATTGCCAACCTGCTGGTGGAGCTGTTCAAGGCCAAGTTCGACCCCGAACGTGAGCAGATCAAGGGCGAGTTGCTGGACGAGGACCGCCGGCAGCTGCGCACCGAGCTGGAGGCCCTGTCGCCCGCGGCCGTGCTGGACCCCAGGGAAAACTTCATCGGCCCGATCATCGACTCGCTGGACAAGCCCCGGCAACAGCAGATCGATGCCATCTGGGCCGGCCTGCGACGCTTGATGGACGAGGTCTCCAGCTTGGATGACGAGCGCATCGTGGCCTGTTTCATGGATGTCATCCGCGCCACCTTGCGTACCAGCTACTTCCAGACCCACGACGGCGTGCCGCGGCCCTACATCAGCTTCAAGTTCGACTCGACCCTGGTCCCGGATGCACCCAAGCCGGTGCCGTTCCGCGAGATTTTCGTGTGCAGCCCGCGGGTCGAGGCCGTGCATCTGCGCTTCGGCATGGTGGCGCGCGGCGGGTTGCGCTGGTCGGACCGGCGCGAGGATTTTCGCACCGAAGTGTTGGGCCTGGTGAAGGCACAGATGGTGAAGAACACCGTCATCGTGCCGGTCGGCTCC
>CAZOXZ010000086.1:0-10702 GCA_964583865.1 uncultured Rhodanobacteraceae bacterium | reverse complement strand
GTTCGGCCATGTCGTCGAAGCTGTCCTGCAACGCGTCACGTCGTTGCATCAATGTCTCGCCCAACGTGTGCAGATTGGTATGCTCGGCCATGATGCGGTGGCCCAGCGTCAACTTCCATTCGCTCAGGCCATGATCGGTGTCGCTGTCCAGGCCGCTCAGACGCATGTAGTCGGCATGGTGCTGCAGGAAGTCTTCCTGATCATTGCCGGCCTCGATGCGGATGTCTTGGCGCGGAAAATTGATGTAGCGCAGCACGCCGTGGGAATATTCCTGCGAGTTTTTCTCCATTTCCAGGGCCGACATACTGAAGGGCACGTCGATACGCGCCAGATGGTCGAGGTAATCCGACACCCGCTCCAGGCCCTGAAAAATGTACAGCATCGACAACAGGCCAAGCAGCACCACAAGGCCGATCCACAAGCCGATCTTGGCCTTCACCGACACCTGCCGCGGCAGCCCCAGGCGAGAAAGCCATTGTCGCACGCGGCTCATGGCGGCTCGGCCCGACCTGCTCATCCGACCTTGCGGCCGGACGTGCGAATGCCGTAGTTCTTGAGCTTCTGGTACAACGAGCTGCGTGGAATATCCAGCTGCACGGCCGCCTTGTCCACCTTGCCGTCCACGGATTCCAGCACACGCCGGATATGGCGTTTTTCCACCTCCAGCAGGGTCAGGCCCGCTTCGTCGGCCGGCCGGTCGGCGGATGGCAGCGGTTCAAAGCGCAGGTCGTGCCGGCTGATGACGGCGCCGTCACAAAGCAGCGCCGCGCGCTCCAGCACATTGCGCAGCTCGCGGATGTTGCCGGGCCAGGCATAATCGTGCAGCGCCTGCTCGGCATCGCCATCCAGTGCCAGCCCCGGCCTGACGGCCGCCAGAATGCCCGTCGCCAGAAAGCCGAGATCTTCCTTGCGCTCGCGCAGCGGCGGGACGTGCAATGGCACGCTGCTGATGCGGAAATACAGGTCGCTGCGGAACTGGCCTGCATTCACCCGCGCCCCGAGGTCCTGGTGCGTGGCCGTGATCAGGGCGATATCGACTTCACGCTCGCGCACATCGCCCATGCGCCGGAAACGCCTTTCCTCCAGCACTTTCAGCAACTTCGGCTGCACGCGCGGATCGACATCGCCGATCTCGTCAAGGAAGGCCGTGCCGCCGTCAGCCAGCTCCAGCAAACCCTCCTTGTGGGTGGCTGCACCGGTGAAAGCGCCCTTCTTGTGCCCGAACAATTCGGTTTCCAGAAAATCCGGCTGCAGGCCGGCACAGTTGAGATCGACAAACGGCTCGGTCGCGCGCGGGCCGTGCGTGTGCAGCCACTTGGCCAGCACACTCTTGCCCGTGCCCGTCTCGCCAGTGATGAGCACCGGACTGTCGGTGCCGATCACGCGCTCGACCTGTTCGGCGAATGCAACGATGGCAGGGCTGTTGCCGGCCAGCGGGTTGATCTGGTCGCGATCCTCGCGCGTGGCCATGGCGCGCTGGCTGCGTTGCAGCTTGCGGGTCGCCAGAAGGCGCTCCAGGATCACCAGCAGCGCGGGCAATTCGATCGGCTTGGTGAGGAACTGCTCGGCACCTTCCTTGACCGCCTGTACCGCCAGATCGATCGAACCGTAGGCCGTCAGCACGACCACCGGCACGGCCGGATCGATCTGCTTGAACTGACGCAGCAGGTCGATGGCATTGCCGTCGTGCAGGCGATAGTCGAGAACCACCGCGGATGGCGACTGCGCCTGGAACAACACCATGGCCTGGCCGCAGCTGTCCGCATCACTGACACAAAGCCCACGTGCCTCGAAGAAGTCGCGCATGCCGAAACGGATGCTTTCCTCGTCGTCAACAATGAGAATTCGTGTCTTTGCCATCAGGTTCCTCCACCAGCCACGTCACGGCATTACAACACCAGCTGCAAGCGCAGCAGCAGGATGTCGGGATCATCAGACTTGCCCTTGCGCTCGCTGTCCACGGCGATGTAGTTCGCCATGACGCGCAGATGCTTGTTTAAATAGTAGTTCAGGCCGACCGTCCAGTTGCTTTCCCGTCCACCACGCACGTCACTGTCATCCAGGTCGATGTGGCTGTAGCGCCCGGTCAGCTCCCAGGCACCGGCGGTGCCAAAGCTCTTGATGGCCTTGAATTCACCGCCATCGTAACGACGCACCTGGCCGGTCAGGAACCAGCTTGCCGAGACATACCAACCACTGAGTGACACATCGTCGGCACCCGCGCGCCGATCGACGCGGGTCTCGATCCACTCGCCCTGCACCAGGACCGGGCCGGTCTGCCAGGCCGCATCCAGACCCATCCGGTTGACGCGCGAGGCATCTTCGATGCCACCGGTGTTGACCAGTTTCACGTCGCCGGGCCGCGCTTCGGGTGCGGTGTCGAAATCCGGCTCGCCCTTGGCATCCTCGATCACCAGTGACGCCCCGAAGTGCAGCAACGACGACCCGGCGTGGTACGGCGCCACGGTGAAGCGCGTGGCCACGCCCTTGCCACCATCGCCGTAGACGTCGGACCCGAAGCCCATGATGCCCGCCGCCCAGTCGTTGCCTTCGTGCGAAAAGGCCACACCCATGCGCCGGCCCGGCCCGAAGGCGTCCACGGGCAAGGGGCGCTCGATCATGGTGGTGGCGTTGGAGCTGACATCCTCGGACAACCCGAACGGCACCTTGAACTGCCCGAACTCCAGATCACCGGCATCCCAGCCATCATATTTCACGGCGATATCGCGAAATTCGCCATCGCTGACGGTAAATTCACCGTCATTGGCAAAACCGTACTCAAGCTCGAACGACCAGTCCTTGTTGAACTTGCCTTCCAGGCCAAATGTGGCCTTGCGCAGCAGGAAGCCGTCATCGGGCGTCTTGCGATCCGCCTGCCAGGCCCCGTAGTCGAGGTGGAGCCGGGCTTCGGGCTCCACCTCGAAGGCAGCCGCCGTGGAAGCGGCTGTTGTCAGGGCCAGGGCAAGCGCCAGGGCCGATTTGGTATTCATGCGGGAACTCCCCTCATTTGAATTTGACCAGCACGAACGTCGTCGGGCCAGAGGACTTGCTGCCATTGTCACTGACCAGCAAGGCCCGATTGTCGTCCAGGACCGTCATGCCCTCGAAATTATCGTGGCTGGGCGGCAGAACCAGCAAGGTCTGCGTGGCGCATTCCAGGGCACAAGCGGCCATGTTCACCCGACGCACGCTGGCCACGCGGGTCTTCTTGACCGGGCCGTCGGAACGCTCCAGCACCAACAGATTGCCATCGCCCAGCTCGGCCAGCCCCTTCAGGCGGCTGTCCGGCGCGAACGCGGCAAACGTCCACTGCTGTCCGTCGGAGTACAACGTGTGCCGGCCCTCGGGCGCGCTTTCCAGCGGTGACTCGGGCGTAGTGATGATGCCGTGAACGGGATCCAGCGCCAGCGACTCCAGGCCGCGCCCCTTTTTCTGGTAGGTCTCGACGTTCGCCACCGCAGCGGGCAACGTCATCGCTCCCAGTGCCACGCCGGTCGGCGTGAAGCGCGCCACCGTCGGTTGATCCCCTTCCATGGCCACCACCAGCACCGTGTTGCCGGGCTTGCCATCGGCGGCGTGCTGCAGCGCCAATCCTTCGGCATTGAACTTGTCGCGCGGCGCCAGGTTGCCATCCTTGTCATTGAGCCGAGCCGCGTACACCGGCTCAACCGCGGCCAACGTGTCGCCGTCGAGCGACAGCCGGAAGTGGTACACGTAGCCCTGGTCCGATACCGCGTACAACAGCTTCTCGTCGGCATCCCAGGCCAGACCGGACAACTCCGTGGCCGGGACGCCGTCGATCTGCGCGTCGGCAAGGACAAAGCGGCTGATGGCTGCCGGCTCGGCGGCGGTCAGGGACGCGGCGGATCGGTTGCCGGTGGCTGCAGGAGCGGCCGTGGCGGCCAGCAGCAAACCGGCGGCAACAACGGCAATGCGGGGCAGTGGGTGCGTGAATATCATGTCGGATTCCTTGTGAGAGCGGGTTCAGTGGACGACCACGGCCGGCACCTGCAGCGACGCGCGCGGCACCACTTGCAGGCGCCGCAGCGCCGTCAGGAAATTGTTGTGCTTGCGCACCTTCTTCAGTGCCGCCATGCCGGCGCAGTACTTGGAGCAATGTTTGGTCGGGTGCTGGTGGTGCGAGCGCAGAATCTTGTCGGCGATGCCATTGGCATTGCGTGACTTGGTCTCCACGACCAGCAACCCCGGACCGATGGCCTGGGAACGCGCGCCATCCTTGAAGACCAGCGCGCGATCGATCGTCATGCGCTCGCCACCACGTCGCGCCACCAGCGTGACGCGGCGATAAGCCATGTCCAGCACGGGCACCAGATCCTGCTTGAACGAACGGCCGTACAAATCCCGATACGCGCCGCGGATGTGCGCCCAGGCGACTGCATCCAGTTCACCGTACTTGTCCAGCGGATGGTCCAGACGCTTTTTCACCGTGATACCACGCTTGTCCTTCAGCTTCACCTCGACAAAGCACAGCCCGGCATCGACGTACTTGCGCATGCGCACCTTGCAGCGCTGTCGCCGGCCGCGGTGGTGGTCGAAATAACTGGTGTGCTCGGGATCGTCGAAATAGCGCGTGTGGTAGGAAAATTCGCGCTTGCCGTCGATCTCCAGGACATCAAAGTGCTGCCCCAGCTCCGCCAGCACGGCACGGAAATCCGCCTGGCGCAGGACGTACTTGTTGTCCCGGCGCACCAGCATGGAGGCCCTGGCATTGAGCGCGTCCAGGCTGATCGGCTGCAAGCCGGCCAGCCAGCCATGATCGGGCGCCGCAGGCATGACCGCAACCGGCAAGTCGATGTCCACGCCGGCAAAATTCACGGTACAGGCATTGTCAGCAAGGGTATACATGGCCATCTCCTTCAGTGTCTGCGGTAAAAGACATTGATGCGCGCGGTGTCGTTGACGTAGTCAAATGAGCGCACCTCGTAGGACATCACTTCCACACCCAGGCGCTCGGTGAGGTTCTTGCGCATCGCCTCTTCGTCGGACAGCGCCACGGTGTCGATCTGGTCGAACGTCACCTTGAGGCCATCCACCGAGCGCAGCATGCGTGGATGGTCCAGCACCCAGGCACCGACCAGGACCACGCCGGTGATCACCGCCACGAACGGCAGCGTCGTGCCTTTCAGCGAGCAGATCACGGCAATGGCGATGCTGCCGAAAAAGTAGGTGATCTCGGTCTTGGTGATCTGCTCGGAACGCAGCGTGAAAAGCGCCAGAATGGCAAACAGCCCGAAACCGGCCGCCACACTGAATTCGACCGCGGCCAACACACTGAGCACGGCGAACACGAAGGTGTTGAACAGGGCGGCGGCGGTGACCAGCTCCTTGTCGCGATAACGCCGGTAGTACATGCCGTAGACCAGCAGCAACATCGCGATGATGTCGATGCAATAACGGGCTGCCAACGCGCCCCAGGGGCTTTGTATCCATGTCATGGTGAACATCACTCCGTCAAACTGAGAATCAGGCGAGCCATCGGCTTGGTGGATTCAGACCTCGTGCGATCACGGGCCTGCGCCCCTTATGTCGCAATCGGCGTGCCAATCGTTCAATGAAACTGAAACCCAGTTGAAACGCTCGTTACATCAACAACTTGCGACAGGCTATCGCAGACACTTTGGTGTCGACAGCAGCCAACGGCGAAGCCATTTGTCCAGAATCTGGACTGGGTTCTGGAATCTGGACATGGCCGCGCTGCAACGGCCACGCTCGCATCCACGCGCGCCTGTCGCCCCGGCAGACAATCCACGCTAACCTGCGCCCATGAAGCGCCTGCCCCTTCCTGCCGGCTCATGGCTGTTGCTGGCCGTGCTGCTGGCCACCGCACTCGTGTACGCGCCGGGCCTGTCCGGCGGCTGGCTGTTCGACGACTACCCCAACATCGTCGACAACAACAGCGTGCAGCTGCAACAGGTGAGCATTTCCAGCCTCAGCGGTGCCGCGCTGTCCTCGCCGGCAAGCGTCTTCAAGCGCCCACTGGCCTCGCTGAGCTTCGCGGCCAATTACCTGGCCGACGGGCTGGACCCTTTCGGCTGGAAGCTGGCCAACCTGCTCATTCATCTGTTGAACGGTGTGCTGCTGTTCGTATTCACGCGGCAATTGCTGCGGCTGTTGCCGGACAGCCCGGACCAGCCGTCGGCAGGCACGCTGGCCGCGCTGGTCACCGGCGCCTGGCTGCTGCTGCCCATCAACCTCACCGGCGTGCTGTACGTGGTCCAGCGCATGACCAGCATGGCCAATGTGTTCGTGCTGCTGGGGCTGGTCGGCTACCTCGCCGGGCGTCGGCGCATGCTGGCCGGACGTCCGGGCCTGGTCTGGTGCTGGGCCAGCCTCGTCGGCGGGGTCCTCGTGGGCATGACAGCCAAGGAAACCGCCGTCATGCTGCCGCTGTATGCCCTGCTGCTGGAATGGCTGGTGTTCGGCTTTCGTCGCAGCGTGGCGCCCGATGCTCAGCCACGCCACGACCGTCGGCTGATCGCGCTGTACCTGCTGGTCCTGGTGCTGCCGCTGCTGGCCGGGCTGGCCTGGCAACTGCCGCAGCTGCTCGACCCGACAAGCTGGGCCACACGTGACTTCACCCTGACCTCGCGCCTGCTGAGCGAAGCTCGCATCGTCCCGGCCTACATCGCCTGGTGTCTGCTGCCATTGCCGCACTGGCTGAGCTTCTACCACGATGATGTGATCGTCTCCCAAGGCCTGCTGCAGCCACCGACCACGCTCGCCGGCCTGCTGCTGATCGCCGGGCTCCTGGGCCTGGCCTTTTGCCTGCGCCGGCGCCATCCGCGCTGGACGCTGGGGATCGGCCTGTTCTTTGCCGCGCACCTTCTGACCGGCACCATCCTGCCGCTGGAACTGGTGTACGAGCACCGCAACTACTTCGCCAGTTACGGTCTGTTGCTGGCCGTGGTGCCGTGGCTGGCCGGATCCGGTGCCTGGCCACTGCCACGGCGCACCGCGCTGGTCATCCTCGGTGCCTGGTGGATCGGACTGACAGCCATCACCGCCTGGCAATGGGCAGACCCGCTACGGCTGGCCACCGAGCTGGCCGCACGCGCGCCCGACTCGCCACGCGCGCAGTACGAATACGGCCGCGCATTGATCGTGCAGTCACACTACGACCCGGCCTCACCTTACAGCGCCGAAGTGTATGCGCCACTGGAGCGTGCCGCCGCCCTGCCCGGTTCCTCCATTCTGCCGCAGCAGGCATTGATCTTCTTCAACGCGCGCCTGGGCCGGCCCATCAAACCGGCCTGGTGGGACAGCCTCACCAAAAAACTGGCCGCCCGTCCGCCCGGCGTGCAGGACCTGAGCTCCCTGCGCGCTCTGGCCGACTGCGCCATCGACAGCGATTGCCCGCTGGATCACACACGCATGGTGGCCGCTTTCGAGGCCGCGCTGGCCCATCCGCGGCCCAGCGCCCGGGTCCTTGCCATTTACAGCGATTACGCGTGGAACGAACTGGGTCAGCACCGCAAGGCATTGCGCATGATCGGCAAAGCCGTCGCCCTGGCACCGAATGAACCGGCGTACCATGTGACCGCCGGCCGCATGGCCGCCGAACTGGGCAAGGTGGCCATCCTGCAACGCCAGATCAAGGCATTGCAACGGCTCGACTACGGTGGCCGCTTGCAAGCGGATATCACCGAGTTGCAGGGCCGGCTCGATGCCATCACCACCGCCCCGACTGAACAAGAGAAACCAAGATGAGCAACGCCTCCCCGCATCCCGACTTCCTGGTCTTCGGCGCACCGCAGATCACGCAGGCCGAAATCGATGAAGTCAGCGCCTGCCTGGCATCGGGCTGGCTGGGCACCGGTCCGCGCGTGGCCCGATTCGAGCGCAACTTCGCGGCTTACAAAGGCATCGACGCAACGCGCGTGGCCGCCGTCAACTCCTGCACCGCCGCCCTGCACGTGGCCATGATCGCCGCCGATCTGGCGCCGGGCAGCGAGGTCATCACCACGCCGCTGACCTTTTGTGCCTCGGTGAACGCCATCATCCACGCCGGCCTGGTGCCGGTGCTGGCCGATGTCGATCCGGACACGCAGAACATCGACCCGGCCGCCATCGAGGCCGCCATCACGCCGCGTACCTCGGCCATCCTGCCAGTGCATTTTGCTGGCCGCCCCTGCAACATGGACGCCATCATGGCCATCGCGGAACGGCACAACCTTGCCGTCATCGAGGATTGCGCGCACGCCATCGAGACCGAATACAAGGGCCGCAAGACCGGCAGCTTCGGTGACTTCGGCTGCTTCAGCTTCTATGTCACCAAGAACGTCGTCACCGGCGAAGGCGGCATGATCACCGGCCGCGACGAGGCCCGCATCGCACGCGCGCGCATGCTTGCCCTGCACGGCATGAGCAAGGACGCCTGGCACCGCTTCGGCGACAAGGGCTACAAGCACTACCAGGTGGTGGAAGCCGGCTTCAAGTACAACATGATGGATATCCAGGCTGCCATCGGTATCCATCAACTGGCGCGCGTGGAGGCCAACTGGCAGCGCCGTCACGCCATCTGGAAGCAGTACATGGAGGCCTTCGCCGACCTGCCCGTCACGCTTCCCGCAGCGCCCGAGACGGACACCCGCCACGGCCACCACCTGTTTACCGTCGGCATCGACGAGGCTCGTTGCGGCATCACCCGCGACGGTTTTCTGGATTCCATGAACCAGCGCCGCATCGGTACCGGCGTGCATTACCTCGCCATCCCCGAGCACCCGTTCTACCAGCAACGCTTCGGCTGGCAACCCGACCAATGGCCGCATGCCAGCCGCATCGGCCGCCAGACAGTCAGCCTGCCTTTGTCGGCTCGGCTGGACGAGGCCGACGTCGCCCGCGTCATCGACAACGTCACCGCACTCGTCGGCGCCGGCTGAGCGACACGGCTGAGCCGGCCGAATGCGGTACATTGCCGGTATGGACCAACACGCTGACTCGCAACGCGTACGTACCCGCCTGCCGGACTTTTGCAGTGCACCGGTATTGTTCTCGCTGCTGCTGTTGGCGGCCCTGGTGGTGTTGGTGATGCTGCTGGCGCCGGGCCGGATGCCCAGCTTGGCGAACGTCGGCGTAGGCATGGTGTTCGCCACCTGGTTGACGCTGGTGTGCGGCGTCAGCCTGTGCAAGTTGCGGCCCGCCCTGGAACGATTGCCGGTGATGCCGGCCTATGCCGCGGTCTGGCTTCTGATCGTGCTGGCCGTTCTTGCCGGCAGCCTCGTGGTGTGGTGGCTGGACCAGCAGCTGCAGACCAGCCTGGCGCCGGCAGCCGGCAGCCGCTTCGTCACCGGCAACGTGGCGGTGGCGTCCCTGGTGGGCGCCGCGCTGCTGCGCTATTTCTATGTCGTGGCGCAATGGCAGGAACGCGTCCAGGCCGAGGCTCAGGCACGTGTTCAGGCCCTGCAAGCCCGCATCCGGCCACATTTCCTGTTCAACTCCATGAACACCGTGGCCGCGCTGGTCCGCCTGGACCCGACCCAGGCCGAGACCACCATCGAAAACCTGGCAGAACTGTTCCGCGCGGCCCTGGACGACAACAAGCACACCGCCACGCTGGGCGAGGAACTGGATCTCATCGACCGCTACCTCGCCATCGAGCAATTGCGCCTGGACGACCGCCTCACCGTGGAGCGCGACCTCGCCGCAGCCCCGCGCCAGCTGCCGTTGCCACGCCTGCTGTTGCAACCACTGGTGGAGAACGCCGTCTACCACGGCATCCAGCCCAGCCGCAGCGGCGGCACCATCCACTTGGCGGCCAAACGCGACGGTCGCCGCCTGCACCTGACCATCAGCAACAGTCGTGACCCCGATGCCCATTCCAGCCATCGCGGCTTCGGCGAGGGCCAGGCCAACGTACGCAAACGCCTGGCCTATCATTTCGGCGACAGCGTGCGTCTGGATGCACGCGAGGAAGCGCAACGCTACGTGGTGACAGTGGAACTGCCATTGCCGGAGGATCAGGAATGAAGATCGTACTGGCCGACGACGAACCGCTGGCCCGGCGGCGCATGGCCGCCCTGCTGCAGGACCATGCCGATGCCGAAATCATCGCCAGCCTGGGCGACCCGGAAGCCGTGCTGCTTGCCTGCGAAACCCAGCGGCCGGACTTGCTGCTGCTGGACATTCGCATGCCCGGCCTGGACGGCATTGCCACCGCCCGGCGCCTGCGCGCACTCGATACAGGTACACAGATCATCTTCTGCACCGCCTTCGAGGAACACGCCCTGGATGCCTGGGATGTGCGCGCCACCGACTACCTGCTGAAACCGGTCAGCCCCGCACGCCTGGCGCGCGCACTCCAGCGCGTGCGCGAACGCCTGCCCGAAACCGGTACCGGCGGCTGGCTGCACGCCCGTCGCCACGGCGAGGACCTGCGCATCCCGCTGGCCGACGTGTTGTACCTCAGCGCCGAAGACAAGTACGTCAGCGCGCACCTCACCGATGACGAAGTGCTGCTGGAAGAATCCCTCAAGTCCCTGCTGGAACAATGGCCGGAGCAACTGCTGCGCTTGCACCGCCGCTTCGTCGTGCCACGCGCACGCCTGCTGGCCATCGAGGAAACCCCGGACGGCCCACGCGCGCGCCTGGCCGGCTGCGACGAACGCCTGGAAATCAGCCGCCGCAACCTGCCCGCCGTGCGCAAATTGCTGCGCCAACGCGATGGTTGAGGGATAGGGGATAG
>CAZOXZ010000085.1:0-11467 GCA_964583865.1 uncultured Rhodanobacteraceae bacterium | reverse complement strand
GATCACCTTGCAAAGCTCGATCGTGACCTCGGTGGACAGCTTCACCCTGAAAGGCGACTTGTCGGACGAAAACAACAAATACGGCGTCATTCAGGGTGGCAACACGATCCGGCCGCTTGTGCACCACGGAACCGGCACCTTGACCTTGGACAATGTCATGGTGCGTTTTGGCCGCTACAGCGGCGCCTCTGGCGGTTGCATCTTTTCCTGGGGGAACGTGTCGCTGACGGAATCCCAGGTGAAGTACTGCACCGTGGAGAACACCAGCGGGCCAGCCTTCGGGGGCGGCATTGATGCTTTGGGCAACGTCAGCTTGCAGACCAGCAGCGTGTACGGCAACGAGGCTATCGGCACGACTGGCGCTTACGGTGGCGGTGTTTACGCCCGCGGCGATGTTTCCCTGGGCCTTGGCAAGTACAACGAAATCAAGAACAATAAGGCCACCGTCACCGGCACGGGCGATGCCAGGGGTGGCGGCATTTATGCCAAAGGCAACCTGCTCGATGGCTCTGGCTCCCTGATCAGCGGCAACCGCGCCACCGGGTCGAGCAGTAGTAATGGTGGTGGTATCTGGGTCGGTGGCAGGTTCAACCTGTCGCAAAGCACGCTCACCGGGAACGTCGCCGATGGCGCCGGTGGCGGCCTGTTTGGCGCTGTCGCCACCGCACCGAGCTCCGCTGTCGGCGTGGATATCAGCGACAACACCGCCGGGACACTTGGCGGTGGCATGCATGTTGGCGGTTCGGTCAACATCAACAAGAGCACCATCTCCGACAACCATGCCGACACGTCGGGTGGCGGCTTGTCGCTGCTCGGCAACGTGAAGATCGAGAACAGCACCATTTCCGGCAACACGTCGGATCATGTTGCAGGTATCCGCATGACCGGAAGCAACGCAACGGCACCGCTTGCCATCGACCAGAGCACCATTTCCGGCAACGTGGCCAGCAACTCGAATTGGGGCTCCGGGTTGTTCACGACGTACGATACCGTGATCAAGAACAGCACCATCACCAACAACGTCGAGTCCAACATCAGCAACGCAAGGCGTGGCGCGGGTATTTCCATCGGCGGCAACAATGTCGAGGTGACCCTGTCCAGCAGCATTGTTTCCGGCAACTATCAGGATCAAGGCACCGGCACGTTGTCCTCGGCCATCGGTCTGGCTACCGGTGGCTCCAATGCCTCCCTTGTCGGCAACTACAACGTCATCGGTACCATCCTTCCAGGCAGCGGGTTGACCGCTCCGGGACACACCAGATCGACAATACACCCCAAGTTGTGCTCGCTGTGGAACAACGGTGGTCCGACCCTGACGCACATGCCACTTGCAGGCAGCAAGGCCTTGTACTGGGGCTTGGAGAACGGTTTCACCAACGACCAGCGGGGCTCGGGCTTTCCGCGTATTGCCGCCGGCGACAGCTTCCCGGATGCCGGCGCCATCGAGGCCCTGCCGTGGAATGACATCATCCACCGCGATGGTTTCGATGGGCAATGCACGCCTGTGTCCTGGTGATCAGCCAGGTTGCACTGGACGCCATCGCGGTTCGCGCCGCGGTGGCGTCATTTTATCATGATGGCGTGCTGGCGAAAATGGGTGTGCATGCGGCGCTGGACTTCCTCGGCGATGCGCCGCGTTTCGCGTAGCGGCCTTGGTGGTGCTTTGGCGTCGCTGTCCAGGCTGCGCAGCCAGCCGCCGCCGCGCAATGCGGCGTGGAAGGCGGCCAGGCGCGGCGGCAGGTCCGTGCCGGTCAGGCTGTGCACGGCGACGCCACAGGCGGCGGCCTCGGAGAGCATGTTGACCGAGTCCGGCGAAACCAGGATGCGGTCCGCCCAGCCGAGGAAACCGGCGTACGGATTGATGCCGTCACCGCCCAGCCAGGCGTGCTTGATGCGGTCACCGAGGAGCTGTCGCAGAGCGTCGGCGAAGTCTGCCGGCGTGCGCTCCGATACCGACAACAGCACGCTGCCGCGTTTGCCGGCATGTTGGCGGGCACTCATCGCCAGTGCCTCGGCCAGCCCGGAATCGAAGTTCACGCCACGTCGCGGGCCGCCCACCAGCAGCACCACACGGGGTTGCGGCAGTTGGCCCAAAAAGGCGAAGTCGGCCCTTGCGCGCGCCAGCCAAGCCGAATCAATCGGGTTCAAGGAACCGATGGGTTTGAGAATGTTGCTGCCCTTGACCTCATCGTGGCGCGGGGCGATGAGAAGGTTCCAGTGCCGGCTGTCGATGCGCGGATTGAGGATTTGCACGCAGAAGGTGGCATCGCCGGCTTGCTGACGCAGCCAGCGGGTGGCCCAGGCGGCCTGGCGCCCGCAACCGATGGCGAGCCGCGGCCAGGGTGGACGCATCGGAATTCCTGATCCCGGTCGCTGCGCCAGTGCGCCCATGCGTGTCAGGCGCGGCGCCAGCTGGGCCCAGGGAGACCGCAACATGGCCTTGGCTTCCACCGCCTGCACGCCCATCACCGTGGCCAGCGCGCGCGCCTGGCGCAGGTTGCCTGCGCGTCCGTCGGTGATGATGAGAGTGTCGGACATGGGAATTTTCCGGGCGGAAACAGGTCAAATCATGAACGGTGACAACAAACGTGCAAAATCGGGCTGGTGGCGACGGTGCTTGAGATTCACTTCGATGCTCGCATATTGTCACCATCCGTCAAGTTTTCTGTCATTTTTTCCATTGGAGAGAAAAATGCGTCATTCCCTTTCCTTGCTGGCGCTTGCCACGGCGCTCGCGTGCGGCAGCGTCGCCGTGTCCGCGGCACCGGTGACCTACAACATGGATCCGCATCACACCGATGTGGTCGTCACCTGGAGCCACTTCGGCTTTTCGCAGCCCAGCGCCATGTTCAACAACATCACCGGGACGATTACCTACGATCCCGACAACGTGGCCGGCTCGTCCGCCAGCATCACCATCCCCATTGCCGATATCCATACCTCGGCAGCGGATCTGGATGAGCACCTGCAGCATGATGATTTCTTTGATGCGGCCAAGTGGCCGAACATCACTTTCCAGAGCACCAAGGTGGTTGCGGGTGATGCCCCTGACATGCTCGAGGTGACCGGCGAGCTGAGCTTTCATGGCGTCACGCAGACGGTGACGATCCCCGTGAAGGTCAACAAGGTCGGCACGCGCCCGGGCAGCGACAAGCAGCTGGCGGCGTTCAATACCAGCTTCCACATCGACCGTTCGGATTTCGGCGTGGGCCTGTATGCGCCCATGGTCAGTGACCGCATCGACATCCGTGCCACGACCGAGGCAATCGCGGTGGAAGCGCCGGATGCTGCCGCTGATGCTGCAGCCGAAGGGACCGCAGGACAGGCCAAGGGCTCGGATCAGGTCGATTGAGGCTTGCCTCCTCCATGCCGGACCGGAGCTGCCCACCCGGCAGTTCCGGTTTTTTGTGCGCTGCCGCTACCATGGTGGGCGGATTGCCTGATACGGAACCTTCATGTCCCCAGATGCCCCGGGAACTGGCCGGCGACGCCTCAGTGTGGTGCAACTGCTGCCGGCAATGGACAGCGGCGGGGCCGAGCGCTCGGCGCTGGAGGTTGCCCGCGCGCTGGTGGCCGCTGGGCACCGCTCGACGGTGATCTCGGCTGGTGGTCGCATGGTGGCGCAACTGCGTGCCGAAGACAGCGAACACATCACCCTCGACATCGGGCGCAAGTCGTTGATCACGCTGGGCCGCATTCCGGCCTTGCGGCGTGCCATTCGCAGCTGCAAGGCCGATATCGTGCACGCCCGTTCGCGCCTGCCGGCGTGGCTGGCGCGGGCGGCGCTACGCGGCCTGGACAGCCATTTTGTCACCACCGTGCACGGGCTCAACTCGCCGGGGCGCTACAGTGCCGTGATGCTGCGCGGAGAGCGCGTCATCGCCGTGTCCGACGTGGTGCGCGACTACGTGCGCCAGCACTACCCGTGGTTTGACGACAGCCGCATGGTCGTCATTCCGCGCGGCATCGACACGGTGGCATTCCCGCGAGGCCATCGGCCGGAGGCTACCTGGTCCGCCTCGTTCCGGGCGAATTTCCCGGCGCTGGCCGACAACGTGCCATGGTTGGTGCTGCCCGGCCGCGGCACCCGGCTGAAAGGCCATGCCGATGCCATCCGCCTGCATGCGGCCCTGAAAGCCCGCGGAGTCGTCACGCGCCTGCTGCTGCTGGGCATCATCGAGCCTGGGCGTGAGGCCTACGTGGCCGAGATGCAGCACTTGGCGGAAGAACTCGGCGTCCGTGACAGCGTGGTCTTCACGCCGCAACGCGATGACGTGCGCGATGTGCTGGCCTCCTCGGCGCTGGTGCTGCAACTGTCCACGCATCCCGAATCGTTCGGTCGCACCGTGGTCGAGGCGTTGTCGCTGGGCCGGCCGGTACTTGGCTATGCCCATGGCGGTGTGGGCGGGCTGCTGGCCGAGCTCTATCCGGCCGGATGCGTGCCGTTGCGCGATGCCGAAGCCCTGATCGAACGCGCCATGACGCTGCTGGCCGATGCGCCGCCGGTGGCGCCGTTGCAGCGCTATACCCTGGCGCAGATGCAGCAGTCCGTGTTGCGCGTCTACCGCGAGCTGGTGGACGCATGAGCCTGCGCCATGCCATGCGCCAGGACGGCTGGGCCTTGCTGCCATTGTTCTTGGTGCCGCTGCTGTTGCCGGTCGGCCGGACCTCGGAACTGGGCACGCTGATCGCGCTGGTGGCCGGCCTCGCACTGGTCTGGCAACATCGCAGCGCGCTGTGGCAGCTGCCCTCGTTGCGGTTGTTTGCCGGGTTGTTTGCCTGCTACATGCTGGCGGCGCTGGTTTCCTTGCCGGATACCGTGAATATCGGCAAAAGTTGGGGCACCTTTGCTTCCATCTGGCGTTACCTGCCATTGGGCATTTACGCCTGCTGGGTGTTGCGGCAGCCTGGTCGGTCACGGCTGCTGTTCGCGTGCATGGCGTTGCTGGTGGCGTTCTGGGCCCTGGATGCCTGGGTGCAGATTCTCACCGGTTGGAGCCTGGGCGGGCCGACGGCCGAGTTGCGCGTCACCGGCGTGTTTGGTGCCGACAACCTGAAGCTGGGCCCGGTGCTGGCGACCTTGTCGCCCTTTCTGTTCGCCGAGCTGCAGCGACGCTGGGGCTGGCGTGGCCTTGCGGCAGGTTTCGTGCTGCTGTTGGGGCCGGTGATCATGGCCATGTCGCGCCAAGCCTGGATCGAGTTCGCCCTGATTGGCACGGTGTTCATCTGGCAACTGGGGCGGACACCACAGCAACGCGCAGTCTGGCTGGCTGGTGCCGCGCTGGCCGGCCTGTTGGTCATTGCCGGTGCCTGGTGGCAGTCCGACGGTTTTGCCCAGCGCATGCAGCGCACCGTGCAGATGTTTCAGGGCACGGAGCGTGGGCTGGACCATGCCTTGAGCGGGCGGTTGTTCATCTGGGGTGATGCGGTGCGCATGGTGACCGATCATCCCGTCAATGGCGTGGGCGTGCGTGGGTTTCGCTTTGCCTATCCAGCTTACGCGCATGCGGACGACCCCTTCATTGCCGGACAATCCTGCGGCCCTGGTGAAGGCGCCTGCCATCCGCACCATTGGTTGCTGGAAGCGGCAGCCGGCACCGGCTTCGTGGGCCTGCTGCTGTGGCTCATCGGCATTGTTGCCGCCGTGCGTGCCTGGTGGCGAGCCACCGCGGCAGCCCGAAGGCGTGCCTTGCCGGCCACCCTGGCATTGGCGGCGATGTGGTTCCCGTTGAACTCGCACCTGGCGTTTTACTCGGCCTGGTGGGGCCTTCTGTGCTGGTGGCTGCTGGCCGTATGGTGTGCCGTGTTGCTGGCGCCGGAGGAACGTCATGAGCCAGCGTGAACCTCTGTCGGTGGTCATCATCACCCTGGACAACGCCGATACCCTTGGCCGCTGCCTGAGCCAGGTGAGTTGGGCCGAGGAAATTCTGGTGCTGGATTCGGGCTCGCGCGACGCCACGGTGGATATCGCCAGGCGGCACGGCGCGCGCGTGGCCACACATCCCTTCGACGATTATGGGCCGCAGAAGCAGCGCGCCATCGACATGGCCCGGCACGACTGGATCCTCAACCTCGATGCCGACGAGATCCTGTCACCCGGCACCCGCGAGATCATCGAGAAGGCCCTGGTCGGTCCGGATGTCGCAGGCTACCGCCTGCCCAGGCGCGAGCGCATGTTCTGGACAGTGCAACATCGTCACAGTCGGCGCAATGCCCATCTGCGTCTGTTCGATCGCCGGCGTGGTCGGATGAACGATGTCGAGGTGCATGCCGCCGTCGAGGTGGGCGGTCCGGTACGTACGTTGCACCGGGCCGATTTTGTCAACGACGGTGACGGCGATATCGCCACGCGCGTGGCCAAGATCAACCGTTATTCCAGCGGCTTGGTGGCCAACAAACTGCGCCGCAGGCAACGCTTCACCGGTCTGCGCATGGTGTTCTATCCGCCGGTGTTCTTTCTGCGCCAGTTTCTGTTCAAACGCTATTTTCTCAATGGCTGGGCCGGGTTTGTCGCCAGCGCCGTCGGCGCCTTCTACGTCTTTCTGAAATACGCCAAACTGCACGAGGCGCGGCGGGGCAAGACGGGACGCAGGGCGTAGGTCGGGGCCAGCGAAGTCGGGCCCGACACATGCATCAACCGCGTCTGCCGTGCATGCCTGGTTGCGTGTCGCGTGTCCCCACGATTCCCGTCTCCCGTCTCCCGTCTCCCGTCTCCCGATTCCCGATTCCCGATTCCCGATTCCCGTATCCCGATTCCCGATTCCCGATCCCCGATCCGCGATTCCCGATTCCCGTCTCCCGTCTCCCGTCTCACGACTTCCGCCTTTTCGTCCGCGCGGTGGGTTTGGCATTGGCCGGGTCTTCGGGCCAGGGATGCTTGGGGTAGCGGCCACGCAGGTCTTTGCGCACATCGGCGTAGGTGTGGTCCCAGAAACTGGCGAGGTCACGGGTGACCTGCATCGGCCGGCCGGCGGGTGACAGCAGGTGCAATGTCAGCGGCAGGCGGCCGCCGGCGATGGCGGGCGTGCGGCGCAGGCCGAACAGTTCCTGCAGTTTGACGGCCAGCACGGGTGCGGACGGATCGCTGTAGTCGATGCGGTGGCGGTTGCCACTGGGGACTTCGAGGCGTTCAGGCGCCAGCGCGTCCAGTTGCTGGCGCATGCCATGATCCAGCCGGGCGTCGAGCGCCGCGCAAAGATCACCGGCTTGCAGTTGCTTCAACGAAGTCTTGCCGGCCAGCCACAGGGCGAGCCAGTCCTCCAGCGAGGCCAGCAAGGCATCGTCGCTGCAATCGGGCAGGCCGAGGTCCGGGCGTGCGGAGCGCAGGCATTCGATGCGCTGGCGCAGCGTGGTGCTGGCGCGGTTCCAGGGCAGGGCGTCGAGGCCTTGCTGGCGCAAGGCATTCAGCAGCACGCCTTGTTGTTCGTCGGCCGCCAGCGGCACGGTCTCGCGCTGCAGCACCAGTTCGCCGAAGCAGTGTTCGACATACGCCTCGCCGCGTTGGCGCTCGGCATGCCAGGCTTGCCGGCGGCGCTGGTGAAAGGCCTGCGGAAACACGGTTTCGAGGGCGTCCGATGGGAATGGCAGTGCGGTGCGGATCAGCGCATCGCCACGGCCCGGCTGCACATCCACCGCCAGCAGCCAGGGCTCGCCGACCAGTGCGCTGTCCTCAGAGAGGCGTACGCCGCGGCCATTGGCCAGTTTGTAGCGCAAGGGATTGCCGTCTTCCGCGCGGGCCACGCGGTCGGGCCAGGCGGGCAGCAACAGGCGACCGGCATGCAGCGCATCCGGCGTGCCGGATGGGCGTTCGCGACTGCCCAGGCGCCGGCGCCAACCCTGGCTGACTTTTTCCAGCTGGGCCAGGGTACCGGTGTCGCTGCCCAGACGGCGGCTGGCTTGCCGCCCGCCATCGCGGAAAGCGTGCAATGCCGCCAGACGCTGGCGCAAGTCGTCGTCGCGCTGGCCGGCAGCGCGTAGCGGCGAACGCGATTCCAGCAGGGCCAGCAGATCGGCCATGAGGCCCAGTTGGTGGTTTTCCGCGGCACAAATCGCGGCGGCCAGCCGCGGTGGGGCGCCGGTGGCCAGCATGGCCTTGCCCAGCGGCGTGATGCGCTGGCGTTCGTCCAGAGCCCCCAGTTGTTGCAGCAGATCGCGCCCCTGGGCCAGCGCCGCGGTCGGTGGCGGCGTCAGCCAGTCCAGCGCGTCACTGCCCCAGGCGGCCAGTTCCAGCGCCAGCGGGGCCAGGTCGGCCTGCTCGATTTCAGCGTGGCGCATGGGTTCCAGACGTCGGCTTTCGGGCCACAGACGCAGGCAGCGGCCCGGGGCGACGCGCCCGGCGCGCCCGGCACGCTGGTCGGCCGAGGCCTGGCTGATGGCCACCGTGCGCAGCCGCGTCAAGCCGCTGGCCGGCTCGAAGCGCGGCTCGCGCGCCTGGCCCAGGTCGATGACGCTGCGGATGCCAGGCAGGGTGACGCTGGACTCGGCCACGTTGGTGGCCAGAATGACATGACGGGTGCCAGGTGCTGCCGGCTGCAAGGCCGCGCGTTGCTGCGACAAGGGCAGGCTGCCGTGCAACGGTAGCAGGCACACGTCGGGGTCGTCGATGCGTTGCTGCAGCATGCGCAGGGCGCGGTTGATCTCGCGCTGGCCGGGCAAGAACACCAGCACGTCGCCGGCGCTTTCGGCCAGCAGTGATGGCAGGATGCGAGCCAGTTGCGTCAGCGGTACTTCGTTGCGGCGGGCGGGCGGGTAGTCGATGTCGACGGGAAAGCTGCGTCCTTCGCTGGCAAGGCGCGGCGCATCCAGCCAAGTGGCCAGTTGCTCGCCGTCCAGCGTGGCTGACATCAGCACCAGGCGCAGGTCCGGGCGCAGGCTGGATTGCACGTCGCGCGCCAATGCCAGGCCGAGGTCACCGGCCAGATGGCGTTCGTGGAACTCGTCGAACAGCACCGCGCCGATGCCTTCCAGCGTCGGGTCGGCCTGGATCATGCGCGTGAAGATGCCCTCGGTAATCACCTCGATGCGGGTGGCCGCCGAGGCCTTGTTCTCGAAGCGGATGCGGTAACCGACGGTCTGGCCGACAGGCTCACCGCGTTGCGCGGCCATGAAGGTTGCCGCGGCGCGTGCGGCCAGCCGGCGCGGCTCCAGCATCACGATGCGCCGGCCGGCCAGCCAGGGCGCATCCAGCAGGGCCGGCGGCACCATGGTGGTCTTGCCAGCGCCGGGCGGTGCTTCCAGCACCAGACGCGGGTGCTTCTCCAGCGAAGCCCGGATCGAGCCCAGCAGGCCCGTGATGGGCGGGGCGTCCCTGTCCGTGCCCATCGGGGCCGGGCTTACTCGCAGGTCAGGCCGTTGACGTTGGCAATGCGCGACCAGTGGCGTGTGCCACTGCCTTGCGGCACGTCATCGGGCAGGTCGTCGCGGGACTGGAAGTGGATGATGACGCGGTTGCAGTCCGGCCATTCGAAGCTCACCGAACCCCAGGGGTGCCGGTCGGCCGAGTCGCCGAAGTTCCCGGCAAAGCCGCCATTGTCCGCGTATCCCACTTCGCTGGCCATTGCCGTGCGCGCACCGGGCTGGACGCCGGCGGTGCCGGTAATCCAGAACGGCTTGCCGTCCGGGCCAAAGGTGTACCAATTGAACGACAGCATGTAGCTGCCGTTACCCGGCGTTTCGTAGACCTGAATGGCCATGCCCTCGCCGGAGTGCGCCGGATCGTAATAGGCACTGCTCATGTAGCCGTTGATGGGCAGCGGCTTGGTGGCATCGGCATAGTTGGACTGGCGATAGGCCGGCACGTTGATGATGAACTGTCGCGGGCCGTCGGGTAAATAGTTGTCGAAACGGATCTGGAAAGCCTGGGTGTAATCGAACAGCGGCGCTTCGGGCAGTGGCCAGGCTTCCAGCACATAGGTTGTGGAAAAGAAAATGGATGCGTCCACGGGTGTCCAGGCGACGATGGTGTTGGGCTCCTCGGCCACGCGCGGCTGGTCGTAGTTGTCCGGGTCATCAAAACCCACGCTGCCCTGGGCCACGCTGAGGCCCGGGAAAGCCGCGTACTGTACGAAATTGCCGTCGAGGCTGTCGGCACGGCGGATGCGCATCAGGGTGATGGCGTTGGGATGGTTGCCGCTGGAGCTGCAGGGCACGCGCCAGATCATCACCTCGACGTCCTCGCGGGCCCAGCCGTACTCATAGTTGTAGGCGGCCAGCGTGATGATCTTCGAATACACCGGCCCGCTGGGCACGGTCGGCAGGGGATCGGCCATGCAACTGGGCGGATATTCGCGGTAGGGATTGGCGTAGGGGCCATTGCTGCCACCATAACCATCGCCCAGCCCGGTGAGCGCGTGCTGCTTTTGCTGCGCGGCATGGCGCTGGCTGACGTGCAGGCTTTGCTGCACCCTGGCTTGATGGATGGCCTGGGCGTCGCGTTCCAGGCCCTGGCCGGCGTGGCTGTTGGCGGCAAAGCAGAGCATGGCGCATGCCAGGAGGATGGGGGTGATCGCTTTCATGAAAAATTCCGTCAAGAGTGCAGGCCGATGATGTGGGTCAGGCCGTGAATTCGCTGTGAATCAGCGATAATAACGGTTTTCCCCGGGCCACAGGCATGGAATTGATCGACATCGGCGCCAATCTCACCCATGACAGTTTCGATGCCGACCGAGCGGCGGTGTTGCAGCGGGCGCGCGACCACGGCGTGGCCCGGATGGTGGTCACCGGCGCCAGCCGTGAAGGCAGCGAGGCGGCGTTGGCCTTGGCACAGCAGCATCCGGGCGTGCTGTTTGCTACCGCCGGTGTGCACCCGCACCATGCCACGGACTACGACGATGCCACCCACGCACACTTGCGTGCGCTTTTGCAGGAACCGGAGGTGGTGGCCGTCGGCGAAACCGGCCTGGATTATTTTCGCAACTTCTCACCGCGTGAGGCGCAGATCGCCGCCTTCGAGCGCCAGCTCGAGACGGCCATCGACTGCGGCAAGCCGCTGTTCCTGCATCAGCGCGATGCCCACGAGGATTTTCTGGCCTGTCTGGATGCCGTGCGCGGCCAGATCGGCAAGGCCGTGGTGCATTGCTTCACCGCCGATCGTGCCGAGCTGGAGCATTACCTGGAGCGGGATTTCTACATCGGCATCACCGGCTGGATTTGCGATGAGCGACGCGGCCACCACCTGCGCGACATCGTCGGCATGATTCCGGCCGATCGCCTGATGATCGAAACCGACGCGCCCTACCTCTTGCCGCGCGACCTGCCGCAAAAGGTCAGCAGCCGGCGCAACGAGCCAATGTTCTTGCCGCACATCTGCGCGGCCGTGGCGACCGCCCGTGGCGAAAGTGTCGCAGCGACAGCTGCAACCACCGTGGCGACCACAAGATCATTTTTCTCGATTGATCAATGATGTAGATCAAGATCCAGGAGCCTGGGCGGCAGAAACACAAGCGGCTGCGGCTGCGCCCTTTTGGCC
>CAZOXZ010000084.1:0-11519 GCA_964583865.1 uncultured Rhodanobacteraceae bacterium | reverse complement strand
AGTCACCAACACGCTGTACTGCCTGCGGCAGCAAGCCGATAAACCGAAGGAGCGCCCCAACCTGTCACTGGCCGACTACATCGCACCTGCAGGCAGTGGCGTACAGGACTGGATTGGCGGCTTCGCGGTCACCGCCGGCCTCGGCATCGAGGAGCATCTCAAGCGCTACCAGGACGACAATGACGATTACTCGGCCATCATTCTCAAGGCGCTGGCCGATCGTTTTGCCGAAGCGTTGGCCGAATACATGCACCGCAAGGTGCGTACCGAGTTGTGGGGCTATGCCCGTGACGAGGCCATGAGCAACGGGGACTTGATTGCAGAGAGATACCGGGGCATCCGCCCGGCTCCCGGCTATCCGGCCTGCCCGGATCACAGTGAAAAAGACACACTGTTCGGGCTGCTTGACGCCACCGGCAACACCGGCATCCAGCTGACCGCAGGCTACGCCATGTACCCGGCGGCGGCGGTTTCGGGCTGGTATTTCAGCCACCCGGACAGCAAATACTTCGTGGTCGGCAAGATCACCCGCGACCAGGTTGCGGACTACGCCGAACGCAAGGGCTGGAGCGTGGCCGAAGCCGAACGCTATCTGGCCGCCAACCTGGACTACGAGCCCGATTGAACGCCGCCTGATTCGGGAATCGGGAATCGGGAGACGGGAATAGGGAATAGAGAATGGGAAATAGGGTTCCGATGAGCTTCGTCATCCCGACCAAGCGGAGCGCGTCGTCACCCCGGACGAGCGTAGCGATTCGTCTTCCCGGCCAAGCGCAGCGCGAGCCGGGACGGGGCCCAGCGCCTTCTGTTCGGCACAGCCGTCCACGCCCGAAAGTCGCTGGATTCCGGGTTCCGGCCGCAAGAGCCGCGACCGGCCCCGGAATGACGGTATTGTTCGTGCCCCCGGAACCGCACCATGCCATTGCCGGCTTTGGTGCATTTTTCAGCGCATCAACCGGCGTCTGGGCTTCAGCGGGAACTTGCCGCGCCAGTACTGGATCAACAGGAAGCCGCCCAGCGCGCCGCCCAAATGGGCAAAGTGGGCCACGCCCGCCTGGGTTCCGGTCACGCCCATGACCAGCTCGATCGCCACGTAGCCGCCCACGAACAGCCATGCCGGCATGGGAATCGGCGGGAAAATCAGCATCAGCTTGTGATGCGGGAAGAACATGGCATAGGCCAGCAACAAGCCGAAGATGGCACCGGAGGCGCCGATGGTCGGGTAAAAACCGCCGGTAAAGAACTTCACCACCAGCAGATGCGCGATGGCCGCCACCAGCAGGCAGACAAAATAAAAGATCAGGAACTCGCGCTTGCCCAGCAGGCGCTCGATCTGGCCGCCGAACATGTACAACGCGAACATGTTGAAGAAGATGTGTGCCCAACCGCCGTGCATGAAGGCGTAAGTCACCAGCTGCCAGGGACGGAAGCCGACCGTCACCAGCACGCCGTCGGCGGTGTAACCCAGCGCATGATCTGCGCCCAGCGGCCACAATGCGAAGTGCATCATCAGAAACGGCCCGGCAATCATCTGCAGCAGGAACACCGCCACGTTGGCGATGAGCAGGGCGCGGGTCACGGGAGGCAGGTCGAAGGGCATGGTCTGTCCTGGCTGAGCGGAGGCCGGCATGAGGACCATGCCGGCGATCCGAAAGGCGGCGTTCAGCCGACCGATTGTTCCGCGTGTGCCGCCAGCACCAGCGCCACCACCATGGTGACACGCTTGCCGGTCGGGATGTGCAGAAACTCGTTGGGGCCATGGGCATTGGAGTGCGGCCCCAGCACGCCAGTGATGAGGAACTGCGCATCCGGGAATTTCTCGCCCAGCATGCCCATGAAGGGAATCGAGCCGCCTTCGCCCATGTACGCGGCCTCGGTGCCGAAGGCCTGGCGCGAGGCTTCGGCCACGGCCTCGCCGAGCCAGGGCGCCAGCGCCGGCGCGTTCCAGCCGTTGCCGTCCTTTTCCAGCTCGAAGCGCACGCGGGCGCCGTGCGGCGGGTTGTCTTCCAGCAGCTTCTTGACGCTTCCACCGACCTCACCACCATCCACCGTCGGCGGCAGGCGCAGACTCAACTTCAGCGACGTGCCGGGCCGCAGCACATTCCCGGCATCGGCCAGCGCCGGCAAGCCACCGGCCCCGGTGATGGCCAGTTGCGGCCGCCAGGTGCGGTTGAGGATCAGCTCCACCGGGTCGCTATCCACAGGCTGCATGCCCTCGATCCACGGGAACTTGCTGTACACCTCCTCGCCCAGCACCTCGGCACACTGACGCGCCTGTTCGATACGCTCGGCCGGGATGTCGGCATACAGTTCCGACGGCAGGATCTTGCCGCTGGCCGGGTCCTCCAGCCGCGACAACAGCTCACGCGCAATGCGGAAGCTGTCCGGCACGACACCCGACGCATCGCCCGAATGCACGCCCTCTTCCAGCACATCGACATGCAATTCGCCGCCGATCATGCCGCGCAGGGAGGTCGTCAGCCACAGCTGGTCGTAGTTGGCGCAACCCGAATCCAGGCACACCACCAGCGACGGATTGCCGATGCGATCGGCCAGATGATCAACGTAATGCGGCAGATCGTAGCTGCCCGATTCCTCGCAAGCCTCGATGAGGATCATGGCGCGCGCATGCGGCACGCCCTGCTGATGCAGTGCCAGCAAGGCCGTCACCGCGCCGAAAATGGCGTAGCCATCATCGGCCCCGCCTCGACCATACAGCTTGTCGCCCTTGATGACCGGTTTCCACGGTCCGAGGTCATCATCCCAGCCGGTCATCTCCGGTTGCTTGTCCAGATGGCCATACAGCACCACGCTGTCGTCATGGCCTTCGGGCATGCCAAGCGCCGGTACATCGATGCAGATCAGCGGCGTGCGCTCGCCAAGACGCAGCACGTCCAGGCTGGCACCGGGCAAGTCAGCCAGCTTGCTGCGGGCCCAATTTTCCATCAGTGCCACGGCATCGTCCATGTAGCCATGGGCCTGCCAGTCGGCATCGAACATCGGCGACTTGTTGGGGATCTTGATGTAATCCACCAGGTTGGGCACGACCTCGTCGTCCCAGACGCCGCCGACAAAGTCACGCAGTTTGCTGCTGTCCATGATGTGTCCTTGGCAAAGGGACAAGTGTACCGCGTATGACGCCCGCACTGCACCCGACAGAGCCGTTTGTAGGCATGCACTGACAACAACGCGCGGCCCATTCCCACAGCCGCTTGCGGCATGCGCCGCCTGTATCACCATGGCTGCGGCGCTACAGTGGACTCGCGGTGCACGAAGCGCCGCGATTCACTCACTCAAGGAGAACACCATGAAAATTGCACGCATGATTGCCCCGCTGATGTTTGGTCTGGCCCTCAGCTTCGGCGCCACCGCCGCCACTCCGGTCAACATCAACACGGCGGACGCCAGCACCCTGGCCGCATCCCTGGACGGCGTCGGCCAGGCCAAGGCGGAAGCCATCATCGCCTACCGCCAGGCACACGGCCCGTTCGAGAACGCGGCCCAGCTGGTCAAGGTCAAGGGTATCGGCCAGGCCACGGTCGAGGCCAACCGCAGCGCCATCAAGGTCTCCAACAAGAAGTGACCTGCTGCCACGCCGCCCAGGGAGGGGTGGCAAGCGACTCGAATCCTGCACGGAATCCTGTCGCTCACGGAAGACCAGGGGCATGGAGGCCCGCGACAAGGATGTCGCGCAAGAGGCCGGGATCAAGCCACGATCCCGGCCTTGCCTTGTCTGGGTGTCGTCGTCAACGGCTTGCAAGCGAACGAGCAACGATCAAGAATGGCACTTTGCCACGACATGCCGCGCCATCCGATTTCGGCGACGCACGGCAGGATCAAAATGTCCGACATCCCGGTGATCGAAACCGAACGTTTGCAGCTGGTGCCTTTTCGCGAAGAGCACTTCGATGAGTATGCCGCCATGCTGGCTGACCCGGAGTCCACCCGCTTTATCGCCAGCGGCGAACCACTGGGTCGCATGAACGCCTGGCGTTCGATGGCTATGTTGATGGGTCATTGGGCCTTGCGTGGCTACGGCATGTGGGCCCTGGAACGCAAGAGCGACGGCTACTTTCTGGGACGCGCCGGACTGATGCGCCCGGAAGGCTGGCCGGATGTCGAACTCGGCTGGATGCTGGCGCGTCAGCACCGGCACCACGGCTATGCCACGGAGGCTTCACGCGCCGCGCTGGACTTTGCCTGGCAACGTCTGCGCCTCGGCCGCGTGATCAGCTTGATCCGCGAAGGCAATGATGCGTCGCTGGGCGTGGTCAACCGGCTGCATGGCGAACAGGTTGAGGAAACCGAGTTTCTCGGCCGCCCTACCCGCGTGTTCGCCTACTACCCGCCTCTTGAGCAACGCCAGCGCCGCTCGGCCGGCGGCGGCTGACGTCACGCAAGCCTGACCGACACCTGCGTCGCGTCGGGACGCGCGTGCTCAGGTCAGAACGCCACGAAGGCCACTTGCACCGCGTCGGGTCGGCGCCACACCGGCCAGCGCGTACAAGCGGGCAATTTTCATCCAGGCCGTGACCACCACGATGAGCTGCACCACCAGCCATGCCAGCCAGGCCAGGCCACTGCTGGCCGGCAACACCTGCATGCGCAGTTGCGTCAACACGAAAAGCAGCAGAATGCCAATGATGGCCACGCCAAGATAACGGCCGAAGCTGGCCACGGGCCGGGTAAAGACCAGGCGCAAGGCACGCCCCATCGCCCGCGTGGCCGAAGTCAGGCCGGGGTCGGCGGCAAATTGCGCCCGCGCAGAGGTCAGGATCACGTGGACGACAACCAGCAAGATGACGCTCACGGACACATCAATGTGCTGCCACAACTCGGCCTGCGACTGCAGCACCGCCAGCTCGGCCTTGTTCTCAGCGAGCTTCGACAACAAAGCACCGATGCCGAGGGCAACCAGCCACAATGGAACGCTCCACAGGCTGACGCGAAGCATGCGCCAGAAGTATTGCAGCCCACCGCGCATCAACGCGCCAAACCCGGCGCGCTCGCGATCCCCGGCGGCGCTGACGATGACCGCGGCAAAGAACAGCCCGAACAGCAAGGTCACCAGCACGGCCATGATGACGCCAGCGGTAATGGCGGGCATCACCTTGCCGGACTGCAGGAGTAGATCGGTCATGGCCAATCCGTGAAACGATCCGGCCCAAGCTTGTGCATGGGCGGTATCCCCCAGCACGTCATCCAGCCATGCGGCCACCGGCCAGCTGGCGATGGCCGTCGGTAACCACATCAGTACCACCCACAACAGCAACATGTGCCATTGCAGGCCAGCCACGAGGGCATGCAGGAAGCCGCCTGCTCCGGAATTTCCACGACTCATCACAGGCTCCCCAGCAAGGCCATGACCGTGGCCATGATGGCCGACCAGTCGCCAGCGTAACGGCGGTTGGGCGTCTCATCGGACTCCACGACACGGCTATTGTTCAACATGTTCACGTCCAGCAGGATCTTGTTCTCCGGGTCGACGACGGCCGAGACGACCTT
Organism: uncultured Rhodanobacteraceae bacterium; assembly: GCA_964583865.1. GTDB lineage: Bacteria > Pseudomonadota > Gammaproteobacteria > Xanthomonadales > Rhodanobacteraceae > DASSBG01. The sequence continues at coordinate 6,014 of CAZOXZ010000084.1, read as the reverse complement.
CACCGGGCGATCAAAGCTGAAGCGCTTCCAGCGACTGTCGTCATCCCACTCGACGATGACATGGCTGTCATCGGCAAAGTTCACCCGAATCCCGGTCGGCAGAGCCGGCCCGGTGCGACGCACGGTGACCACGCTGTGCCAAGGATACGGCCCGCCATGCTCGGCATCGGGATGCTCGTCCTCCCAGGCCTTGCGCGCCGCCTTGATCTCGTCCTTGACGTCATCCTCCGTCACGATCACGCGCTTGCCATCGGCCAGAAACGTGCCGCTCTTCGGCGTCTGCTCGAAATTCTTGATGCTGACCACGCTGGCATCAACGCGTCCACCGGCACTGTAGACCTGCGAGGCAAACATGGCATGAATCAACTGCGGATGACCGGTGCCTTCAGCCAGGGCCGCTTCGAAGTCGGCTGCTGACGGATGACGGAACTTCCAGCGTTCGTAGTACAGCTTCATCGCCCGTCCCATGGCCTCGACCCCGACGATGTTCTCGATGGTGCGTATCATCGCCGCCGTGCGCGAGTACACCGAACCGTAACTGCTGTTCGACAGACGGTCCCAGGCATTGGCATCCAGCGAATCGGCCGGAAAATCGATCATGCCCACGCCCGACATGCGCTCGAACACGAATGGGTCGATGCCGGGCACCGGGACAAAATCCTTCAGCGCCGCGCTGATCGGATAAATCTTCTGTCCCCGCGCCGTCAGCATCCGCTGGTCCCAGTACTCGTTGAGGCCCTCGTCCAGCATCGGCTCCTCGAACTCGTTGGAACCCAGAATGCCCATGAAATAGCCGTGACCGAACTCGTGGATGGTGACGAAGTCGATCATGAACTCGCTCATGGTGCCCGGCATGTACTCGGTACCACCGGAGGCGGTGAAAAATGTCGGATACTCCATGCCGCCGGCCTCGCCGGCGTTGTAGGGCGGCACCACGGCGGTGACGGTTTCGTACGGGTACGGTCCCAGCGTTTCCGAGAAATATGTCAACGAATCCAGCGTGGCCTGCTGCACGGGCCTGGCCACCGCCTCGTATTCCGGCGGATACAACACGCGCACGGCGACCTCGGGGCTGCCCGGCCCGGTCCAGGTGGTGTCCAGCACCTTGAAGCCCGGCGCCGCCATCCAGGCAAAGTCGATGACATCATGCTGCACGAAATGGTGGGTCACCATGCCGCCGGCCTTCACCGGCTGGCCGATTTCCTTGCCCACCGCGCCGACCACGTAGCCCTCCGGCACTGTCAGTTTCACGTCAAAGCTGGCGTAATCGGCGTAGAACTCGCTGTGGAAGTGGAACTCGTGTGCATTCCAACGCACTTCGGTTGCACCACGCTCGCCCGGCAACTCCAGCACCGCGATCTTCGGGAACCACTGCGCCACCAGGTGGAACTTGCCCCACCAGCCGGTACGGATCACCACCCGCGGCAACTTGCTGGTAAAACGCATGTTCAGGGTCAGCGTGCCATGCGCCGGCACCGGCTGGGCAAGGTCCAACGCCAGCACGGTGCGGTCGGTCTCGGGGCCGTTGTCCGGATGCACCCAGCGCTGTTCTATCGGCTGGCCGTGCTGGGTAACCTCGTCCAGAGTGATGTGGCCCCACTGGCCATCCTCAAGCTCCGCAGTGCCACGCGAATTGCCGCTGCCGAAGTCCACGCGCCGCTCGGTCATCAACGTGCTGCCCGGCCCGGCAAAGGCGTTGAGGTACATGTGCAAGTAGACCGTCGACACCGGACGATTGCTGCGATTGCGCCAGGTCATCAGCTGGTGGCCCGTGACGATATGCGCTTCCGGATCCAGCGTCGCCTCGATGTTGTAGCTGACGACGCGATCGGAAAGCGTCTCGTCCGCCGCCGTGCGCGGCCCGCCCCACGCATCGGGCGCACTGGGCACCCGGACATTGGCGGCATCCGGCGCCGCAAAGGGAATCGGTGACAGCGGCTTGATGGGGGCTGGAGCAGCGCTACTTGCTGCCTCGGCAGGCGCTGCAATGGTCTGTGCGGCCGCAGTGCCGCATCCCAGCAACAGGCCCAGGGCAGCAGCGGCGACAAAGATGCGATCAATCATGCCTTTCCCCATCATGGTGAACCCGCACCATCGCGCAAGCGGCACGCTGACGCAATAGGCCACAGGTCACTGTGACCCGCGCAACGATGGCATGAACCGATTGCGGTGTTCTTCAATCGAGCCGGTCGTCGCGGGTAAAAACCCGGCCATTCTCGCGCTTCACCGGAAAGCTCGCGACCGGCTCGGTGGCGGGCGCGCGGGTTACCTCGCCGCTGCGCACGTCAAAGCGCGCGCCGTGACGCGGGCACTCCACCTCGAAACCGAAAATCTGGCCGCCCGCCAGGTCGCCGCCGTCGTGCGTGCAGGTGTCCTCGATGGCATACAGCAGCCCGTCGATGTTGTAGACGGCCACCGGCGTGTCATCGAGCCACGCCAGGGCATACTCCCCCGGCAACAGTTCGTCGCTGCCACACACATCCACCCATTCGCTCATGTCGCGCCTCCCAAGTCCTTGTACAGCCACTCGAAACGCAGATCGCCGCGCCGCGGGATGCCGAATCGCTCATCGCCGTAAGGGAACGGCTTGTACTGCCCGGAACGCGCATAGCCACGACGCGCGTACCAGGCAATCAGCTCATCGCGCAGGTCGATGACGGTCATGCCCATGCGGGTGCAGCCCCAGTCTGCGGCGGCCCGTCGTTCGGCCTCGGCCAGCATTCGCCCACCGATGCCCTCGCCCTGCAGACCCGGTCGCACGGCGAACATGCCGAAGTAGCCGTCGCCATCAATGCAGGCCACATGAGCGCAGGCCTCGACAGCATCTGCCGGCTGATCACAGCGACGTGCCAGCAAGACAGCACTGCGCGGCATGGCGATGGCATCGGCCACACCCGCGGCATCGACGCGCTGGCCGTCCAGAAAATCGGCCTCGGTGGTCCAGCCCGCACGACTGGCTTCACCACGGTAGGCTGACTGCACCAACGCCACCACGACCGGCACATCGGCCGGCTCGGCGTCCCGAAAGCGCAGGTTCCCGCTCACCGCAGCAGCTTGCAGACCTTGTCGAGGGCGACGCCGAAGGCGTCGATCTCCTCGTCGGTGTTGTAGAAGGCCAGCGAGGCCCGCGCCGTGGCCGGCACGCCGAAGAACTGCATCAAGGGATGCGCGCAATGGTGCCCGGAGCGTACCGCCACGCCTTCGAGATCCAGCATGGTGGCCAGATCATGGGCATGCACACCGTCGATGAGAAACGACATTACGGCCGCCTTCCGTGCCGCGGTGCCGAACAGGCGCAAGCCGGGCACCGCCTCGAGTACCGCCGTGGCATGCTGCCGCAAGGACTCCTCACGGGCGGCGATGCGGTCGAGGCCCAGCGCTGTGAGGTAATCGGCCGCGGCCGCCAGGCCCACAAAACCGGCGATATTGGGCGTGCCGGCCTCGAACTTGTGCGGTGGATCGGCAAAGGTGGTGCCGGAAAACTTCACTTCGCGAATCATCTCGCCACCACCGAAGAACGGCGGCATGGCTTCCAGGTGCTCGCGTTTGGCCCACAGCAAGCCGGTACCGGTTGGCCCCAGCATCTTGTGCCCGGTGAGTGCATAAAAATCACAACCAATCTTCGCCACATCCACCGGCATGTGGGGCGCGGCCTGCGAGCCGTCCACCAGCAGCGGAATGCCGCGATCGCGGCAAGCCCTGGCCAGCTCGGCCACGGGATTGACGGTGCCCAGCACGTTGGAGACATGCGCCACGCCAGCCAGTTTCACATCCGGCGTCAACAGCTCGATGAACTTGTCGACCAGCAGTTCGCCGGCCTCGTTGATGGGCGCCACCTTGAGCTTGGCACCGGTGCGCTGGCAGACCAGCTGCCAAGGCACGATGTTGGCGTGGTGCTCCATCTGGGTGACAAGAATGCTGTCATCCGGCCCGAGTTGCGGCAAGGCATGGCTGTAGGCCACCAGGTTGATGGCCTGGGTGGTGCCGGAGGTAAAAACGATTTCGTCGCGATGCGGTGCGTTGATGAAGCGCATCAAGGTGTCGCGTGCGCCCTCGTAGGCATCGGTGGCTTCCTCGCCCAACTGGTGCACGGCGCGGGCCACGTTGGCATTGCTGTGGCGAAAGAACCGGTCCACCGCCTCGATGACCGCACGCGGCTTTTGCGACGTATTGGCGCTGTCGAGATAAATCAGCGGCTTGCCGTGCACTTCGCGCGCCAGGATCGGGAAGTCCTTGCGGATACGCGTCACATCCAGGCCGTCAGCGGCATGGGCATGCGCCGGCATGTTCATGCGCTCGCCCCACCCGCCTGCGGCAAGCTGGCCATCAGGCGTTCCACGCAATACTCGTGCAATGCCTCGTTGGTCATGCTGTCCAGGGCGGCCCGGCAAAAGGCGGTCGTCAGCATGCTGCGGGCTTCGGCTTCCGGCACGCCACGCGAACGCAGATAGAACAGCGCCGTCTCGTCCAGCTGGCCGACGGTGGCGCCGTGCACGGCCATGACCTCATCGGCGTAGATCTCCAGCACCGGCTGCGAGTCGATCTCGGCCTGGCGCGACAGCAACAGGTTCTTGTTGCTGAGGCTTGCGTCGGTGCCGTCGGCGCCCCGCTCGACCACGATGGCGCCATGCAGCACGCCACGGCCACGCTCGTCTGCCACGCCACGCCACAACGCGTCGCTGTACGTATTCAGCGCACGGTGACGGATGTCGATATGGGTGTCGATGTGCTGCTTGCCGTGTGGCAGGAACACGCCGCGGGTCTCCAGCCGGGACTCGTCACCCGAGAGCACCGCATCCAGCTCATGGCGCACCAGCTTGCCGCCCAGTTCGGCCACATGCATTTGCACGCGGGCCTTCTCGGCCAGTTCCAGCCGCTCGCGACGGATGAGATTCTGATCCGGGCCGGCCTCCTGGATAATCGTCCAGTCCAGTTCCGCACCCGCGGCAACATCCACTTGCGCCACACGCGTGGCCAGGTGTGCTGCCGTCGCCGGGCCGACATGCTGCTCCACCAGACTCACCCGGGCACCGGGCGCCAACGCGATGACATCGCGCATGTGCCAGGAAAACGCCGCATCGTCGCCGAGGCCCACCTGCACCACGTGAATGGGTGAGGAAAGTTCGACACCCTCGGCCACGCGCAAGACCATGCCTTCGGCGGCAAGCGCCGTGTTCAGGCGCGCAAACGCATCCGAGCGCGTATTCCAGTCGGCTTCGAGCAGCGCCTGCAGACCTTCGGCACCGTCGCCCAACGCCTGCGAGAACGGCAGCAGCTGCAGGCCGACGGCGAGCTGGTCGAGCCGCGACAAATCCGGGCGAAACACGCCGTGCACGAACACCAGGCGCGGGCCATCAAGCCCCGGAATGTCGAGCAGCTCCGCCGGCACTGCGCGCCCAGCCGCCTCGGCATCGCCGGGCTGACAGGGCTGGCGCTGGAACGCGCGCAGGCTGGTGTACTTCCATGGCTCGTCGCCGCGGCCTGGCAGGCCGTCGCGCGCAAAGCTTTCCAGGCTCTGTCGGCGCATGGCATCCAGCCAGTCAATGCCGGCTCCGGGCAACTCCTGCTGGCGCGCCCTGGCCTGCTCGGCCGCCGATTCGACAAAATCTGCGCTCATCACGCGGCCCCTTCAGCGGCCGGCTCCTTGGCGAGCCAGGCATAGCCGTGTTCTTCCAGTTTGTGCGCCAGTGTCTTGTCGCCGCTTTGGGCAATGCGGCCGTCGGCCAGCACGTGGACGTAGTCCGGTTCGATGTAGTCCAGCAGGCGCTGGTAATGCGTGATCACCAGGAAGCTGCGCTCGGGCGAACGCTGCGCGTTGACGCCGTCGGCCACCTGCTTCAAGGCATCGATGTCAAGGCCCGAGTCGGTCTCGTACAGGATGCACATCCGCGGTTCCAGCATCGCCATTTGCAGGATTTCGTTGCGCTTCTTCTCGCCGCCCGAGAAACCCACGTTGACTGGCCGCTTGAGCATCTCGGCGTCGATGTCCAGCGCCTTGGCGCGTTCGCGCACCA
>CAZOXZ010000083.1:0-11675 GCA_964583865.1 uncultured Rhodanobacteraceae bacterium | reverse complement strand
GGAACTGGACAACAACGCCCAGGGTATTCTGGGCTATGTGGTGCGCTGGGTGGAACAGGGCGTGGGCTGCTCGACCGTACCCGACATCCACGACGTGGGCCTGATGGAAGACCGCGCCACCTTGCGCATTTCCAGCCAGCACATCGCCAACTGGCTGCTGCATGGCGTGGTCACGCCGGCGCAGGTGGACGAGACGCTGGCGCGCATGGCGGTCGTGGTGGACGGCCAGAATGCCGGCGATCCCGCCTACCGGCCCATGGCCGCGCGGCTGGACAAGTCCTGCGCCTTCCAGGCCGCGCGCGACCTCATTTTCAAGGGCCTGGAGCAGCCCAACGGCTACACCGAGCCGCTACTGCACGGCTGGCGCCGGCGCTACAAGGCACGTCGGGCCGGCTGATCGCCAAAGTGTGAGCCAGGTCCGGACAGGCGGCTACCGCCGTGGCAAGCTGGAGGCTGTTGCGGACCGGGAGACAGCCCCTGTTCTGGCGACTGTTGTCGGGGATGACGCTGGCCGTGCTGGTGCTGGCAGCCGAAGGTGCGGTGTGGCATGTCGGCCCGGGCCAAGCCTTTGCCATGCCCTGCGATGCCAATGCCGTGGCGCAGGACGGCGACACGGTGTTGATTGATGCGGCCGGCAGCTACATCGCCGACCATTGCGTCTGGTATCAAGACAATCTCACCCTGCGTGGCGTCAACGGCCGGCCGGTGCTGGATGCCGGGCCGGCGCACGAGTGTGGCAACAAGGCCATCTGGGTCATCAACGGCACGGGCGTGGTGGTGGACAACATCGAGTTCACCGGCTGCAAGGTGGTGGATGGCAATGGCGCCGGTATCCGCGATCAATCGCTCGACCTCACCGTGCGCCACGCGTACTTCCACCACAATCAGAATGGCATTCTCACGTATAACAACAACGCCGCGAAGCTCACCGTCGAGTACAGCCGCTTCGGCGGCAACGACGATCCCGGCCTGCACGGCTACACCCACAACGTCTACGTTGGCCGCATTGACGAGTTGGTCTTCCGTTACAACTGGTCGTACCACGCCCACGAGGGCCACCTGCTGAAGTCACGCGCGGCGCACAGCTACGTCCTGTACAACCGTCTCACCGGGCAGGCCGGCGGCATCGAGAGCTACGAGCTCAGCTTCCCCAACGGCGGCGTGGCGTACGTCATCGGCAACCTCATCCAGCAACCGCCGACCTCGCCCAACTCCACCATGCTTGATTACTTGAGCGAAGGCCCTGCGAACCACACCGAGCATCGGCTGTTCGTGGTCAACAACACGTTTGTCAACGACTACGACACCAATCACGGGATCTTCGTCAACATCCACAACACGGGTCAGCTGGACCAGCCGGCCGTGCTGCGCAACAACATCTTCTGGGGTCACGGCCAGGTGACCGCGACCCCATCGGCGGTGGTGGCGGACCACCACTACACCGGGCGTGATGTGATTTTCGTCGACCACGGCAATCATGATTATCATCTGCTGGCCGCTGCCAACCAGATCATTGATGCGGGCACGACGCCGGGCACGGGCGCGGGTTTTGACCTGACGCCGATGCGGGTTTACGTGCATCCATCGGCCGGCGGCCCACGCTTCCTGGTGAGTTCGGCCATCGACATCGGCGCGTATGAATGGCCCAGTGATGTCATTTTTCTGGATGGCTTCGAAAGCCTCTGAAGGCGTACACTGGTGTTGTTTGTTCCCAGGAGATCGTGATGTCCAGGTTTTTTGCCATTGTCTCGCTTGCTCTGTTGTTCCTGCTGCCGGCCTTGCCGGCCCGGGCCGTGCTGCCGGTGGGCGCCACGGCCAGCGATTTCACCGCGCCGGCCAGCCGTGCCGGCGAGAGCTTCACTTTCTCGCTGGCCGAAGCACGTGCCAATGGCCCGGTGGTGGTGTACTTCTATCCGGCGGCGTTCACGCGCGGTTGCGATCTGGAGGCGCATACCTTTGCCGAGAACATGGATGCTTTTGCCGCTGCCGGAGCCTCGGTGGTGGGTGTGTCCGCGGACTCCATCGACCGGTTGAATGATTTTTCCGCGGACCCGGATTACTGCGCCGGCAAGTTCCCGGTGGCCTCGGACCCGGACGGATCCATCGCCGCCGGTTTCGGCTTGGCAATGCAGCCCGCGCGCAAGGGCGTCACCGACGTGCGCGGCGACACGGTCAGCCACGGCTTCTTGCCGCGCACCACCTTCGTGCTCGATGCCGACGGCAAGGTGCTGGCGCGTTTTTCCAGCAAGGACGACGGCCTCAGCCCGGCCGAGCATGTCAGCCGTGCGCTGGCCATCGTGCAGAAGCTGGATGTGGCACCCTGAGCTTGGCCCTTGCCGGCTTCAGCCTGCCAAGAAGAGCGCCGCCACGAGGCAGATGGTCGCGGGCAGCAGGACGTAAGTCCAACGTACAAGGATCCACCTCGTGGAGATTCGTGCAATCAGTGGTGTGCTTGGCGCGCGGCATGGCCAGTGGATTCTGCGACTCCGGGCTTCGCCCTACGCGCAGAATGACAAGGATTGGGGTGTACGTACACCTCGAAATGGTCTCGTGACCGGCTTGGAGGCTGAAAAAATCACAAGCACTCAGTCCGTATCGATTGCGCGTCGACCAGCCAGGGCTTGGCGCAACAGGTAGCCTCCATAGAGCACCACCAGCCACACGGGCAGCGCATACACGGCCGGGCGGGTGGAATCGAGTTGCCACATCAAGGCTACCAGCATGGCCAGGAAGGCCAGGCACAGCCAGTTGGCCCAGGGGTGCCACAACGACGGGAAATGCATCGCCTTGCCGGCATGCGCCTTGCGGAACTTCAGGTGCACCAGCACGATCATGGCCCAGGTCAGTGCCGCCGCGGCCGTGGCCACGGCCATCACGCGCATGAAGGCGCCGTCGGGTACCAGGAAATTGATGATGACCACCACGAAGGTGCAGGCCGAGGAAAACATGATGCCGACCCAGGGCACGCGATGCGCGTTCAGGCGCAGGAACATGCGCGGCGCATTGCCTTGCTCGGCCAGGCTGTAGAGCATGCGGCCGTTGGAGTACATGCCGGAGTTGTAGACCGAGATGGCCGCGGTCAGCACCACGATGTTGAGGATGTCCGGCGCGGCCGGGATGCCGAGGTCGGAGAAGATCAGCACGAAGGGACTGCCGGCCAGGCCGATCTCGTTCCACGGGTAAAGCATCACCAACACGGCCACCGCGCCGATGTAGAAGATCAAAATGCGCCACAGCACCTGGTTGATGGCCTTGGGGATGGACTTGCGCGGCTGGTCGGCTTCGCCGGCGGTAATGCCGATCAGTTCGGTGCCACCGAAGGAAAACATCACCACCACCAGCGACAGCAGCAGGCCGTGCACGCCGTTAGGCAGAAAGCCGTCGTGGATCCAGAAGTTGCTGATACCGGTACTGGCATCGGAGACATGGCCCAGCACCAATGCCAGTCCCAACACGATCATGCCGATGATGGCGGCGATCTTGATCAGCGCCAGCCAGAACTCGAACTCGCCGAACAGCTTCACCTGGAACAGGTTGATGGCAGTGATGCCGGCCCAGATGATGAGTGCCGTGGCCCAGGCCGGGAAACCTGGCAGCCAGAAGCTGACGTACTTGCCGACCACGGTCAGCTCGGCCATGGCCACCAGCACGTACAGCAGCCAGTAATTCCAGCCCGAGAGGAAGCCGGCAAAGCCGCCCCAGTAGCGGTGGGCGAAATCGCTGAAGGCGCCGGCCACCGGCTCTTCGGTCGACATCTCGCCCAGCATGCGCATGATGAGGTAGATCACACCGCCGCCGATGAGGTAGGACAGCACGATGCCTGGCCCCACCAGGCGGATGGATTCGGCCGCGCCATAGAACAGACCGGTGCCGATGGCGCCGCCCAGGGCGATGAGCTGGATGTGGCGGTTCTTCAGGTGGCGCGCCAGCGATGGCTGTTGCCGCTCTTGCATGAGTTGCGTTCTCCCCGTCGGCGTCACGGTGGCCGGATGGGGAGCGATGATCCCAGCAATGGCGTGGGCTGTCACGCACTCGTGCTGCGTGGTGTCACCATGTCGTGCTTGCGCAGCAGGCCGCGCAGCTGGTGGTAGGTCAGGCCCAGCAGTTCGGCGGCATCGCGCTGCTTGTGGCGCGATGCGGCAAGAGCGTGTCGCAGCAGTTTGACCTCGAGCTCGGCGACTTCCTGTTTGAAGTCGCAGGGCAGGGCGGGCAACACCGGTTTCGATGTTGGCGGGTCGTTGTTCGTCTTGTTTGCCTGGTCATCCGCCGGTGCGGATTCGGCAAGGGCAGGCCGGAAGGGCGACGCGAAAGGGTCCAGCACGATCTCGTCCACCGGCTCGCCGGGCGCCGCGCGGTACACCGAGCGCTCGACGACATTTTTCAGCTCGCGCACATTGCCGGGCCAGTCGTATTGCGCCAGCACCAGGCGTGCATGTGGCGTGAAGCCGACAAAGTACTCGCGGCCGAGCTCGCGGCTGATGCCGACGGCGAAATGCTCGGCCAAAAGCTCGATGTCCTCGCCGCGGGCGCGCAAGGGCGGCACGGTGAGGACATCGAAGGCCAGGCGGTCCAGAAGGTCAGCGCGGAAACGGCCCGCGCGCACGGCGGCCGGCAGGTCCTGGTTGGTGGCGCCGATGACGCGCACGTTCACCTTGATGCTGTGGCTGCCACCGACGCGCTCAAACTGGCCGTATTCGACGGCGCGCAGAACCTTTTCCTGCACCCGCAGGGACACCGTGGCCAGCTCGTCCAGGAACAGGCTGCCGCCATCGGCTTGCTCGAAGCGGCCCAGGCGGCGCTCGCGTGCACCCGTGAAGGCGCCGGCCTCATGGCCGAACAGCTCCGATTCCAGCAGGGATTCGGTGAGGCTGGCGCAATTGAGCTGCACCAGCGGACCCTGCCAGCGCGGCGACAGGTAGTGCAGCCGGGCCGCGATCAACTCCTTGCCGGTGCCACGCTCGCCGATGACCAGCACCGGTTTGTCCACCTGCGCCGCGCGCGAAACATCCTCCAGCAGGTTCAGAAACGCCGGCGATTCACCGATCAGGGCAATGTCGTCATGGTCGCCGCGGACACGATGGAGCATGGCGTTTCCATGTGGTGAAAACAACGCAATTATAGCTAAAAAACATGAAAAAGAGTCAAAAATACTTTTCAAGAAAGCGGCCTGCTCCCCGGCTTTGTCGAAAACACGTGCAAAAACAGTGTGCTGGGAAACTGTTCAAAGTTGGCATGCTCCATGCAATGACAAGGGCATAGTCAATCTTTCCACTGGAGACCACCATGGGCGTTTTTTCCCGCTTGAGCGACATCATCAACTCCAACATCAATGCCATGCTGGACAAGGCCGAGGACCCGGAAAAGGTCGTGCGCCTGATCGTGCAGGAGATGGAGGACACGCTGGTCGAGGTGCGCTCGGCCGCGGCACGTTCCATCGCCGACCGCAAGACATTGGATCGTCGCATCGGTCAGGCCAAAAAGGATGCCGACGAATGGCAGCGGCGTGCCGAGCTGGCGGTGACCAAGGGTCGTGACGACCTGGCCCGCGCTGCCCTGAACGAGAAGCGTCGCGCGGCCGCCGCCCTGGACGCCCTGGAGCAGGAGCACAAGGCCATCAGCGAGGGTCTGGACAAGCTCAACGGCGACATCGCTGCCCTGCAGGCCAAGCTGGCTGATGCCAAGGGCCGGCAAAAGGCCTTGCTGGCGCGCCACGAGGCCGCCACGCAGCAGTTGCGCTTGCGCCGGCATACGCATGACGAGCGCATCGACGATGCCTTGGGCCGCTTCGAGCATTTCGAGCACAAGCTGGAGAACATGGAAGGCCGCGTCGAGGCCTACGACCTGGGCAAGAAGCGCGACCTTGATCGTGAGTTCGATGACCTGGAAGGCGGCGAGGAAGTCGATGCCGATCTGGCCGAGCTGAAGGCGCGCATGGCCTCCGACGACGAGGACTAAGCCCATGGACCTGGCACCGATCATCATCGTTTTCGGGCTGGTCATTGTGCCGCTGTGGTTGATCCTGCACTACACCACCAAGCGGCGCGAGACGCAGAGTCTGAGCCGCGAGGACGAGCGCATGCTTTCCGAGCTGTGGCAGCTTGCCCAGAAGATGGAAACGCGCGTGAACTCGCTGGAAACCATTCTTGACGCCCAGGTACCAACCTGGAGGGAGAAGGCATGAACCGCTACCACGATTATCGTCCGCGCCATTGTCGGCGTGACCCGGACAACGGCTGGATTCTGGGCGTATGCGCCGGCCTGGCTCGCTTCTTCGGCTGGTCTCTGGCACTGACCCGCATTGTCACGGCGGTACTGGCATGGTTCTGCCCGCTGCACATGCTGGTGGCCTATCTGCTGCTGGCCCTGATCATGCCCGAGCCGGTCGCGCGGCGTTACGATCGCTACCGGCAGCACGAGCGCTATCGTGCCGGCCTGCATGGAGAGTGGCGATGAGGGACAACGAACGCTGGCAGGCGCAACGCTTTTACCGCGACCCGGAACACGGCAAGCTGATGGGCGTGTGCGCTGGCTTGGCCGACTACTTCGGCTGGAACCTCACCTTCGTGCGCATCCTGGCCGTGGTGGCGCTGCTGTGGTTCAACTTCTTTACGCTGGTGGGTTACCTGATCCTGGGCATGGTATTGCCGGTCAAGCCGCGGCAATTGCATCCCTGGGACACGGACGAAGCCTACTGGCGCAGCGTGCGCCGTTCGCCCCGCGAGACCTTTGGCGAAGTGCGTTATCGTTTCCGGCGCCTGGATGCCCGCCTGCAACGCATGGAAGGCTATGTCACTTCCGGGCGTTATGATCTGGACCGCGAATTCCGGCACCTGGAACGAGAGGAGCGCCATTCATGAGTGAAGTCTTTGTTTTTGTCCTGTGCATCATCGCCATCGTGGTAATCAGTCGGCTGCTGCGCGAATACATGCACACCAAGGCCGCCCGCCCGCAGGAGGATCCGGAATATCGCACGCGCATCGAGGCGCTGGAGGAACGGGTGAGAACACTGGAGCGCATCGTCACCGACAAGGACTACGAGCTGAAGCGGGAATTCGAGAAGCTCTGATGTCTCTGTGCGAGTTGCCGGCGTGCCCGCCACGGCCAGGTGCCACGCGCCGTGTACACTTCGCCCTATGTCCAGCTTGGTAAGAATTCTGATTGCTGCCGTTCCGGTTCTGGTTCTGGCCGGTTGTGCCAGCACGCCGGTGCCGGTCCGCGTGGCGCATCATGGCCAGGTCAACTACCAGGTCGTCGAGGATGAGAATGCGTCGCGGTACAAGCTTGGCGGCATGCAGACGGTTGGCCTGCCGGTCACCGGTCCGGAAAACATGGCGCCCGTGTATCCACCGGAACTGGTGCCACTGGCGCTCGACCCGGTAACCGTGCTTTCCAAGGTGATCGTCAACGACAAGGGAAACGTCACCGATGTGCGCTTCCCGATCGGGAGCCCGGACACGACCCTGGCCCGGTTCCAGTCCGCCGTGCGGCAGGCCGTACTGGCCTGGACCTTCCAGCCCATGAGAATTCGCCAATGGGTCGAGAACCCCGACGGCAGCCAGGAAGTGGTGGGGGAAAAGACCGTGCCCTACAGTCAGGACTACCAGTTCACCTTCTCGGTGCGCGATGGCAAGCCCGTGGTCGGCACGGGCATCGCACCGCGTGCCGACGGAAACCCGGAGGACAACCCGTGACCATGCAGTACCTTCCTGCGGATGGCAGCCAACGCCGACGCTGGAAGAACGATGGTGGCTGGACCACCGAGTTGGCGCGCTTTCTGGCTGATGCTGCGGATGACAAGTTCGACTGGCGCCTCAGCCTGGCCGACATCGAAGCTGACGGCCCGTTCTCCAGCTTTCCGGGGGTCCGGCGCGAGCTGATGCTGGTGGCCGGCGATGGCCTGGAACTGGATGTGGCCGGAACCGCGCCGCAGCGGCTGCACCGACGCTTTGCAGCCACCCAGTTTGCCGGCGATGTCGCGACCACATGCCGGCTGCTGGATGGGCCGGTGCGCGTGTCGAACCTCATGATGCGCGCGGATGACATCGAGGCCCAGCTCCTGGGCCGGCCCCTGGCTGATGCCATGCTGCTCCTGCCCGAAGCCGGCTGCCAGTGGCTGGTGCACTTGCTGGAAGGCCGGGCGCAGGCCGAGCACGCAGGTCAGGTGCAGCCGATGGCGCCGGGCGATTCCCTGCTGCTGGACTGGCGGGAGCAAAAGCCCGAACGCGCCGTCATCAAGGGCGCCGGCGAACTGCTGCTGGCGAAGTTTCGCTGGCCCGGCACCGGCAGTTCCGGGCTTGCGTTCGCCTGACGTTGGCGGCCACGAATTGATGTCCCGATTTGCCCTGTCCCTGAGCGAGGAGTCTGGGCGGTAGGAACCATGTGAGCGAGGCACAGCCATTTTGAGAACGATTTTTCGACCATTTGAGGCGAATACTGGTTGCTATTCAACGAAAATGGGCGGGAAATCGGGCCAAAAGGGCGCAGCCGCAACCGCTTGTGCTTCTGCCGCCCAGGCTCCGAGGCCTTCGGCAAGAAACCGCAACAGCAATCGCAAGCGGCTCGGCCATGTTCGGTATCATTGTGTCTGATCACTTCCGGACAGCACGCTCGTGAGCCACAAGATCGCCATCACCATCGACCGGGCAACGGCCCATGTCACGCTGGACCGCCCCGAGGTACACAATGCCTTCGATGACGCGCTGATTGCCGAACTGACCACGGCATTGGAACGTCTGGACAATGACGCCGGCGTGCGCCATGTGGTCCTGACCGGCCGCGGCAAGACCTTTTCCGCCGGCGCCGACCTCAACTGGATGCGCGGCATGGCCACGGCCAGCGAGGACGAGAACCGTGCCGATGCGCTGCGTCTTGCCGGCCTGCTGCGCACGCTGAATTTTCTTTCCAAACCGGTCATCGCGCGCGTCAACGGCTCGGTCTACGGTGGTGGCATCGGCCTGGTGGCCTGCTGTGACATCGCCATCGGCGTGACCGACGCCAAGTTCTGCCTCAGCGAGGTGAAACTTGGCCTGGTGCCGGCCACCATCGCGCCGTATGTGGTCGCGGCCATCGGCGGACGGCAAGCACGGCGGCTGTTTCTCAGCGCCGAGGTCATCGACGGCACCGAGGCCGCCCGCATCGGCCTGTTGCACCGCTGCGTCGAAGCCGATGAGCTGGATGAAGCCGTGGACCGGCAACTGCATTTTCTCGCCAAAGGTGGCCCGGTGGCCCAGCACGAGGCCAAGCAACTGGCCTTGCGCAGTGCCGGCATGGATGCCGCAACGGCTGCCGATGTGGATGCCATCAATGCCGAACTCATCGCCCGCTTGCGCGTATCACCGGAGGGCCAGCATGGCATCAGCGCCTTCTTGGCCGGACACAAGGCGGACTGGGTTTCCGCACCGCGATAGAATGACGGTTTGTCCGCCACGACGGAAGCCCGCATGTTCAAGCGTGTCCTGATTGCCAACCGCGGCGAAATCGCCTGCCGCGTCATTCGTACCTGCCGCCGGCTGGGCATCCACAGCATCGCCGTGTATTCGGAGGCCGATGCCGGTGCGCAACACGCGCTGCAAGCCGACGAGGCCTGGCCCATCGGTGGCGCCGCGCCTGCCGACTCCTACCTCAAGGCCGACACCATCCTCGAGGTGGCACGCCGGTCCGGCGCCGAGGCTATCCATCCCGGCTACGGCTTTCTGTCCGAGAACGCCGCCTTCGCGCGCGCCTGCGAGGACGCCGGCATCGTCTTCATCGGCCCGCCGGCCGAGGCCATCGAGGCCATGGGCTCGAAGGCCGAAGCCAAGGCCCTGATGGCGGCCCATGACGTGCCGCTGGTGCCCGGCTACCACGGCGAGGATCAGGACAGCGACCTGCTGGCCCAGCGCGCTGGCGAGATCGGCTTTCCGTTGATGATCAAGGCGGCCGCCGGTGGCGGCGGCAAGGGCATGCGCATTGTGCGCCAGGCGGAGGATTTTGCGGTCGAGTTGGCATCGGCGCAGCGCGAATCCATGCATGCCTTCGGCGACCAGCGCATGATCCTGGAGCGCTACATCGAGCACCCACGGCACATCGAGTTCCAGGTCTTTGCCGACAGCCACGGCCACGCCATCCACCTCAACGAACGCGAATGCTCGGCCCAGCGGCGCTACCAGAAGGTCCTGGAAGAAACGCCCTCGCCCTTTCTTGACGCCGCACGCCGCGCGGCCATGGGCAAGGCCGCCGTGGCCGCCACCCGCGCCGTGAACTACCGCGGTGCCGGCACCATCGAGTTTATCGTTGGCGCCGACGGCGACTTCCATTTCATGGAGATGAACACGCGCCTGCAGGTCGAGCATCCGGTGACCGAGATGACGCTCGGCCTCGACCTCGTCGAACTGCAATTGCGCGTGGCCGCCGGTGAATCCTTGCCGGAGGAACTTCTGGGTGACGAACCGCTGCCGCAGCAGGGCCATGCCATCGAGGTGCGCCTCTACGCCGAGGACCCGGACAACGGCTTCCTGCCCGCTTCCGGGCATCTGGACGGGCTCAGCCTGCCTGAAACCTCGGCGCAGGTGCGCATCGATTCGGGCGTGGTCGAGGGCGACACCGTCACCGTGCACTACGATCCCATGATCGCCAAGCTCATCGTCCACGGCACGGATCGCGCCGATGTCCTGGAGCGCCTGCAACAAGCGCTCGGCCAGTCGTGGATTCGCGGCATGAAATCGAACGTGGCCTTTCTGGAGCGGCTGGTGGCCCATCCGGCCGTACAGGAAGGCCGCATCGACACCGGCTATCTCGACCGGCATCTGGACGAGTTCGTGGCAGGTGACGAGCCCTTGCCTGATGCCTGCCGCCTGGCCGCCTTCTGCGTGGCCGCCTTGCACGAGGAAGGCCAAAACCACGCCGCCGCCAATGACCCGCATTCACCCTGGGCCGAACGCGATGCCTGGCGCGTGCATGGCCACGGCGTGCGCGTGCTGGCCCTGGAGCACAACGGCGAACGCCTGGAGGCCCGCCTGACGGGCCACGGCGGCCACTATCGCTTCGTGCAGGATGAGGATGCCGTCGAAGTCCAGGCCGCCCATGCGGCCGATGGCAGCTTCCACGCCGCCATCGGCGATCACCGACTGCGCTTGCCGCTGCTGCAGGACGGCACGGCCTTCGTGTTGCACGATGCCGCCGGCCACCGCCAGGCCTTCCGCCAGGCCGAGGCCTTCACCTGGCAAAGCGAAGACGGCGGCAGCGCCGGTGATGTGATCGCGCCCATGCCCGGCCGCATCGTGGCCGTACGCGCCGCGGCCGGCGACGAAGTCGCCGAGGGCGACGAATTGCTGGTCATGGAAGCCATGAAAATGGAGCTGTCGCTGAAAGCGCCGGCGGCCGGCGTCATTGATGTCGTGAACGCAACTGAAGGCGAGTTCGTCGAGGCCGACAGTGTGCTGGTGCGTTTCCGGGAGGACGAGAATGACTGACGACAGCGTCCGCATAGTCGAGGTCGCCCCGCGCGACGGCCTGCAGAACGAGCCTTACCCCATTTCCACGGCCACCAAGATCGAGCTCGTCGACCGGCTGTCCGGCTGCGGTCTGAGAACCATCGAGGCGGCCAGCTTCGTCAGCCCCAAATGGGTGCCGCAAATGGCCGACAGCGACGAGGTCTTCCGCGGCATCAGCCGCCGCGAGGGCATCACCTACCCGGT
>CAZOXZ010000082.1:0-11744 GCA_964583865.1 uncultured Rhodanobacteraceae bacterium | reverse complement strand
AAGCATTCCACGGCCCAGGCGAGGTAGGCCTGCCAGTCGGCGCGGCGCAGCGGCAAGCCCTCGCGGAAGGCAGGCTCGTCGACCTGGATGGCCTTGATGCGGGCAGCTTCAAGATCCAGCACCTCGTCGCGCAAGGCCAGGGCAATCTGGCGGCACACCTCGGCACGCGGCAGGTCGTCGCGCACAAAGGCCCATTGCAACATGGTCACCGGGCCGGTCAGCATGCCCTTGACGGGTTTTTCGGTCAGCGACTGGGCATAGCTTGTCCAGGCCACGGTCATGGGCGCCTCGCGGGCCACGTCGCCGTAAATCACCGGCGGCTTGACGCAGCGTGAGCCGTAGCTTTGCACCCAGCCATTGGCCGTAAAGGCATAGCCGGCCAGCTGCTCGCCGAAGTATTCCACCATGTCGTTGCGCTCGGGCTCGCCGTGCACCAGCACGTCGAGACCGACCTCTTCCTGAAAGGCGATGACTTTCTGGATTTCCTGGCGAATGGCCTCGTTGTAGGTGGCCTCGTCGATACGGCCCTTGCGGAACCCGGCGCGCAGCTTGCGCAACTCGCGCGTCTGCGGGTACGACCCGATGGTGGTGGTGGGCAGAAGCGGCAAGTCCAGCGCAGCGGCCTGGGCCTTGCGCCGCGTGCCGTAGTCGCTGCCACGCAGCGAGGCCTGCGGTGTCAGGGCGGCCACGCGCTGGCGTACCTCGTCGCGGCGCACGTCGGCCGCGGCCGCGCGCTTGTCCAGCAGGGCCTGCTGTGCTTCCAGAGCTGCACGCGCCTCGATACTGCCTTCCAGAGCATCGGCCAGCGTGCGCAGCTCCTGCAATTTCTGCCGTGCAAAGGCCATGCTGGCCTTCAGGCCACCATCCAGCGCGGCCTCGTCCTCGATGTCGATGGGCACATGCAGCAACGAGCAGGACGGCGTGACACGCAGCCGCTCGCTGCCGATGGCATCGCGAATGGCCTGCAGTTGCGCCAGCACCTTGCGCGGGCGGCAACGCCAGATGTTGCGCCCGTCGATGACGCCGGCACCAAGCACGGCGCCGTCCGGCAAGGCGGCCAGCAAAGCCTCCAGCTCGTCTGCACCGCGCACCAGATCGGCCTGGACGCCGGCAACCGGCAGCTCACGCAGCAGGGCCAGATTGTCGCCGAAGCCGCCAAAATAATTGGCCAGCACGATGGGCGGGTGCCGACCTTCGGCCAGCTTGCCGTAGGCCACACCGAATGCCTTGCGGGTGGCCTCGTCAAGATCGGTGGCCAACCAGGGCTCGTCCAGTTGCACCCAGGCCGCACCGGCCTCATCCAGCTTCGCCAGCAACTCGGCGTAGGCTGGCAAGAGCTCGTCCAGCAGGTCCAGCGTGTCGCTGCCATCGACCGTCTTGGCGAGCTTCAGAAAGGTCACCGGTCCAGGCAGGACGACGTGTGCCTTGTGGCCGGCCGCCCGCGCCTCGGCCAGCTCATCCAACGGCTTTGTGCCAGCCAGCCGGAAGGTCTGCCCGGCTTCCAGCTCCGGCACCACATAGTGATAGTTGGTGTCGAACCACTTGGTCATTTCCAGGGCCCGCAGGTCCTCCCCGTCCTTCTGGTGGCCACGGGCCATGGCGAAACAGGCGGCCAACGGATCGGTCTGCTGCAGACGGCGGTAGCGTTCCGGCACGGCATCGAAAAGGACCGCCGTATCCAGCACATGATCGTACAGGCTGAAATCGTTGACGGGCACGCTGTCAATGCCCGCATCAGCGGCCAACTGCCAGTGCCGTTGGCGCAACTCGGCCGCCGTGGCCAGGAGCGCATCGCGCTCGATCTCGCCAGCCCAGAATGCCTCCTGGGCGCGTTTCAGTTCACGCTTCAGGCCGATGCGTGGGAATCCGGAAAAAGTGGTTTCAGTCATGACAATTCCTCTTGGATAAAGGGAACAAGAGAAACGAAGGAGGTGACGTACCGCAGGCGGACACGCCGTCGACCTTCGCCCCCGCGGGCGAACCGGTGTGCAACGCACACCCGGCCGTGCGGAAACCGGCACCCGCCGGCTTCAGGTCGCTCCAGGTGTCGGGCTCATGTCCGGTGGTCGACATTCACCGTTGCGGGGCAGCTCCGGACTCACACCGGATTCCCTGAATGTATCGCTTTATTCGCATACAACGATACAACGACAAATGCAGCATAGGACTGGCCCTTGTCGAAATCAATGACCCAGATCATGGGTTTCAGGAATAAGGGTCAGCGGTACGGAACAAAACCTGGCAAGGCACAAGCCTGTCGCAAAACCGTCACGCCGCTTTCATGGGGCTGCAACCGGGCTGTCGCATCGTGGCCGGATCGCATCAACGAGGACTGCAATGAAAGCCACCCTGCTGGCCATGGCCGTGGCCACCGCCCTGTGCGCATCGACGCAGACAAACGCTGCGGCATGCAACGCACGCACGGCACCCGTATCGAACGGCGATGCCGCAGCAACAAAAGACGAAGCCGCCTGGAAGAAGGCGGAGTCATTGGGCAGCGCGATTCAATCGGCAAGCGGGTCGAGGACGTCGAAACCTTGGCGTCCCGCCGCGTCCGCCATGTTGGCATCGTGCGTGACCAGCGTCGTGTTGCCGCCCAACAACGCGCAGGTTGCAAGGTGAATGGCATCCAGCGACTTGACGTGCGGCTCGATGGAGGCGGCAAAACGCAGCACGCCGTCGCCGATACTGATCAGATTGATGCGGGCCGTGACGAGGTTGGCACACTCGACATCCAGTTTTTCGCGGCGCAGCACGCGCACCATTTCCAACTGCAACAGGGTGGACGCACAGACATCGTCCGAGCGTGACAGGGTCCGCTGCAACCAATCATGGGCGCGCAGGTCGCCCCACTGCAGCACGGCGTGCAGGGCCACCGACGTGTCGAGGTAATACACCATCAATGGTCGCCACGCATCTCGTCCAGCAAGGCATCCACATCGGCCGGCGTGCGCCCGTGGGTGTGCTTGCCCCAGTCGTCAGGCCAGGCCGGCGGGTGCCTGGAAGGCGGCGTGACGCGGCCCTGCGCGCGCAGCCGCTCCAATGGATCAGCGGAGCCGTCCGCCGTCTCGATACGCCAACGTGGCTGTCCGCGTTCGGTGATGTACACAGGCCCATCCTCGCGCACGCTGGCGAGCACTTTCGCGGTCTGCTGGTTCAGTTCACGTTTGCTGACCTTCTTCATGCGGCCAGTGTACTACTGATGTAGGACATGTGGTTCGATGTCCTATTCCCGTCGCTGCAAGTGGCGCGACGGACGGATCAGGCTGCCCGCTTCAGGCCCTGGAGGCGATCGAAGTATTCACGCGTCAGGCGCAGTTGGTCGGCAGCGGACTCAGCCTGGTTGACGACTCCGCGGAAGGCCGCGTTTTCGGGTCGGTCCCTGGCGTACCAGCCCAGGTGCTTGCGGGCGATGCGCACGCCCTTGTACTCGCCGTAAAAGGCATGCAGAGCGCGCAGATGACCACACAGAATGTCGCCGACTTCGGCATGCGCGGGCTCCGGCAGGGTCTCGCCGGTGGCGAGGTAATGGGCGATCTCGCGGAAGATCCAGGGCCGGCCCTGGGCACCGCGGCCAATCATCAGGCCATCAGCGCCGGTGTAGTCCAGCACGTGGCGCGCGCCCGGACCGTCGACGACATCGCCGTTGGCCCACACCGGGATGGCCACGGCCTGCTTGATGGCCGCGATGGTGTCGTACTCGGCCTCGCCGTTGTAGCGGTCCGCGCGCGTGCGCCCGTGCACGCCCAACGCCGCGATGCCGGCATCCTCGGCGATACGGGCCACGCTGAGGCCGTTCTTGTGTTCGCGGTCCCAGCCGGTGCGCATCTTCAAGGTCACCGGCACATCGACGGCGTCCACCACGGCGCGGCAAATGCGCGCCACCAGCGGCTCATCCTGCAACAGTGCCGAGCCGGCCCAGGCCTTGCAGACCTTTTTCATGGGGCAGCCCATGTTGATGTCGATGATCTGTGCGCCGTGGGCCACGTTGTGACGCGCGGCAGCGGCCAGCATGGCCGGATCGGAGCCGGCAATCTGCACCGCCACCGGGTCGGGCTCGCCGTCGTGGTCCATGCGGTGGCGCGACTTGTCGGTGTGCCACAGGCTCGGGTCCGACGTGGTCATTTCCGACACCGCAAGACCGGCGCCCATGC
Source organism: uncultured Rhodanobacteraceae bacterium (assembly GCA_964583865.1). GTDB lineage: Bacteria > Pseudomonadota > Gammaproteobacteria > Xanthomonadales > Rhodanobacteraceae > DASSBG01. The sequence goes on along the minus strand of CAZOXZ010000082.1, from coordinate 7,590 downwards.
GCTTGCACAACTGCCGGAAAGGCTTGTCGGTCACACCGGCCATGGGGGCCAACGCCACCGGCGGCGTGATCTTGTACGGGCCGATGCAGGCCATCTCAGGACTCCGGCGGCACCAGCTCGATCTGGTACAAATGCGGCCAGTGCTTGCCGGTGACAAACAGTCGCTTGCCCTCGGCATCCCAGGCAATGCCATTGGCCACCGCGTTGGCCGGATCGACGGTTTCGCCGGGCGCCGGCTGCAGGCCGTCGAGGTTGACGATGCGATCCACCTTGCCCGTGGCCGGATCGATGCGCACCAGCGCCATCGTCAGCCAAATGTTGGCCCAGAGCTTGCCATCGACCCATTCCAGCTCGTTGATGCGGCGCAGCTTGCGACCATTGAGGGTGATCTCGATGCGCCGCGTGACCTTCAATGTTTTCGGGTTGAGCACGCGGATCACCGGCGTGCCGTCGCTCATGTACAGCGACGTGCCGTCGGTGGTCATGCCCCAGCCCTGGCCTTCGTAGTCGAACGAGCCGGTCTTCTTCAGGCCCGGAAAGCTGTAAATGAAACCCTTGCCGGCCTTCCAGGTGAGCTGATACAGCTTGCCGTCCAGCGCGATGATGCCCTCGCCGTAGTACGGTGGCTTCAGGTGGTTGATCCTGGTGACTTCACCGGTTGCCAGATCCACCTGACGAATCGAGGAACGCCCGACTTCGCCAGTGCTCTCGTACATGTGGCCGTCATGCCAGAACAGGCCCTCGGTAAACGCACCGGTGTCGTGCGGATACGCATGCACGATCTTGTAGCCGTACACGGGCACTTCGGCTGCCACCTGGGCACAGGCCGCAAGCAACAAAAACATGGCGAAAAAAGCGAGTCTCGTCATCGGTTCAGGCTCCGGGCAGGCCATTCAGGCAACATCGGCAGCATCTGCCACTTCGGCATGGTCATCGGGCTCCACCAGCTCGCCGTACTCGGCGGCCCAGGCGCGCACCACCTCGGCGCCGAAAAAGAAGATCGCACCGGAGTAGTACACCCACACCAGCAAGACGACGAAGGAACTGGCCACGCCGTAGGCGCTGCCGACCTTGCCGCTGGCCAGATAATAGCCGATCAACCACTTGCCGACGGCAAACAGGATGGCCGTGACCACACCGCCACGCAGCACACGCGGCCAGGGCAGGTGACCGTCCGGCAGGTAGCGGAACAGCAACGCGAACAGGAAGGCCAGGCCGGCCGTGGTGATGACCTGGTTGATGATGTCCCAGTACGGCCCGCTGCGGGTGAGGAACATGCCCAGTGCCGAGCTGACCAGCAGCGAGACGATCAGCACGAACAACACGGCGCAGATCACGCCCATCGAAAGCACACGCTTGCGCAGCCAGCCCAGGATCGCATTGCCGGGACGGGAGTGAATGCCCCAAATGTGATTGAGGGCTGTCTGCAGCTGGGCGAACACGGTGGTGGCACCGACCAGCGCCACGCCAATGCTGATGATGCCGGCCAGGCTACCCAACTCCGGGCGCGCCCCCGCACTTTGAAAGACCACCTTGGCCACGCTGGCGGCATCCGGGCTGATGAGACTGCCGATTTGTTCGAGAATCATCATGCGGGTGTCATAGCCGGCCAGCGATCCCAGCCACAGCAGCAACACCAACAACGGCGCAAACGACAACAGCGTGTAAAAGGACAACGAGGCCGCCAGGCCCATGACATTGTCGGCAAAAAAGCCGCGCACGGCACGGATCGTGATGCGCCACGGCGCCAGCCAGGGCCGAGGCTGCTTGCCCTCGTCGATCCGCGACGCATTGTCGCCTCCTGCATCGCCCGACGGTGTGGCCGAACCGGGCTTCGTTACGTTCTCGCTGTTATCCATGACCCCATTGTCCATGATGTCGACTGAACTGGAAGGCCCCCGGTCTCTTCGGATGGACCTGACGGGGTCTGCGGCAGATCGGCGGACACAGCTGCCATCGCCATCGCACCGTTCTTTGGTCAATCCAGGGCCAGGCATGCAGCGAAGCATGCCATCTCAGGCCACGCGCATGTCCCCGCCGTGCGACTGGCAGCACTTGTCGGTGTCCAGCACCACGACCCGATTGCGTCCATCACGCTTGGCCATGTACAGGGCATTGTCGGCACAGCGCACTAGCTCCTCCGGCTCACAATGACTACGTGTATCCGGCCCCAACGCCACGACTCCCAGGCTGATGGTGACCTGGCTTGCGGTCGGGGAAGACGGGTGCACGATTTCCTGCAGCTGCACACGTTCACGCAGGCGTTCGGCCACAACCTCCGCCGTGGCTGTATCGCAGCCCGGCAGCAGGATGACAAACTCCTCGCCACCGTAACGTGCCGCCAGGTCACTGTCCGAGCGGGTCGACTGGGCACAAAGCCGGCCGATCTCGCGCAGACAACGATCACCGGACAAGTGCCCGCGTTCGTCATTGAAGGCCTTGAAGTGGTCCACATCGAGCATGATCAGGGCAATTGGTTCGTCCTCGAGCATGGGATCAACCCATGCCCGCTCGATGGCCTGATCAAACCAGCGGCGGTTGGCGATGCCGGTCAGGCCATCCTGGCGGCATTTGTACTCAAGCAGGCGATTGGCTTGTTCGAGCTCGGCCACCACGCGTGCCAGATAGATGCTGCCTGCCACTTGGCGCGCCACCGCATCGAAGACAGCACACACGTCCAGAGTGAAATAATCCTCGTGCGTGCTCTCGATGTTGAGCACGCCGAGCAAGGCATCGCGGTGACGTATCGGAATCAGGTACTCCGACTGCACGGCCGCATTGCCGGCGATGTAATCGGGATCCGAATCGACATCTGTAATCAGTTGCGGCTTGCCCTCGCGCACCACGCGGCCCGCGGCCCCCGTGGTGATCGGCCATTCGCCCGGCCCAGGTGGCTCGAGGTCCATGTCCCCGGAATAGACCATATCAACGAAGTGCGTCCGGCTGTCATTGAGCAGGATGATGCCGGCCGCGGAAATCGGCTGGCGCTCCACGATGCAATCAGCAATGCGCTTGAGAACATCGTCGAGGGTTTGCCCCTCCGATGCGACCAGAGACACTTGCGCCAGCAGTTCCGGCAAGCATGTCCGCCCGGCCTTGCTGTCCGAAAATGTCATGGTGTCGTCCCTCTATCCCAGGAGCCTAGGAGCTTGGGCGGCAGAAACACAAGCGGCTGCGGCTGCGCCCTTTTGGCCCGATTTCCCGCCCATTTTCGTTAAATAGCAACCAGTATTCGCCTCAAATGGTCGAAAAATCGCTCTCAAAATGGCTGTGCCTCGCTCACATGGTTCCTGCCGCCCAGGCTCCCAGCCGCGTATTCTGGCACATCGTCTCACAGAATGCTGGCTGCAGTTCAATATTCGCACCACGGCGGACACAATGGCATCTCATAGCGACTATCATCAAACGCGCAAACCCGGAGAACGGAGAAATATCCATGGATTCATTCCTTGAAGCAGCCCTCGCTGAAGCACGCCTGGGCCGGGACGAAGGCGGCATTCCCATCGGCTCGGTGCTGGTCCGTGACAACCGCATCATCGGTCGCGGTCACAACCGCCGCGTGCAATCCGGCAGTGCCATCCTGCACGGCGAAATGGATGCGCTGGAAAATGCCGGCCGCCGACCCGCCGCGACATACCGCCAGAGCACGCTGTACACCACGCTGTCGCCATGCTCGATGTGCACCGGAGCGATTCTGCTGTACGACATCCCGCGGGTCATCATCGGCGAGAATCGCAATTTCATGGGCCAGGAAGACTTGCTGCGTGCCCGCGGAGTCACCGTCGAGGTTGTCGATGACCCGGCATGCATCGAGATGATGCGTCAATTCATCGAGGAGCACCCGGAACTGTGGAACGAGGACATCGGCGAGTAGTACCGACCGGCATTCTCGCAGGGTCGGGTGTACAGTCACTGCCTGTGTTACCGTCGGCATGGCTGTCACGACAGTGCAATGGGCGGCTGTCACTCTGACCGGACTCGACACCAGGAATGCTCATGAACAAGCGTATTCGATCGTTTGCGATGGTCACCGCCATCATTCTGTCCGGCTTGGCGGCGCTGGCACAGGCCAGCCCCAGCGGCGTGGTCATCAGCCAGGTGTATGGCGGCGGCGGCAACAGCGGCGCCACCTGGACGCACGACTTCATCGAGCTGTTCAACGCGGGCAACAACCCGGCCGATATCAGCGGTTGGTCGGTGCAGTATGCCAGCTACCACGGCACATCCTGGAACAACATCACCACCATCCCGTCAGGGATCACGCTGCAGCCCGGACAGTACTACCTCATCCAGGAGTCGGCCGGCAGCGGCAACGGCAGCGCCCTGCCGACTGCTGACCTCACCGGCGGCATCAACATGTCCGGCAGCCACGGCAAGGTGGCACTGGTCACATCCGGCACGCCGCTGAGTGGTGCCTGTCCGCTGGCCGGAGCCGAGGATTTCGTCGGCTACGATTCTTCCGGCACGAACGGCTGCTCGGAAGGCAACATGCCCACGGCGAGTCTGAGCAACAGCACGGCCGCCATCCGCCAGTTCGGTGGCTGCACCGACACCAACATCAACGCCGACGACTTCGATGTGGCCACGCCCACGCCGCGCAACACAGCCAGCGCCTTCAATGTCTGCATCCCGGTCGGCAACCAGATCACCTTGTCGGTGGCCAACGCAAGCTTGGCAGAAGGCAACACGGGCAGCGTATCGATGGATTTCACGGTCAGCCTTTCCAGGCCGGCAGCCACCGGTGGTGTCAACTTCGATATCGCCACATCCGACCAGAGCACCCAGACCGCCGACGCCGACTACGTCGCAACTGCGGTGACTGGTGCGAGCATTGCCGCCGGTGACACGAGTTACACCTTCAGCGTGCAAATCAACGGCGACACGATCCCCGAGCCGGATGAAACCTTCCTGGTCACGGTCAGCAACGTCAGCGGCACCAATGTCATCACCACCACAGCCACCGCCACCGGCACGCTGATCAACGACGATGGCAACAACATTGCCATCCATGTCATCCAGAGTGCGGACATGGCATCGCCCTGGGCCGGCTCGGCCGTGCACACGCAAGGCATTGTCACGGCCTTGGCCGGCAACGGCTTTTTCCTGCAGACGGCGGACAACGCCACGGATGGCGACCCGCTGACATCCGAAGGCATCTTCGTGTTCAATCCCTCGCCCACGGTAGCCGTCGGTGACAAGGTCAGTCTCGATGCCGACGTCTTCGAGTACTTCGGTCTGACGGAACTGAAGAACATCAGCAACCTCGTTGTCGCCAGCTCCGGCAACCCGCTGCCGACAGCGGTGGTGTTCGATGACACCCTGCCGTCCACCGACCCGGCGCTGCTGAGCTGCGGCGCCACCAACTTCGAGTGCTTCGAGGGCATGCGCATCCAGGTAGCCGACGGCGTGGTCACCGAGGGCACCACGAAGTACGACGAGGTCTTCGTGACCGCTACCGGCGAGCGCTCCATGCGCGAACCCGGCCTGCTGTACGGCCTGTCACCCATCCCGGGCGACAACGCCGCCGTGCCGGTGTGGGACGGCAACCCGGAAGTGTTCAAGATGCTGCCAGGCGAACTTCCCGGCGCCTATGCCGGCGGTGGCATCCACGGCGGCGCCACCTTCGCCGCCACCGGCGTGCTGACCTATGACTTCGGCAGCTACACCTTGCTACCGACGAGCCTGACCATTACCAACAACCCGGTCCTGCCGCGGCCGGCCCCCGACGCCGGAGCCGGCGTGTTGCGCATTGCCAGTTTCAATGTCGAACGCTATTGTGATGACATCGACGACACCGTCTCGCCCGGCACCGCCCTGGTCGAATGCAGCGGCGGCAGCCTGCCGACCACGGCCGAGTACGACACCAAGGCACAACGGCTGGAAGACTACATCGCCACCGTGCTACAACTGCCCGACGTCGTGGCCCTGCAAGAGGTCGAGAACATCACCGTTCTGACCAGGCTCGCCGACAAGTTGAACATCGACTACGGCACGAGCTACACGGCGCACCTGCTGGAGGGCAACGACATCGGCGGCATTGATGTCGGCTATCTGATCAACAGCCACCGCGTGAACGTGCTGTCGGTGATGCAACTGGACAAGTACCTGATGTGGCGGACACCAAACAACCACAATCGTCCGGTGTTCGACCATCCACCGCTGTTGCTGCAAGGCATTTTCACGGGCGGCGGCCAGGCACAGCCGTTCCTGGTGATGGTCAATCACCTCAAGGCGCGTCAGGATGTCGATGACACGGATGCCAGCGGCAATCCGACCGGCGATGCGCTGGAAGACCAGCAAAAACGCTTCCGCCAGGCGTATGCCGTCGCCATGCTGATCCAGGACCTCCAGTCATCCGACTCGACGCTGGCACAAGGGCTGCGCAGCCGCATTCCGTCGCCGCTCCGCGCCAAGTCGATGACCCGGATGCCACTGGTGGTTGTCGGTGACTTCAACGCCTACCAGTTCAGTGACGGCTTTGCCGACACCGTCGGCCTGATCCGCGGCACCTACGACTTTGCTGCCAACACCTGGGACCTGTCCGATCTCACCGCCTGGAGTCTGGAGCCGGTTTCGTCGCCGCTGGCCGACAGCAACGTGGTTGATCCGCCGCTGTGGGATGCGGTGGCCTCGCTGCCCGCCGATGAGCAGTACTCCTACTTGTTCCCCGTGAACTTCGGCACCATCCAGGGCGGCAGCCCGCGCGAAGTGCCAACCGATCAGGTACTGGATCATGCCCTGCTGAACCAGGCCGCCCGCAACGCCTTCCTGCGCATGGACTACGCCCGCGCCAACCTCGACGGCACCTGGGCGGAGTACGACACAAGCACGGGACCCATGGGCGTGTCCGACCACGATGGCTTCGTGCTGCAATTCGCCTTCGACATCATCTTCCAGGACGGTTTCGAGCCCAACTGACGCGAGAGTGTCCACAACCTTCGAGTGCGATGCCTGCGCGCGCCGCGTTCAGCTTCGCGCCCGCGTTTGCCGTTACAATGAGCGACTTGCACCGAGGGGCGTTGCAACTGGCCGGCATGCCGGCGCAGTGAGGCTCGGTGGGCGGTTGCGAAAACGCAGCCCGAATATGCAAACCCGCAACGGCGCCCGATTGATGCCGGCCGAGGAGCCTGGGCGGTAGGAACCATGTGAGCGAGGCACAGCTATTTTGAGAGCGATTTTTCGACCATTTGAGGCGAATACTGGTTGCTATTCAACGAAAATGGGCGTGAAATCGGGCCAAAAGAGCGCAGCCGCAGCCGCTTGTGTTTCTGCTGCCCAGGCTCCTGAGAGCCGGTTCTTCGACACGCCAACCCGGAGACACATCCATGAACGCCGTCATGCAAGACAACACGAACGATTACCAGGTGCGCGACATCGGCCTGGCCGAGGCTGGTCGCCGCCGCATCCGCATGGCCGAGGAAGAAATGCCCGGTCTGATGGCCATTCGCGAGAAGTACGCGCCGCAAAAACCACTCAAGGGCGTGCGCCTGACCGGCTCGCTGCACATGACCAAGGAAACGGCCGTGCTGATCGAGACCCTGGTCGAACTGGGCGCCAGCGTGCGCTGGGCCTCGTGCAACATCTTCTCCA
>CAZOXZ010000081.1:0-11837 GCA_964583865.1 uncultured Rhodanobacteraceae bacterium | reverse complement strand
ACTGGATGGACCACAAACTGCACCGGCAACCGCCTCGCCTGGCGCAGGATGGTGTGGCGTGAAGGCGGAAGCTCGGGAGACGGGAATCGGGGGCCGGGAATCGGCGGGTGAAGAAGCACGGGACCCGGGACCCGGGACCCGGGACCCGGTAAAAGCGACGGGTAGTTCAATCTTGCCGCAGGAATGGCTCCCCGGATCGTTTCGCGTGCACGAGGTCGGCCGACAAGCAGCTGCCATGAAAGCAATACGCCCATGGGTACCAACCAGTTCCGCCGTAGCCCCATCACGGATACCGGGTACCGAGTACCGAACCCCGTTCATGGCCCCCGCTGCAGCGCTGCGACGGACCGACCAACCATGAACATTTCCGCACCGTTCATCCGTCGGCCAATCGGCACTTCGCTGCTGGCGACCGGGCTGTTCGTGGCCGGCATGATCTGCTACTTCATGCTGGGCGTCAGTGCTCTGCCGAAGATTTCCTTCCCCGGCATTTTCGTCTGGGCCAACCAGCCCGGCGCCAACGCCCAAACCATGGCGGCCACGGTTGCCGCTCCGCTGGAGAGACATCTGGGGCAAGTGCCGGGGCTGGAAGTGATGCGCTCGTGGAGCGACAAGGGCGGCAGTTTCATTTTCATGCGCTTTGCCACCGGCACCAACCTCAGCGCCGCCGCGCGCGAAGTCCAGGCCGCCATCAATGCCGCCGCATCCGATCTGCCGTCGGGGCTGGTGGCACCGCCGGGCCTGAGCAAGGCCAATCCCAACGATGACCCGATCCTGCGCCTGGCGCTGACGTCGCAAACCCAGCCGGAGGCCGAGCTGTTCGGCCGCGCCACGCGCACCCTGAAACCACGGCTGGCACAGCTGCCGGGCGTGGCATCGGTGGAAGTTTCCGGCAGCGCCGAGCCGGCCATCCGCATCGATGTCGACCTGGCGAAGCTCAATGCCATGGGTTTGACCGCCAATGCCCTGCGCAATGCGCTGCAGGCCGCCAGCATCAGCATGCCGCTGGGCAGCATCAACAGCGGTCGCACACGCATGCTGATCAGCACCAATGACCAGCTGTACACGGCGACGGAATTTGCCGACGTCGTCATTGCCACCCGCGACGGCGTCCCGGTGCACCTCGGCGACGTGGCTCATGTCTACCAGGGCGCCGCCGATCCGTACCGCTCGGCGATGTTCAACGGCGAGCCGTCGATCGGGCTGGAGATCCGCAAGCTGCCCGATGCCAACATCATCGCCACCGTCGATGCGGTCCATGCGATCTTGCCGGAGCTGCGCCAGCTGCTGCCGCCTGGCAGCCAGCTGGTGCCCTATTACGATTCCACGCCCACGGTGCGTGCCTCGGTCAACGAGGTGCAGATCACGTTGCTGATCAGCCTGGGCATGGTGATTCTGGTGATGGCGTTGTTCCTGCGCCGCTGGGCGCCGACCCTGATCGCGGCCATGGCCGTGCCGCTGTCGCTGGCCGGCGCCTTCGTCGCCATGTATGCCTTCGATTACACCCTGGACAACATGTCGCTGTTGGCGCTGGTAATCGCCCTGGCCTTCGTGGTCGACGATGCCATCGTTGTCATCGAGAACATCATCCGCCACCTCGACATGGGCAAGCCACCACGCCAGGCCGCCCTGGTGGGCGCACGCGAGATCGGTTTCACCATCGTGTCGATCACCGGCTCGCTGATCGCCGTATTCATCCCCATGCTGTTCGCGCCAGGCATGGTGGGCGTGTTCTTTCGTGAGTTCACGGTCACGCTGATTGCCGCCATCACCGTCTCGGCCGTGGTCTCGCTGACGTTGACGCCGGCACTGTGCGGTGTATTCCTGCGTCGCGAGGCCGATACGACGCCATCGCGTGTTGGCAGCCTGCTGGACCGGGCGCATGAAGCCATGCTGACGTTTTACCTGCGCGCCCTGGACATGGCCCTGCGCCACCCGCGCACGGTGGCCATGCAACCGCTGCTGCTGCTCGTGGCCACGGTCTTCCTCTTCGGCGCCGTGGACAAGGGCCTTTTCCCGCCGCAGGACACCGGCCTGATCAACGGCAGCGCACGTGCCGGATCGCATGTCGGTTTCGAGGACATGCGCCAGCACCAGCATCGCCTGACGCAGTTGTTGCTTGCGGATCCCGCAGTGGAATATGTTGGCTCCAGTATCGGCGAGCGCGGCGGCAATGCCATGGTGCGGTTCAGCATCCAGTTGAAGCCGCTGGGCAAAGGACGCCGCAAAAGCACCCAGGACGTCTTGCGCCGGCTGAACAAGGCCGCTGCCGGCCATCCCGGCTATCAGCTGCGGCTGCGCGCCCACCAGGACCTGCCCAGCGGCGGTCGCGGCGGACCCGGCGGCGGCGGGCAATACGAGGTTTCGCTGCTGGGCAACAATTCCGAGGAGCTGCAGCTGTGGCTACCGCGCCTCGTGGCCGAGCTGAAAACGAACCCGTTGTTCGAGAATGTTGCCAGCGACGTGGCCGACGCCGGGCTGGAGCAAACGCTGGTGATCGACCGCGATCAAGCCTCTCGTCTCGGCATTTCCATGGCGTCGGTGGATCAGGCGCTCTACAACGCCTTCGGCCAACGCCAGATCGCCACCATCCGGGTCGATCAGCGCCAGTACAAGGTGGTACTCAACGTGCTGCCATCCCAAGCCAGCGGGCCCTCCTCGCTGGACAGTGTCCAGGTCCGCGGCGCCAGTGGTGAGATGATCCCCATTACCGCCATCAGCCGCCAGGAATCCGGCCTGGGGCCAACCCAGGTGCGCCACCGCGACCAGTTCACCGCCATGGACTTGAGCTTCAACCTGGCCGAGGGGGTCTCCATGGGCCAGGCCCGCAATGCCATTCAACAAACCATCGAGAACATGCGCATGCCCGGCTCGATCCACCTGGAGTTGAGCGGGTCATTCCGCCAATTCGCGAAGTTCATGTCCGACATGATCTGGCTGTTGCTGAGCGCCATCCTCGCGGTCTACATCGTCCTCGGCGTGCTCTACGAGAGCCTGATCCATCCCGTCACCATCCTGTCCACGCTGCCATCCGCGGGCGTCGGCGCGCTGCTGGCCCTGCTCCTGACCGGCACGCCGATGTCGATCGTGGCGATGATGGCGCTGGTGCTGTTGATCGGCCTGGTGAAGAAAAACGCCATCATGATGATCGACTTCGCGCTGGTAGCCGAGCGCGACGGCATGTCACCGGCCGAAGCCATCCGCGAAGCCTGTCGCACCCGCTTCCGGCCCATCATGATGACCACCATGGTGGCCATCCTGGCCGCGTTGCCGCTGGCCATCGGCATCGGTGCCGGCGCCGAGCTGCGCCGGCCATTGGGCATCGCCGTCATCGGCGGCCTGCTGGTGTCGCAAAGCCTGACATTGCTTTCCAGCCCGGCCATCTACCTGATCTTCGCCCGGCGCGCCAAACGGCGGCGGGAACGCAAAGCTCGACGCCGACTGGGCGCCTCTCAAGCGTAAGCGGCCCGGCTGAATCAGTGTCACGCAGCCGACCCGATAGCTCCATCCGGTGCTTCAGGGGAACCAGACATCAGTGCAAGTGATATCTGCGTCGCTGAGCCGTGAGCCATTTCTCGAACGCCTCGACCAGCTGGAACAGGTAGGGTGGCAAGTCTCGCCGATACGCCGCCATCAGGTCCAAGCCCTGCGGACAGCCGAAATCCCGGCAAAAAATCAACACTTGAACCGAATTGGGTCCACATGGCCCCTGTTCACGACACAACACGAGATCTACCGCGAGATCCCAAGCCTTGGTCAGATCCAGTAGGCCGAATCGCTGCCCAGCCCCGGGGTAGACCTCCGCATACGGAAACGCATTGTTTTCAAACAGAAACCGGCCCGCCTGAACCAGAAAAATGCGCCGCTCGGCGGTGACAATATCCTGCAATGCCTGCTGAACGGCAGCCTCTTTTCCTTCCCGAATATTTACCTCCACAACACCCGCCCTGAAAGGAGGTTCGAGATCATACTGCTGTGCATTGAACCCCAAGCACAAGTCCAGAGTGCGCGCAATAGCCCAATCGCGCATGGGGTCGGTCACCTTGGGATTGATAACACCACGGGGATCCGGGTCTGTGCTGCATGCCCGCCAAGCGAGATGCACCGCCTGCGCCACCCGCGCATCATCAGGGCCATAACGAACCATGCCTTGCCGTATGGCATCGTCGAGAGAAAGTCTCTTGTCGCCCTCAAGAGCCGCAAATACCCCTGGCGACCCGAAATTCATCCTTGACTCTTCGAGTACCACACGTGCATCAATGGGTGCGCCTTTACCCGTTGGCGCTGGTCCGGCGCGGGTCACCTCCATGCTCGAAGGTGACACCGGCCTCACTGTTGCAAGACGCCCACTAGCCGGAGGCTTGGTCAGGCCAGACTTTGAACCAGTCAAAAGCCAAGCAACCACGACGACCCCGACAAACAATGTCAGCATCAAGGCGCCAAACAGCGATCTACGTGAACATTTCACGCAGTCGGACACCTGAGCGATCCAGCGACGGGTACCGGGCTCAAGGGATCCGAAAAGGTGGAAAGCCTACCAGAAAATGCGTCATCGCAGCAAAAAACTCTTGTCCTGAAAAACGCAATCCTTCCAAGGAAGCTCAAACGTCCCTTGCAGACTTGTTTTTTCCAGCCCGGCCATCTACCTGATCTTCGCCCGGCGCGCCAAACGGCGGCGGGAACGCAAAGCAAAGCTCAGGATTGCTCAGGCGTAAATCGCCAGCTCGCGTGCGCAGCGTGTGGTATCCGGATCGGTGATGGTCGGTACGGCCTCGATCCCTTGAATGTAGCCAGCCGGCAGGCCGTGCTCACGGGCGCCACGCAAAACATGCTCGCGATACCAGGCATACGGCGGCAAGTCGCGGTCGATATCCGTGGCCACGTACAGAAAAGCCTCGACGTTCTCGCCGTCAGCATCCTGCAAGGTCACTTGCCGGCGCTCGTAGCCATGGCCACGGCCCTCGATGCGATCGAGGATGGCGCCATCATCGGCTGCAAGTTCCCAGAGCACGCCGTACACCACATCCGTTGCCTGACCGGTGGCCTCGGCATCGCACTTGCCGGAACCATCCGCGCCGCGCTTGGCAAAGGTCAAGCGGTAACCCGGCAGCCTGGCCGTTGCCAGCCGCTGTGCTCGCGGCAAGCGCGCGCGCAATCGCGGCGTCGACATGTTGGAACCATAGGCAAAATAGCGCATGGTCAGCATCTCACCATGGCCACGACACCGTCACGGGACACAACGCAGGACACTTGCCCAGCATGCACCGGGTGGACACCGCACCAACATGTACCGTCCATTCCACCCAGGCTCACGGTGCAACTCAGAACGGGATCTCGTCGTCCTCGAAACCGCCGCCACCGCCGCTTTGGACTGGTGGGGCCGCAGGCTGTTGTGCCGGCTGCGATGCGCCGCCCTGCTGATAACCACCGCCCTGCTGATAACCACCACCGCCTTGCTGATAGCTGCTACCGCCACCACCGTAACTGCCACGGGAGCCGCCGCCCTGATCACGCCCGCCGAGCATCTGCATTTCATTGGCGATGATGTCCGTGAAGTAGCGGGTCTGGCCATCGTTGCCTTGGACCTTGTCCGTCTGGATGCGGCCTTCGATGTACACCTGACTGCCCTTGGTGAGGTAATCGGCGGCGATGTCGCCGAGGCGGCCGAACAGCTTGACGCGGTGCCACTCGGTGTGGTCCTTCTGCTCGCCGGTCTGCTTGTCCCGCCATTGCCGGTTGGTGGCCACGCTCAAGCTGGTGATGGTCATGCCGCTCTGGGTGGAGCGTTTCTCCGGGTCGGCGCCGAGATTGCCGACGAGAATGACTTTGTTTACGCCACGTGCCATGACCTTGCCTCGCTTGCTGTAATGCGTGATGGAAAACGGATGCTAGCACAGTGACGGATCGCCGGAAGTCGGCAATTGTGCCGATTCGGCGTAGGGTTTGGCCTACACCGTCGCGGCTCTGTCCGGCACGCCCGCCAGCACCACGCCGCGCCCCCACAACAGCAACAGCAACCAGACACCCGCCAGCAGTGCGGCGGCCAGGAACAGGCCGGAAATGCCGAAATGCTGCAGCGCCGCGCCACCGGCCACTCCGCCCACGCCGGCACCGGCAAACTGGCATGTCGCGTAGGCACCCATGGCCGCGCCGCGCATGTGGCCGGGCGCCAACCGCGACACCAGGCCCGGCAGGGTCGCCTCCAGCAGGTTGAATGCCGTGAAGAACAACAGTGCACCCAGCCACACCAGCCAGCCGGTCAGGCTGCCGCCGGCAAAGGCCAGCAATGCCAGCCCCAGGACCAGGGCACACACCACGATCAACCGCAGCGACGCGGCCAGGCTTTGCACGTGCCGCAGCAGGCCGCCCATGACCAGGGCCGACAGCAACATTACCGGCAGGTACAGCAGCCACTGGTCATCCAGCGCCATGTTCGCATCGCGCACGATCAGCATGGGCATGGCCACAAAACAGGCCGTCATCAGCCCGTGCATGACAAACACCGAGCCATTGAGAACCAGCAGGCGCCCGCTGGTAATCATGCGCAGCACGGCGCGCCAGTGCGTCGCACGCGGCTCGCGCTGCTGCGGCGGCGGCACGATCCACCACAGGAAGATGATCGCCAGCACCGCCAGGATGGCCGTCAGGCCGAACAGTCCGGAGAGTCCGAAACGACCGGCCAACGGCGCACTCAGCACCATCGCCAGCACGAACGCCAGGCCGATGCCGATGCCGATGATGGCCATGACCTTGTTGCGGTTGTCATCGTGCGAGTGGTCCGCGGCCAGCGCCTGGCTGGCACCAGACACGGCGCCCAGCCCCTGCAAGGCCCGCCCGACGATGATGCCGATCAGGCCCGATGCCAATGCCGCCCAGGCACTGCCGAGGGCAAAAATCGCCAGGCCGAGTGAGATGGTGGCCCGACGACCGATGCGGTCGGATAGCCAGCCCATGGGCACCTGCATCAACATCTGGCTGAAGCCGTAGATGCCGATGGCCAGCCCCACCAGGACGGGCGTGGCGTCCGGCAACTTTGCCGCGTACACGGAAAATACCGGAAAAATCAGGAACAAGCCGAACATGCGCAGGCCCACCACGCCAGACAGCGCCAGGGAAGTCGTCAGTTCGGAGCGGGTCAGTCGGGTCATGGAGCGCGACGGCAAAAGCGCCATTATAAGTTGCCACCCACGATTTCCGGCCCTGACCTGCATCATGTGGGCTCAAATCGGCATGCCGGGACAAGCCATTGCCGGCATTGCGCCGTATAATTGGCACTGTCTCATCAACGCAAGCCCATGAACACGCTTTCCGCCAACAGCGAGCCGGAGGCCCTGTCGACCGCCAATGTGCGCCAGCTGGCTGCCGACGACATGGCGCATGTGGACGCCCTGATCCGCGACAGCCTGGACTCCAACGTCGTTCTCATCGCCCGCATTGCCGACCACATCATCAGCAGTGGCGGCAAGCGCCTGCGTCCGCGCCTGCATGTGCTGACCGCCCGTGCTGCCGGCTACGAAGGCGACAAGCACATCAAGCTGGCGACCGTCATCGAGTTCATCCACACCTCGACCCTGCTGCACGATGACGTAGTGGATGAGTCCGGCCTGCGCCGCGGCCGCGCCACGGCCAATGCGCTGTGGGGCAATTCGGCCAGCGTACTGGTGGGCGACTTCCTGTATTCGCGCGCTTTCCAGCTGATGGTGGAGCTGGATTCCATGCGCATCATGCGCATCCTGGCCAATACGACCAACACCATCGCTGAAGGCGAGGTGCTGCAACTGCTGAACATCGGCAAGGCGGATGTCAACGAGCAGGCCTACCTGGACGTCATCCAGCGCAAGACCGCCGTGCTGTTTGCCGCGGCAACAGAGCTGGCCGGTGTGCTGGCCGCCCTGCCGGAGGACAAGATCCAGTCATTGCGCCGTTACGGCATGCAATTGGGCTATGCCTTCCAGATCGCCGACGATCTGCTGGACTACACCGCCGACAGCGACACCCTGGGCAAGAACATCGGTGATGACCTGGCCGAAGGCAAGCCGACCCTGCCCCTGATTCTCACCATGGCCGAAGCCGGCAAGACCACCGCACGCATGTTGCGTCATGCCATCGAACATGCCGATATCGAGGCCTTGCCGCGCATCATCGCCGCGATCAAGGGTGGCCGGGCACTGGAGCGTACCCGAAGCATCGCGCACCGATACGCCGAGCGCGCCGTGGACGCGCTGTCCGTACTGCCCGCCTCGCCACAACGCGATGCCCTGGAAGCCCTGGCCGAGTACGCCTTGCAGCGGCGCTATTGACCTGAACCGGCATCCGCCTCCCGATGACGGCGGTACAATCAGCAGCCCTGTCGCTGCAACTGATTGCCCCATGAATCATCTCGATGCCCTTCGCCAGCGCGTCGGCAATGCGCAGGTGCTGGTTGGCGACGACACCGAAGCTTTCGTGCATGACTGGCGCGAGCGTTACCACGGCAAGGCTCTCGCCGTGGTGCGGCCGGGCAGCACGGCGGAAGTGGCCGAGGTGGTTCGCTATTGCGCGTCCAGAAGCATCCCCATCGTGCCGCAAGGTGGCAACACCAGTCTGTGCGGTGGTGCCACGCCGGACGATTCCGGCCGGGCCGTGCTGCTGTCCCTGCAGCGCCTGAACCGCATTCGCCACATCGACAGCGACAACAACACCCTGGTCGCCGAGGCCGGTTGCGTGCTGCAGGCCGTGCAACAGGCCGCGGCCGAGGCTGGCCGCCTGTTTCCGTTGAGCCTGGCAGCCGAGGGCAGCTGCACCATCGGCGGCAACCTGGCCACCAATGCCGGCGGCACGCAGGTGCTGCGCTACGGCAACATGCGCGAGCTGGCATTGGGGCTGGAAGTGGTGACAGCGCAAGGCCAGGTGTGGGATGGCCTGCGCGGTCTGCGCAAGGACAATACCGGCTACAGTCTGCGTGACCTCTACATCGGCAGCGAAGGTACGCTGGGCGTGATCACGGCCGCCACGCTGAAGCTGTTCCCGCAGCCCGCGGCACGCTGCACGGCATTGCTGGCACTGGCCTCGCTGGATGACGCCGTGGCCATGTTGCAACGGGCTCGCAACGGCTTCGGGCCGCTGTTGACCGGCTTCGAGCTGATGTCGAAGTTTTGCCTGGACACCGTGCACCGCTTCTTTCCGCAGCAGGCCCTGCCGTTCACCGATGAATCGGCCGGACTGCCGTGGTTCGCGCTGCTGGAGTTGTCGGACGCCGAGTCCGAGGACCATGCACGGGAGCGCTTCGAGGCTGTGCTGGGCCAGGCCATCGAGGACGACCTGGTGCAAGATGCCGTCATCGCCGGCGCCATGGCCCAGAGCCATGCCTTGTGGCATCTGCGCGAATCCATTCCGCTGGCGGAAAAAGAACTGGGCAAGGCCATCAAACACGACATCTCCGTGCCGGTATCGGCCATGGCCAGCTTCGTGCGCGACACCAACGCGGCATTGCAACAAGATTTTCCGGGCGTCCAGCACATCATCTTCGGCCATCTCGGCGACGGCAACCTGCATTACAACGTGGCCGGCGGCCCGGACTGGCCCGAAGAAAAACTGCTGGCACGGCAAGATGCCGTGTATCGCCTGGTCCACGACCACGTACACGCCGTGGACGGCTCCATCAGCGCCGAGCACGGTATCGGCCAGCTGAAACGCGATGCCCTGCCGCACTACAAGGGCGAGCTTGCCGTCGATCTCATGCGCCGCATCAAACAAGCGCTCGACCCCGACGGCATCATGAACCCCGGCAAGGTGGTTTGAAGGCGGGGATTCGGGCGCCGGGACCGGTCCAGTGCCTTTGGTCAAACAGCCGGACACGGCTTCCCAAGACGCTGAATGCCGGGTTGCGGCGGCAAGAGGCGCGTCGAACCGGAAGACAAACCCGCTGCGCGATGCGTGATACAACAGGCACCCGGCCAACCTTGCCTCCGCCCACCCAGGACAATCATGCAGTCAGCAGTACCCGCACCAGCAGACTCCCGAGCCAGTGGCCACCGCTGGCGCATTCTGGCGGTACTGTTGACAGCGATCTTCATGTCGCTGGTGAACGTCAGCATCGTCAATGTCGCCTTGCCATCCATCCAGCAGGCATTGCACGCCTCGGTGTCGGACATTCAGTGGGTGCTGTCCGGCTATGCGCTCACCTTCGGCGTGGTGCTGGTGGCGGCCGGGCGCGCCGGCGATCTCATGGGCCGTGGCGGTTTCTTCCTGGTCGGCGTGGGCATTTTCACGGCATCGGCCATTGCCGCCGGCCTGGCTCCGGATGTCGATTGGTTGAACGCCGCGCGCTTTTTGCAGGGCGTCGGCTCGGGGTTTCTCAGCCCGCAGGCCCTGGGCATGATCCAGCACCATTTCCGCGGCAATGAACGCGGCCGGGCCTTCGGCTTTCTCGGCACGGCCGTGGGTATCTCGGTGGCCATCGGGCCGGTACTGGGCGGCCTGCTCATCGAGTTTGGTGGCACAGCACTGGGCTGGCGACTTACATTTCTGATCAACGTCCCTTTCGGTATCCTGGCTTTGGTGCTGGGGCTGATCTGGTTTCCCAAGCCGTTGTTCCGCGCGCCGGGCAAGGGCAAGCCGCATACCCTGCCACACAGCGGCAAGTGGCGCGCCAACCTGTCCTCGCTGGATCCAGTGGGCGCGCTGTTGCTTGGTCTGGCCGTGTTGGCGGTACTTTTGCCGTTTGTGCAAACCGAGCGAAACGCGATCGATTGGCTGCTGTTACCGGCCAGCGCCGTGTTGGCCTGGTTGTGGTTGCGCTGGGAGCGCTGGTACGCCGGCACCGGTTGCAGTCCCATGGTCGACCTGAATATCTTCCGCACCCCGAGCTTCCGCAACGGCAGCATCATCATGACGCTGTACTTTCTGGGCATGACCAGCGTCTGGGTGCTGGTGGCGCTGTACGTGCAGATCGGTTACGACATGAGCGCGCTGCAATCGGGCCTGTTCGGGGTGCCATCTGCGCTGCTCTCCGCCATGGCCGCGCACTGGGCCGGCAAACGCGTGCACCGCTGGGGCCGGAAGGTCGTCATCGGCGGTTTGCTGCTGGCCTTGTTCGGCCTGGGCTTGAGCTGCACGGTGGTGTGGCTGCACGGCATGGGACTGATCAGCATCTGGTGGCTGGTGCTGGCCTTGTCGTTCATCGGCATCGCCCAGGGATCCATCATCAGCCCCAACCAGACACTGACCCTCGCCGATGTCCCCATCGACTACGGCGGCAGTTCCGGTGCGGTCATGCAAACCGGCCAGCGCATCGGCACCTCGGTCGGCATCGCCATGATCACCGCCACCGTGTTCGCCACCCAGCAGGCCGCCAACTGGGATCTGGCTACCATCGCAGGATTGGGCGTCATCGCCGTTATCGTGGTGATCGCCTTGTTCTTTGCCTTCCTCGACCTGCGCCAGCGCAGTCATCAGCACGTCACGGACTCAAGCTGATTCTGTCAGGGCCGATCGCAATCAACCCGGAGGCGTCCTCGAACGGAACACTGTGTTCCATTTTTCCGGCTGGTTTGGCTGAAAAATGCCCGCATACTGTATTGCAGACTCATTCATGCGAGGCAAGACCATGACCACTCGTCAAGTTACCCAACGCGTCCGCGGCATGCCCACATCCGATGGTGCCGGCGTCAAGCTGACTCGCGTCATCGGCCAGCCTGCGCTGGGCATGCTCGACCCCTTCCTGCTGCTGGACGAGTTCGGCACCGACAAACCCGAGGACTACGTCGCCGGCTTTCCCGAGCACCCGCACCGCGGCTTCGAAACCGTCACCTACATGCTGGACGGGCGCATGCGCCACGGCGACAACCAGGGCAACA
>CAZOXZ010000080.1:0-11914 GCA_964583865.1 uncultured Rhodanobacteraceae bacterium | reverse complement strand
ATACATGCACCCATACGGTGAGACCTGTTACGGCATATTATACTGTATAATCAGGGCGTTGTGGCGATAACGCCCTGTGAGATCACGGATTCAGGCCGTATTCAGTGCGTTTGTTGTAAACGGCGACTGCCGCCTCCTTGAAGTCGTCGAAGTTCGCGGCCACATCGATCAAAACGGCAATCGTGGCGTGGGTACGCATGTTTTTCCTGTTCAAGTCCGCGCGCTCAATCTCGGCAGGTGAAGCAATCTTGATGACCGTGCAAGTCTGGTGATTTCCCGGCGGGTTGCGGCGCATCACCACGCCCGATATCTCGCGGGCAGTGCCGCCCTGTCGCGTTGGGTCCAGCCTGCTTTCAGAGGTCACCGTATTGAACAGATACCCGTCGCGGCCGCTTTGGGTCCCTAGTTTCAGCGCCACCTCTTGCCGCACCACGACCAGCGCATACAGGTTTTTGCCAACTTTCAGGAACCCGAAGGCGGCACCCAGCGCGTGGCCTTCTTCTGCCAACACGGGCACCACTCGCAATGGGGCCATCGAGTCGCGTAGCAGGTCCAGTTCCGTGATCTCGCGACGGATGTTTTCATGGTCGATGTGTTCGCCCGCTTTCAGCACCTTCCGCTTTCAGCACCTTGATGGCGCGGAACTGGGCGGGCGAATCTGGGCCGCCGCCGATCAGTTCCAACATCCTTTGCGGGTTCGATGATGCGGGCGAATCTGCAAAGCTCACACCGGAACCATTCACGCCACCGGTTGGCTCATGTGGGCTGTAGGGGTTGCCCTGGTCATCAATGTAAAAGGTGGGCGGGTTGCTCATGGTTTGCTGTCCTCTGCTGCGTGGCGGAGCTGAGCCCGCCTGTAAGCCTTGCCGATGCCGCGTTGCGACATGCGGAACGCACGAGCAAGTTCATTGGTATGCTCGCCCGCGTTCTTGCGGCGGTAGATCTCTTCATCGCGCGCTTGCGCGCGGACTCGAAACCCGATCGGATAGCTGATCTGCTGGCCCGCCCACAGATGGGCAATGGCATCCACCACGGCAAGGCTCGCCTGATTTGCTCTTTCCTTCTCGATCCCGTTCTTGATCAGCGACGCGGCCACCGTGGCATGCAGCTCGGCATACAGCTCGTAGTGCTGCCAGGCAATCGGCCTCATGCGTCCACCCCCACGCGGTGTGTTGCAGCGCGCTTCTCGATCCATTCGGTCACTTCGGCCTCCAGCCATCCCGTGCAGCGTTTGCCGACACGTATGCGGCGGGGAAACGTGCCAGCCTTCTCCATATCCATGAGGGTGTCCGCGCACACGCCAACGCGATGCGCGACCTCGCGGGGGCGCACGATCCTGGGCAAAGGCTTCTTGGCCATGTCATACTCGCTTCAGCGCCGCCAGGGCGGCAACACGCCGATTGAAACAAAGCACGGGAGCTTTGTCTTATGAACGAGTTCATAGGAGCCATTTCGAGCCGGGTTCGGCCGCCAGGCGGTATTGCGGGAGCCGCAAAGAGTTTTCCGGGATTGCCGGAAACTGGTTGCCGCAGAATGTGGGCCAAAATCACCCGTAACGCACCCTTGAAGCGCGCCTAAATTATTGATTACAGCGGTTTATAGGCCTTCGTGCAGCCACGTGCACCAGCCGCCGCAATGAGCCAGAAAGGCCTGTCGCACCGGCAGTCCTGGACACACTGCCAAGCATGCGCCACAAACTGGCTAAGTCATTGTCTCACGGGGGTTTGCATCCCTTCTCGGACCGTTTCAGCTCGATATATCCCGGGTGCAAACCTTTATCCGATCCAGTGCAGATCTTTTTGCTTGCGCACAAAGCGCACCGTGGCGTGAAGCCCACGACGGTGCGCTTCGCTACGCTCAGCAGCACCCTGCGTACCGGCTGCGGTCACCCTTCCGACTCCGCGCCCGCTATTGCCAGGTTCCGCTGTCCCAATCACCCTGATCCCAGATCAGGGCGCTGTTGCCGCAGGTGGCGTCGACGTCGCTGACGTTGGCGCTGCCCATGGTGCCGCTGGCATTGATCAGGCTGCAGACCTGACCGGCGAGCTGGGTCTGCACGCTCACCGTCCAGGCGGTGCCGGTGGGCACGCTGGCGGCGAAGTCGTAGGGACCATTGCCGTTGACCGCGTGGTTTTCGCTGAGGGCACCGGCGGCCAGATACAGCACAAGGCCGTTGCCACTCAGGCCGCTGACCGTGCCGCCCACTTGGCAGCACGGATCAAAGCCATTGGCAAAAATTCGGTCGCCGGCCCACCCGAGCTGCGCAACACGTCTCGCCACACGCAAAGTGCTGCCGCGGGACGTAGCGCGCGGTGGCATGAAGTGCCCGCCGCCGAATGAGCGATACCTACCCCGGCGGCGGCTGTAACGGGTCGCGTCAGGTGCGCTTGCGTGGTGCTTGGAGGTGCCATCTGCCGAATCCGGCGATCAAGCCGAGCAGAACTGCCAGCGCCAGCAGTGTACGCCAGTCCAGCATGGGTACCGGGATGGATCCTGTGGGGACGGGTGGCGCCAGTCCCATCTCCACCGCGCCGATGTCGCAGGCGGGGCCTTGCGGACGGCTGACGCCGCGCTGGTCGGTGACGGGTGCACCGCTGCAGGTGCCGGTGTCGATGGCCGAACTGCCGGTGCCAAGCAGCATGGTGTCGGTCGAACCACCGTGGTTGCCGAGCGCGCCAAGGACCGGGTCTGTAATGACCAGCGCCGTGCAGGTGCTGCCGCCGGGGCATCCGTCTTGCACCACGCTGTGATCGATCGTGGTGCTGGCGGTACCGGTGCTGCTCACCTCGTTGTAGATCTCCGCGCCGCTGATCGCGGCCGTGTCGCCCCACAGAACCACGTTGCTCAGAGTCGGGCTGCTGACCCCGTCGAGAGTGCCATGGTTGTACATCGCGCCGCCCAGGTCGGCATGGTTGCCGCTGAAGGTGACGTTGCTCAGGATTGGGCTGCTAATGGAGCTCTCCACCGCAGAGTTGTACATCGCGCCGCCGTGGATGGCGCTATTGCCGCTGAAGGTGACGTTGATCAGAGTTGGACTGCTGACGGCATTCGCGGCGTAGGCCATATTGAGCATCGCGCCGCCCTCCTGATCGACACTGTTGCCGCTGAAGGTGACATTGATCAGGGTCGGGCTGCTGCTGCCATTTGCAAAGGCAGCATTGAACATCGCGCCGCCAGCCTCGGCGCTGTTTTCGCTGAACGTGACGTCGGTCAGGGTCGGGCTGCTGATACCGTCGAAGCCATCGTTGCACATCGCACCACCGATTTCGGCGTTGTTGCGGCTGAAAGTGAGGTTGCCAAGCATCGGGCTGCACTCATTGCCACTGCCCCTGCCCCCGCAATACAAGCCGGCGCCCCGGTCCTGAGATGAACCACCACCATCAGCCTGTCCGCCGCTGATGGTGAAGCCATCAAGCACGGTGCTGGCGGTGATGATGCCCGCGCTGGTGCTGCCGTCCATGAATACGACGTGGTAACTGTTGTCGCTGGGGTCGCCCACGCTGCCGATGTCGCCGGACAGGGTGGTGACATTGGCGACCGGATTGCGCGCGCTGCGGCTGGTCTCGCTGCCGGCAAAACCGCCGTAGACGGCTACGCCGGGCAGGATGTTGAAGCTGTCGGTGCGGGCGCTGCCGGGTTCGTAGATGCCTGCAGCGACCCACACTTCCTTGCAGGTGCCGGTGGTCAGCGCCGTTTGCAGATTCATGGGCGATGCCCAGGTGCCGCTGCCGGCAGTGGTGCCGGCCGCGCTGACCCGGCAGGTGGCCGCGCGGGCGGGGCCGGTTGCGGCGAGGGACATAAGCAGCGCCGCGCAAACGAGCGCCGGCAGGCGCAGGCCGGGACGGCCGAAAGAATGGATGGTCATGAAAATCTCCGTGGGTTGAATGGGCGAATCGAACCGGGATGGGTCAAATCTGCAGGCCGGGTGCGTGGCTGGCTGGAGCAGTAGCGGTGAGCAGGCCGGGATGATCCCGGTGTACCGCTGACCGCTGCCTGCTCATTGCCGGTGCATTGCCACGTCCGTTCGGCCCGATCGCATCCCCTTCCGGATCGGGGCGTCGCAGGTCTTCTCAGCTGCCGCATTCGCCTTCTTCAAAGCTGTTGCGGAAAATGATGTCCCTGTAGTCCGGTGACTCGATGGCTCCGATGTCGACACTTCCGCCCTCAAGGCGCGGGAAGCCTTCGCCGCGCTGGTCATAGAGAACACTGGAGTCTGCATCACCACTTTCGAACACCGGGCTGTCCTTGCATGGCGCGTGGGTCCGGGTCGGGCCGCCGTTGTCGGCCAGTGGGCCCAGCAGCGGAGCCTGCAACTGGATTGTGTCTACCGGGACTGGGGTGACACCCGAAACCATGATGAGGTTGTGGTCCCCGGTGATGGTGGCACCGCTCGCGCCCCGTGCCTCGTTGATATCCGATGCGACCAGGCCACCCGCTGCCTTGTCGATGTAATTGGGCGCGACAATTGTGCTTTTCAGATCAACGTTGACGTTGCTGTCCAGCGAAATGCCGGCACCGTATTTGGTGTCCGTCGTATTCTTCTCGATGTTGCCGGTAATGGTGCTGTTCTGGATCGTGGCGTCATGTTGCAAGTTGAGCGCCGCACCGTTGGTCGAGTTGTTCGTGATGCTGTTGCCGGATATCGTGCTGTTGCGGATGAAAATGTCGCGGGTGGCCTCCGGGCCGAGCTTGATGTTGGCCGTATCGCGTGATCGATTGCCGGATATCGTGCTGTTGCGGATGGTGGCGTTACCTCGGGCAAAAATGGCACCGGTTCCGAGGCCATAGTTGTCGGCAACTGTGGCAATGTCCAGAGTAAGGTAGCCGTTGGTGAAAATGCCACCACCACTACTGTTGCCCCCTTCGTTGCCCCGAATCCTCGTGCGAGTGGCATCGACCCCGTCTTCGGCATAGATTCCGACACCTTCTCCGATGTACTGGGTGGACCCGCCAGGCGGGTATATGACGATGTTGTCGTCGATGTCTGCGTGGTTGAGGTAGGAATATCTTTCGGTATAGATCCCGGTGCCTTTGCTTTGGGTATAGGAGCCATGAACAACAGCGGAATTTCCGACTATGTCGCTGTAGCCAGTTACATCCACCCAATCCTTGCCGTAAATACCACCACCGTAGGTTTTGCCGCTGGTAGTTTCGACGATGTTGTTGTAGACCTTTGAGCGGTTTTTTATCTGGACCCAGTCGCCTGCCCAGATTCCGCCACCATAGGCGTTGCCCGCCGTGGCAATGGCCTTGCTGTCATATATCTCGGAAAACTCTTTCAGTTCCACCTCCCCGGCCGCATATATGGCGCCACCCTGAACCGGGGTAGTCACCCCAGCCGCACGTTTGGCGATGCAGTCGTGTATTCGCGTACGGAAAAGCCTGACTGAGCCAGAAGAGAAAATGCAGGCACCTTGGCCGCTGGTGTACACGCGACCGTGCTGAATATCGAGATTGAGGAGACGAAAATCACCGGTCCCGGTGTGATTGATGACCCGGACGGTGCCGTGGATAGTGGTGCGGTCATTACCCTGATGCCAGCCAAGCAGATCCAGGTCATTCTGGTTCACGATCAGGGCATTGCTGAGCGAAATGGAGTGACATGGCAGGGTACTCATGTCGATGGTGTCGCCGCTGTTGGCAATGCCGACGTAATAGCGCAAACTGCCGGGGCCACTGTCGTTGCAGTTGGCCACGTAGCGGGTGGTGCCCGCCGTCTTGGCGTTTGCACGTGCTTCATTCGCAGCTTGCAGCGCGTGGCGTTCTGCCAGCGCTTGCCGGGCTTGCAGCTCGGCCGCCGATACCGGCTGGCCCTGGTCCGGGCTGACTGGCTGCGCGGTGGCGGTGATGGCGACGCCGCCGCCCAAGGTGAGTGCCAGAGCCAATGCCTGGGCGAGATGGTTTTTTCGGCCGATCCTGGTTGATGTCAGCTTGCGGTATTGCATGATGTAGCTCCTTGGTTTGCATGTGCTCTGGTAAATGACAGCATTGAATGTGTGGGAAGTTCGTACCGAGAGCAGCGGGTTACAGTTTGGCGCATGGACTGTTCATTTCTCTTGCTCGTTTCATTGCAATGCTTCCTCTCGTGTGTGTATCCCTTGGGATTCGAAGTCATGGCGGAGACCGGACTTGTCCTTCATGCGGCTGTTTGCCACCGAAGGCTTGAATTGGCCCGGAGTTCGTTCATGTACCCACTTAGTCGCAAGTTCCGGCGAAATCCGGCCATGGAAATTGAAATTGTTTGCAAGTTATTGATTCAACGGTGCCTGTGTGCTGGTTTCAGCAGGCCGAAAGCGAACCCAAAGCTGCGGGCTTGTCCTGTAATCGCATGCCGCATCACTTGCAAGGTGGGTAAGCGTGGACACGAGCGCATCCACCACAATGCGGTGGCCTGCGCGAGGTCGGGGTTTACGCCGCGTGGATGCGCTTCGCTTATCCGCCCTACGTGCTCAGCACTCGCTGCTCGCAAACCCTGGTACTGGCGTATGATGGGTTTCAGGCGGGGACAGGAGGCCGGCTGTGCAGCAGCAAACTGCAGAACAACTGGGGATCATCGAAGCGGTGTTTCACGAGGCGCTGGAGCAGCCCGAGGTGGAGCGTGCGTCCTGGGCAAAGCAACGTCTGAGTGACCAGGCGCACCTGTTGCCGAGCGTGCTGCGACTGCTGGAAGCGCATGCTCACGGGCCGGGGCTTGAGTTTGCGGCCTGTCAGCCCGCGTCCGGGCCGGAGACGCAGCAAGCCAGCAGCGAACTCGAAGCCGGCACGCGACTGGGCGCCTGGCAGATTGAGCGTTTGCTGGCACGCGGCGGCATGAGCCGTGTGTATCTGGCTTCCCGGGATGTAGCCGGTAGCCACCAACAGGCCGCACTGAAACTCATCGCGGCCGATGCCGACGAACGCCGTTTTGCCGCCGAGCGCAGCATCCTGGCGCGTCTGGAGCACGCCGCCATTGCCCGCCTCATCGACGGTGGGCTGGATGCGGATGGCCGCCCCTGGCTGGTGACCGAATACGTTGACGGCGAGCCCATCGACCAGTACTTCCGCACGCACAAGATCAGCCTGCGGCAGGCCCTGGGCTTGCTGGTCGAGCTGGCCGATGCATTGGCCCATGCCCATGCCAACCTGATCGTGCATCGCGACATCAAGCCCGGCAATGTACTGGTCACGGCCGATGGCCACGTCAAACTGCTGGACTTCGGTATCGCCACCCTGCTCGAAAGCGACGCCACCCGTGCCACCCGCACCGGCACCTCGGTGATGACGCCGCACTACGCCGCGCCCGAACAGATCCTGGGCCGTTCGGTAACGGCGCAGACCGATGTACATGCCCTGGGTATGCTGGCCTGCGAGCTGCTGAGTGGCCAGCACCCGTACCAGCGCGATGGCATGTCGATCATGGCCGTCAGCCACGCCATTGTCGACATGCCACCTCCCCGGCCAAGTACAACATGTGATCTGTGCAAGCGACACAAGCGGGTCGCCGGCGACATCGACGCCATCGTGCTCAAGGCCCTGCGCAAGGATCCCGCCCAACGCTACGCCTCCGCGGCCAGTTTGGCCGAAGACTTGCGGCGGGTACTCAATGGCGAAGCGGTCCAGGCCCGCCGCGGCAGCCGCTGGTATCGCCTGCGCCATGGCCTGCATCGCCACCGCCTGGCAGTGACGGCGATCACCGCCTTGCTGCTGCTGGTCACCACGGTAGTCGGAATGAATTTTCGCCAGTTGCGCAGCGAGCGCGACCAGGCCACCAGCGTTGCCGATTTTCTGGGTGGTCTGGTCAGCGACCTGCGCCCCGGCGAGCGCAATATTGACGATGCCAAACAACTGACGGTGGAAGACGTCCTCGACGCCGGCGTCACGCGGATACACTCCAGCCAGCTCAAGCCGGCGGTGCGGGCACGCCTCCTGTCGGACCTGGCCAATGGCTACAACGCCCTGGATGATCCGAAAAAGGCCGAGGCCAGTGCGCGTGAAGCTTTGGCGCTGGCAGACCAGCATTCCGTTCCCCGGCTGGTGCAATGGCATGCCCGCAAAAGGCTGGCGTCTGCCCTGGATGAGCAGCGCAGGTACGCTGAAGCCGAGTCCCTTTTGACAGGACTGCTGGTCGACTCTGCGGGTAACCGCTCTCGGCATGGCACAATCAGTCTGCAATACGGAATGATGCTCAAAGCGGCAGGGCGGCTTCCCGAGGCGCTGCAACAGCTCGACACGGCGCTCGGGGATTTTGCAAGCCATGACGATACCCAGAGTCGTATTACCGTGTTGAGCGAAATGGCCCTGGTCCATATGCGCCTCGGGCAACCCGCGGCGGCACTGGCTGCTGCCAGGGAAGCCTGGGATATCAATCGCACACACTTTCCTGAAAACCGCCTGCAGTTGGCGCGCGTGGAGGAAACCTACGCCGAGATATTGGCAGAGACCGATCCACAGGCCGCCGAGCCGCACATGAAGCACGCTCTGAGCGAGTTTCGCAAGCTGATGGGTCCGAGAAGTATCGACGCACGAACTACCGAGAACAACTATGGCCTCTTGCTGTGGAATTTGAAGCGTTACGATGACGCCGAGGCCATGTTTCGGCTCAGCCTGAAACACAAAAGCGAAGTGCCGAATGCCAACCTGGGCAACGTTGCCATGAGCTGGCAGAACCTGGCATCCATGTTGTGTGACATCGGCCGCTATGAACGCTGCATCCGCGTGGCCCACCGTGCGCGAAAGGGGCTTGAACAAAGCCTCCCGGCCACACACTACGTGCGCGCGTTTCCATGGCTGACCATTGCCGGTGCGCGCCTGGCCACGAACCAGCCCCACAAGGCACGCACGGCGCTTGAGAAAGCACGGCCCATTTTGCAGGACGGCTTGCCCGAGTCGGCCTTGCCGCGGCAAATGCTTCGTGCCCGCCTGGCCATGGTTGATGCCGCCACCGGCCAGTGTGCAAGCGCACTGCCCCGTTTGCAGGCCGTCCATGCCGCCATTTCACAAGCCGATCGTGTACGCTTTGAAAGTGAATTTGACCGAGCCTTTGAGCAATGCCACCAGACCCCAGCCAACATGACGACAGTTTCGAGCGCCGGTTCGAACGCAGCCTCGACGCCAGCGGACTGAGCGCACGACTTGACGCCGACGATCGCATGCTGTTGTACGCGGAGCTGAAAACTGCCGCCCGCCAGCAACGGCACAATGTCGGCGCACCCGCGACGCTGCAGACCACCGCCGTGGTGCACGAGGCCTGGCTGCGCCTGCGTAACCACAGGGCTTTCGAAAATCACGCCCATTTCATGGCCACGGCAGCACTGGCCATGCGCTACGTCATCATCGATCACATCCGCAGCAACAACGCCGACAAGCGTCGTCGCAAACCGACCGATGACAGCGAGCAACCGGTATGGACCGACCCGACCCGGCACGATGAAATACTGACTGTACACGAAGCACTGGCCGACCTGGCTGACTTCAGGCCCCGCTGCGTACGCGTGGTCGAATGCCGCTATTTCGCCGGCTACACCGACGCCGAAACCGCCACCGCACTGGAGATCGGCGAACGCACCGTGCGCCGCGACTGGACCTTCGCCCGCGCCTGGCTGCGCGAGCGCCTGGCGGACGCGGGCGGAAAACCTGCATGATGCGCACAGTACCGCTGAGGATGATAAAGCGCTCCTGTCGGAGAGAAGCTTGACCCATTATTCACCAGCGCCCTTATCGAGCCGGTGCATGGCATGTCCGGCGCGGGTTTCGCGAGCGAGGGGCGCGCAGACCTAGCCGACACGACGTTGAGCAGCCTGACCGAGGATGAGCCGCACCGGGCGTGTCATTGGGCCGGGAATGGGTAGCGGCCGTTTTGGCGATGGCGCAGTTCTCGCTGGCGCCGGTCTGGCCGACAGCAGGCAGACGGCTTCAATCTAGTTGAGCGTTTCCAGAACCTCGCGAAAGCTCGGGGTCATGGCCGGATCTCAGCGCCTGGAGAAAGGCAACGCGAGACTCCAACTCGTCCAGCCGCTGCTCGGGGGACAGGCTCGCGAACCAGCGATTCAGCGAGGCGTCCACCCCGGATGCCGGTCGGGGTTCGGTACGCTGCTTGTTCATGGGGCAAGTGTAGCGAAAACAAGTGGCCAGCACAGTGCATTCCAATTTGTGCGCCACCGCGACGTTGGGTTTCGCCTGCGGCTCAACCCAACCTACAAAGGCCGCGCGAGCAATGGGCAGTCAGCGGCTGGCGGGCTGAAGATACCCGCTCACCGCTCACGGCTCACCGGCAACTCACTGCCACGTGCCGTCGTCCCAGTTGCCCTCGTCCCAGATCACCCTAGGAGCCTGGGCGGTAGGACGCCGATAGAGCCGCGCCGGCGGCCAAATTTTGGGTCAGCCGCTTGATCTCAGGTTGGATGCAGGAAAATTGCTTTTGCGTGGTGCTATTTTGACTCGTGGACCGTCAAGAGGCCGTCAGGCGGTCTGTGGAAGCCTCCTTTCGGGCTGTTTCTTCCCTGGATTCATGCCGCGGCTCCGGTCAATCGATGCATTCGACGCAAGTTGAGTGCCACGCAGACAAGATTCCACTCTCCCGCCGCCTTTTTTTCGCCTCGCAAGCTGAATCGCCGAAAGCCCATCGCTTCCTTGGCCCAGCCGAACACCGGTTCCGGGATCTTCTTGCGCCGCCGATAATGGGATTGACCTTCGTCGCTGGCCATGCGTTCGGCCATGCGCTGCGTGGCCGGGTGCTTATCCGGGTTCACGGCTCGCCCTTTTTTGCCCTCACGTCCCAAGGCAATGCATGCTTCGAGCTTTCGTTCTTCCAAGGCCTTGAAGTTGGCTTCGCTGGCGTACCCGGCATCGGCCAGGATCATCTCGGGTGTCAACCCGGTGTTCTGTTGTGTCGCTTCGATTATCGGGAGTAATTGTCGTGTATCTGCGGCTTGGTTGTTCAAACTCGTGGCCACGATCAGCTGGCTGTCCTCGTCAACCGACGCCTGCGCGTTGTAGCACTGCTGGAAGCCGTCGTTGGTCTTCATGATCCGGGATTCCGGGTCGGTGAAGTTGATCTGTGCCTTGTCCTTTGGCTCGCCGAAGGCACGTTTGCAGCGGCGGCCACCCGGGCCACGGGTGTTGCCGTCATCGTCCTTGTGCTGCCCTTCATTGCGGCCTTCTTCCGCTTGTCGCGCTTCCACACGGGTCTTGGCTTCATCCAGGCGCTTCAGCCGCTCCTCGCGCCGCGCCAGTTCATCAGGAAGTTCGTTGTCATTGGCGTCCTCGCCGTACTTGCGGTCGTCTGACTGGTCCTTCTGTTGTGCTTTTCTGGTCAGTTCCTCAATCTCGGCCTTCAGGCGGCGTTGCTCCTCCCGCAGCCGCTTGTAACTCATCGCCTTGCGCTTGCTGGCGTTCGCCTTCACCTTCGTGCCATCAACCCCGATCCGGCCCAGTTTCACCAGACCGGTCTCCTTGGCAATCTGCACCACCTGCACGAACAGCGCCTGGAACTCGTTGAGGTGTGTCTGGCGAAACTCACGGATCGTGCGGTGCGCCGGGAAATTGTCGGCCGCCAACACCCGAAACGCCACATCTTCCTTCAGCTTCGTCGCGATCTTCCGTGACGAGAACACGCCAGTGGCGTAGGCGTACACGAGAACCTTCACCATCATCGCCGGATCGAAGGGCTGCCGACGACGACCGTCGCCCTCGTAGCGCTCGTGGAAGGCGTGCAGGTCCAACCTGTCCACCGTATCGGAAATGAAATACACCAGATGCCCTTCAGGCAGCCAATCCTTCAACGACGGCGGCAGCAAAAGGTCTTGGTCGGGAGCGTACGCGCGGTAGGAAGTAGCCATGCCTTATTCTAACGTCCGACGTTTCTACCGCCCAGACTCCTACCTTGGATTATTCACCAGAATAATGACGGAAGGCCCTTTGTTTGGTAAAATGTAGT
>CAZOXZ010000079.1:0-11977 GCA_964583865.1 uncultured Rhodanobacteraceae bacterium | reverse complement strand
TACTGTATAATCAGTGCGTTGTGGCGATAACGCCCTGTGAGATCACGGATTCAGGCAATAGTCTGCATTGTCTTTGGCAATACGCCAATGGCTTAGTTCCAGCAACAGGCCTGTACGCTGGTGCTGTTCACCAAAACCCGACGCCGGACTCAGCGGCGGCAAATCGCGTAGCGGTTTTGGCGTCTGCTGGATCGCTGATCTGCAGTACGCAAGCGACGTGAGGTGAATGGCCGGTGGCGTTGGCGTTATTGCGAAGTCCCGGGTATCGGTGATTGCCGTTGTCGCGAGCAGGCTCGCTCCTACAGTGATGTTGTTGGGTGCCGCGCTGGGTGCAGGATGCCTTGTCCCGTGAATTCCGTGCCATGCGGGCTGTTCGTGTTGCTCAGGGATCGCGGATGACCAGCAGGCGCATCTCGCTCATGTCTTCCATGGCGTAGCGGATGCCTTCGCGGCCGAAGCCGGAGCGCTTGATGCCGCCGTAGGGCATGTTGTCCACGCGCCAGCTCGGGATGTCGCCGATGATGACGCCGCCTTGCTCGAGTTCGTCCCAGGCTTGCATGCTGTGGTTGAGGTCGCTGGTGAACACGCCGGCCTGCAGGCCGTATTCGGAATCGTTGACCATGGCGAGTGCTTCGTCATAGGTCTTGAACGGTGCCAGCAGGGCGACGGGGCCGAAGGCTTCGCTGCGGTTGATGGTGGCGTCGACAGGCACGTTCTCCAACACGGTGGCATCGAGCATGTTGCCCTTGCGCTTGCCGCCGCACAGGATTTTTGCGCCGGCGGCCTTGGCTTCGGTGATCCAGCCATGCAGGCGTTCGGCAGCTTCTTCGTTGATCATCGGGCCGAGGAAGGTGTCCTTGTGGCGCGGGTTGCCGGCATTGAGCTTGCGGGTGCGGGCGACGAACTTGCGTTTCAGCGTGTCGTACAGGCTTTCGTGAATGTAGATGCGCTGCACGCCGATGCAGCTCTGGCCGGATTGGTAGAACGCGCCGTGGATGAGCCGGTCGACGATGAAGTCCAGGCGGTCGCCTTGGTCGGCATCGACAACGCAGGCGGCATTGCCACCAAGCTCGAGGACGACTTTCTTTCGTCCGGCCTTGGCCTTCAGGTCCCAGCCGATTTGACCGCCGGTGAATGACAGCAGTTTCAGGCGTTCGTCCTCGACGAAGGGTGAGGCATCCTTGCCCAGTACGGGCAGGACGGAGAAGGCGCCTTTGGGCAGGTCGGTTTCGGCCAGTACCTCACCGATGATGAGGGCGCCGATGGGTGTTTTCTCTGACGGCTTCAGCACGAAGGGGCAGCCGGCGGCGATGGCGGGCGCGACCTTGTGTGCCACAAGATTCAACGGAAAGTTGAATGGCGTGATGAATGAGCAGGCGCCCAGTGGTACACGCTTGGTGAAACCGCGGTAGCCATTGGCGCGCTCGGAGATTTCCAGGCTGAGCACCTCACCGCCGATCTGCGGCGCCAGCTCGGCGGCGATGCGGAAGGTGTCGATGAGGCGCGAGACCTCGCCCTGGGAATCCTTGATGGGTTTGCCGGCCTCGATGCACAGTGCTTCGGCCAGTTCTTTTTTGCGGGCGGTCATGCTGTCAACGCAATGGTTCAATACCGCTTGGCGTTGCCATGGCTTGAAGGCGCGCATGGCCGGCTCGGCCTTCACGGCGGCGGCAATGGCGCTTTCGATGGTGCGTTTGCTGGGCATGGCCACACGGGTGGCGATGCGACCGGTGTACTTGTTGCGCACCACCAGGTCGGTGTTGGGCTGCTTGGCTTTGTTGGCCAGGTAGTAGGGATAGGACTTGTTGAGCATGACAGCCTCCGTTGGTGGTTTTGTCGGTTTTTCTGTTGCTGTGCGCGTCAGTGTGTTGTGGTCACGCCACGGCGGCGGCGCGCGCCGGAATCTCTTCGTTCAGCAGCTTGTGACTGGGACCGTAATCGATGGCCAGATCGACGACGTGCACGCCGCCGGTCTGGAATGCGTGTTCGAGTGTCGAGCCCAGTTCGTCGACGCTTTGCGGGCGGTGTCCGTGGGCACCATGGGCTTCGGCGAGGGCCACAAAATCCGGGTTGCCGAAGTGCAGTGAATAATCTTCAAAACCCATGTTTTCCTGCTTCCAGCGGATCATGCCGTAGGTATTGTCCTGCAGGATCAATACCACCAGATCGAGCTGCAGGCGCACGGCGGTTTCCAGCTCTTGTGCATTCATCATAAAGCCGCCGTCGCCGCAAATGGCCATGACGCGGCAATCGGGTTCCACGATCTTGGCGCCCATGGCCGAGGGCAAACCGGCGCCCATGGATGCCAGGGCATTGTCCAGCAGAATGGTGTTGGGCTCGCGGGCCTTGTAGTAGCGCGCGAACCAGATCTTGTACATGCCATTATCGAGGCAGATTTTGCCGTCGTCGGGCATCACTTTGCGCACCTCGTTGACCACGCGCACAGGGTGCACCGGGAACATGCTTTCGTCGGCATGCTCGGCGAGTTGTGCATGGAAAGCGTCGCGCACGCGGGCGAAGAAGCTGAAGTCCCAATGGTCCGGCGGATCGATGTCGTTGGTCAGACGCTCCACACTGTTGGCGATGTCACCCACAACTTCTTCCTGCGGGAAATAAACCATGTCCACGCGCGCCGAGGAAAAGTTGATGTGGATGACGGTGCGTTTGCCGCGCCGCATGAAGAACGGCGGCTTCTCGACCACATCATGGCCGACGTTGATGATGGTGTCGGCTGCGTCGATGGCACGATGCACATAATCACCATCAGACAGGGCGGCATTGCCCATCCACAAGGGATGGTCTTCGTCGATGACGCCTTTGCCCATTTGTGTGGTGAAGAAAGGAATTTGCAGCTTGTCAACAAATGCGCGGACGGCACGTGCAGTTCGGTTGCGGTTGGCACCGGCGCCGATCATCAGCAAGGGGTGGCGTGAATCACGAATCGCTTCGGCAGCCTGCACCAGGGCGACCTCGTCTGCTGAGGGTCGGCGTGCATACTCGGTCGGCAGCATAATCGGATCTTCGACGGTCTCGCGGGCCACGTCTTCGGGCAGCTCGAGGTGGGTCGCGCCGGGGCGCTCTTCCTCGGCTTGGCGCACGGCTTCGCGCACATGCGCCGGGATGGTTTGCGCCGACACGATCTGGAAGGTGTACTTGGTCAAAGGTTGCATCATGTCGACCACATCGACGATCTGGAACAGGCCCTGCTTGTGCATGCGAATGGGTTTTTGCCCCGTAATCATCAGCATCGGCATGGCCCCAAGTTGGGCATAGGCCGCCCCGGTGACGAGATTGGTGGCACCGGGTCCGAGCGTGGACATGGCCACGCCGACTTTGCCGGTCAGCCGGCCCCAGGTGGCCGCCATGAAGGCAGCAGCTTGCTCGTGACGGGTCACGATCAGACGGATGGACGAGGTGCGGAGTGATTCGACGAAATCCAGGTTCTCTTCACCGGGCAAGCCGAAAATACAGGTGACACCTTCGGCTTCCAGCGCTTTGACGAAAAGATCGGATGCTTTCATTTGCTCACTCCTGGTTGCTCTTGACGACAGGGCGCATGGCAAACCGTCGTGCGTCCACGACCACTTAGCCTGACGCTGTTGTGCTCGCGCTGCAAGTTCGGTGTCGCCGGAACGGTTCCGTTACCATAGGCCGCAGCAGCAGGGTTACGGGAGATGGGGCATGGATTCATGGGCGGTGACTTTGACCGGTGGTTTGCAGCCGGATGTTGACGATGGTCTTGCCTGGCAGCGCGTGGCCGAGGCGTTGCATCAGCCGCAGGCCGCGTTTGACGAGCGTATCGGCAAGCGTTTGCCGGTGACTTTGCCGGCGGCCGCCGACCACGACCAGGCGCAGCGGCAGCAACAGGCACTGGAACGCTGCGGCGTGGAGGCGTTGGCGCTCCCCGATGATGGCGCGCGCTTGTGGGTCCGGCTGGGCGACGCCAGCCGTGGCCCGGTATCCGCCGGCTATGCCCGGCAGATGCTGGCGCAGGGCAGCTGGGTGCCGGAAACACTGGTTTGTCCCCGCGGCTCACAGGATTGGCAGCGGCTGGACGAGGCCATGGCCCAGGCAGCGTCCACCGAAGACCAGCCACCACCCGATCCGGTGCCGGCGCCGGCTGCCGTCTCGTCAGGGGCACGCGCTGCTGCCCGTGACCTTGGCCCGCTGGGCGCGCCGTTGCCGACCGAAGCGGAGCGCCCGGGCCTGCACGGCGGTTTCTGGCTGCGTTTCGTGGCGTACTTCATCGACAGCCTCATCATCAGCATCCCGTTGTTCGTGTTGACCGTGGTGATGGGCATCGTGACTGCGGCCAGCGCCGACAACGGCACGATGGGCGGCATGCTGGCCACGTGGGGATTCATGCTGGCGGGCGTGGTGATCATGTGGTTGTACATGGCGTTATGCGAGGCTTCGCGCTGGCGGGCCACGCCTGGCAAGCTGGCGCTGGGCCTGCGGGTGGTGGACATGCACGGCGGACGCATCGGTTTCGGTCGAGCCAGCGGCCGTTTTGCCGGGCGGCTGTTGTCCAAGATGAGTTTGTACATCGGCTACATGCTGGCTGGCTGGACCGGGCGCAAGCAGGCGCTGCACGACATGCTGGCCGGTTGCTGCGTGGTGCGTGAACATGAACTGCAGGCATTGCGCCGTGGCGATGCGGCCAGCAACCAGCCTTCCGGCATGCCTGGTTGGGCCATCGCCCTGCTGGTGGCCGCTGTGCTGTTTCTGGTGGTCGTTCCGGTTGTGGCCATTCTGGCGGCCATCGCCATCCCGGCTTACCAGAGCTATGTGGTTCGGGCGCAGGTCGCCGAAGGCCTGGCCTTGGCGCAACCGGCGAAAGGGGCTGTCACCCGATATCTGGCTGACTACGGGCGCGTGCCCGACAACAACCAAGTCGCCGGTTTGCCGACTGCCGCTGTGGCAGGCGGCCGTTACGTGGCCGATATCCAGATCGAGCAGGGCGCGGTCGTGGTGACCTATGGTGGCGCCGCGGTGGATGCCGAACTGCGCGGCTCCCATGTGGTGCTCACGCCATCCATCAATGTCGATGGTAGCGTGACCTGGAGCTGTTCCAGCCCCGATATCAAGGATCTGGTCCTGCCGGTCAATTGTCGATAGTGCGCCGTGCAGACATCTCGCCGTCGGCCAGGCGGATGCGCAGTTTGGCGTTCTCCGGCACGGCGGCAACCGAACGCAGGGTGCGGCCGTCGGCATCGAAGACGATGGCGTAGCCGCGCTCCAGCGTGGCCAGCGGGCTGACCGCGTACAGTGCGCGGCGCAGCGCCTGGCTGCTGCTGCGGGCTTGTTGCAACTGGTGCTGCTGGCCATGTTGCAGGCGTGCGGCCAGTTGTTGTTGCTGGTGACGGATCCGTTCAAGGCGTTGCTGCAGGCGTGCGGGAACGAGATGCCGTTGCAGCGCGGCGACACGATCGCCCAGCGGTTCCAGCGGCAGACTGCGCTGCAGCCGGTGATGCAGTGATTGCAACTGCTCGCGACCGCGTTCGAGACGGCGTGTCGGGTGTTGCTGCTGCAGCCTGGCGTGGTGGCGGTCGACGGCCTGCGCCCGCGAGGTGATCTCGTAGTCCATGCGCTGGTGCAGCCGCGCGGCCTGGTGTTGCAGTTGCCGGGTCAGCGGCTCACGGTCCGGCACCAGCAACTCGCCAGCCACCGAGGGTGTGGCAGCGCGTACGTCGGCGGCGAAATCCGCGAGAGTGAAGTCGATCTCGTGGCCCACGGCCGACAGCACGGGCACCGGGCTGGCAGCAATGAGGCGTGCCAGCGCCTCGTCATTGAAGGCCCACAGGTCTTCCAGGGAGCCGCCGCCACGGGTCAACACCAGCACGTCATGGCGTGCGGCTTGCTGCGCGCGTTGCAGCATGGCATGGATGGCCGCGGGCGCATCCTTGCCTTGCACCGGCACGGGCATCAACTCCACCTCGGCCAGCGGCATGCGCCGGCGGATGACGCTGATCACGTCGCGCACCGCGGCGCCGCTGGGTGAACTCAAAATGCCGATGCGCCGTGGCCAGGCGGGCAGGGGCCGCTTGCGCTCGGCGGCAAACAGGCCTTCGGCTTCCAGGCGTCGCTTCAATTGCTCGAACTGGCGTTGCAGCGCGCCTTCGCCGGCTTCCTGCATGTCCTCGACGATCATCTGGTAATCGCCGCGGGCTTCGTACAGGCTCACCCGGCCATGGACCTGCACCTGCATGCCGTTTTCCGGTCGGAACGCCAGGCGTCGGCCGCTACGCCGGAACAGGGCGCAACGAATCTGCGCCTTGTCGTCCTTCAAGGCGAAGTACATATGGCCGGATGCCGGCCTGGCCAGGTTGCTGATTTCGCCCTCCAGCCATAGCGGCGGTAGCGTTTCGTGCAACAGGTCGCGCACCCAGCGATTCAGGCTGCTGGGCGTCTGGATGTCGCGGCCGGGCGAGACGGAATTGGGCATGCGGGAGCTTCCGGGCGTGGTCGGGATGGCGGGTGGTCGGGCGAAGCGGCGAGTGGAGGTTACTGCGGTACACTGCCGATGGTGCATTCGGCTTGGGCAAAGTGCAATGGGCCGGTGGTCACGTGTATTGCCGCCATCGCGAGGTTGCGCACGGCAACCGGCGGGGCGTGGCGGTGTACGTTTCGTTTGCGGATCACAAGAGAAACCATGACAAACAATTATCGCCAATTGGTTGCCGAATTCGATCTGGAAGCTGCCCAGCCGGCGACTCCAGGCTGGGATGAAGCCATGCTCGAGCGGCTTGAGGGTTTGCCCATGACCCAGCCGGAGGCGGCGGTCGGCCTTCTGTGCGACGTACTGCAGGACATGCTGCAGGCGCATTCGGCTGGCGGCATGCGCTTGAAAGTGCTCGGACAAATGGCCGGGCCTGCGCATTCGCTGAGCGAGATGCTGGCGCGGCGGCTGGTGGGTGAGAGCCATCCCTTGCCCGCGGGCAAGGGACGGGTGGCCGAACTTTTGTTGCGCTTGCGCAGCCTGGAGGCGCGCAATCAGTGCATTGCCATCTGGGAGCTGGCGGATGGTGATGGCAAGGTGCCGTTGTGGCATCGCAAGCGGGTTACGCGTGCTGCGAACGTTGCGCTGGAGCGGTTGCGGGATGTGCTGGTGTTGTCCTACCTGCGATACCGGGAGCCGCCGCCGGGGACCTGGCTTCGTCTGCACGCCTTGCTTGGTTTTGCCGTCGATGCGGCCATCGCGGACAAGATGATGCGGCTACCAGGCGACGACGGGCGCCTTTCAGCGCGCCAGCGTTACGTGGCCTGCCTGCTGCTGGCTGCTGCCAACCCATGGGGATTGCAGCGCAGTGAACTGGAGCAGGCGACAAGGCTGTGCCTGGCCGCGGCGGGCAAACCGATCTTCGAGTCCGGGCCGATGTCGATCCCGCTGCGCTGCGGCGGTGCTGATTCGGGCCCGGGAACCCTGTCTCCACAAGGCCCGGGAACCGACGAAGCACTGAACATTCAGCCCGCGGTAGCCTGGATGGAGGAGCCGCTTGCCGCGGCCAATGGTGCGTCTGTGGTGGTGTTGCCCGTTGCGCGCGGCCAGGTGCTGGAGCTGCGTGTCGATACGGTACAGCGCATGGTGGATGCCTGGCGCGGCCCTGTCGGGCGACGGCAAGCACGGGAACAGACGGAGTACCCGTTGGCCATGCTGGTTGGCATGCAGCAGGTTCATCGCATGCTGGCGGGCGGGTTGGACTTTGACGGTTTTTGTGATCGTTTGAACCGGATCCGGGGGATGGTGCTGACCTCGGACACGCCGGATTCCTGGCTCGGCCAGAGTTCGGTCAGCGTGCTTGAGCCGGTCGAAGTCAGGGTGCTGGACGAAAGCGCCGGTGGCTACCGCTTGATGTGGCCCTTGAGTGCCGAGCATCGTGTGCGGATCGGTCAATTGGTTGCGCCCGTGCAAGGAGATGCGGATGACGACCACGCCGATGACAAGGCCATGATGGGCGTGGTGCGTTGGCTGCGCGACGCGGGTCGGCTGCGCGTGATGATCGGCGTGGAGCTGTTGGCCAGCCGGGCTGTTGCCGCCATGGTCCGGGTCCGTGATGAAAACGGGCGAGCCGGCGCCTTGCGACGCGCCTTGCTGGTGGCTGTGCGCGATGACGAGCTGGAACTGATTCTGGAGCGAATCCTGGATACCACCATCGAAGCACTGGATGTTTTCTGGCTCGAAACCGCCGCGGGGACGGATCAGCCCGACGTTCGCCATGATCGCTACGAGGTCGTGCAACAGCATGCATTGAGCCCGGCGTACTACCGCCTGGGTCTGAAAACCATCAAGCGCAACCCGGAATCCGGCGCCTGACGAGGGGCATCAAAATGGCAACCGACAAGGCCTACGATCGCGCCTATTTCGAGCGCTACTACCACGACCACGACAGCTGCGTGATGTGGCCGGCCGAAGTGGCCCGGCAGGCGGCCGTGGCCGTGACGCTGGCCGAGTACTACCTGGGCCGGCCGGTGGAGCGCGTGCTGGACGTGGGTTGCGGCGAGGGCCATTGGCGGGAGCCCTTGTTGAAGCTTCGGCCGCGAATCGCCTACACCGGGCTTGATCCGAGCGAATATGCCGTGGCGCGTTATGGCCATGAGCGCAATATCCACCAGATGAGCTTCGACCAGCTGGCCGAGCAGCGTTTCGGCGAGCCATTCGACATCGTCATCTGCGCCAATGTGTTGCAGTACCTGGACCCGACGGAAATTCGGCGCGGCCTGTCCGGCTTCGCCGAGATCCTGCACGGCGTGGCGTTCCTGGAGACCTACGTGCGCGGTGATGAGGTCGTGGGTGACCTGGACGGCTTCAAGCAGCGCACGGCGCGCTGGTACCGCGAGGCCTTTGCCGAGGCCGGGCTGGTGCCCTGCGGCCCGCAAGCCTGGCTGTCGGCCGACCTTCTGGACGACTTGCCGGCTCTGGATTTGCCGGCGGGCACTTGAGGTTGCAAGTCAGGATGACAGCGTCCAGTCCGGGCGCAGGTAATGGCAGGTGTAGCCATTCGGTTGCCGCTCCAGGTAGTCCTGGTGCTCCGGCTCGGCTTCCCAGAACGCGCCTGCCGGCACCACTTCGGTGACCACCTTGCCGGGCCAGCGGCCCGAGGCGTCAACATCGGCAATGGTGGCCTCGGCTACTTGCTTCTGTGCTGGCGAGGTGTAGAAAATGGCCGAGCGGTAACTGGCGCCGACATCATTTCCCTGGCGCCCCGGCGTCGTCGGGTCGTGGATCTGGAAGAAGAATTCCAGCAGGCTGCGGAAGCTGATTTGCGTTGGATCGAACAGGATTTCGATGGCTTCGGCGTGCCCTTCGTGGTTGCGATACGTGGCATTGGGCACCGTGCCGCCGGTGTAGCCCACGCGCGTGGCCAGCACGCCCGGCTGCTTGCGGATCAAATCCTGCATGCCCCAGAAGCAGCCGCCGGCCAGAACCGCGCGTTCGTTTTCTGCGCTCATGATGTCGTGCCCTGAAAAAGCGGAAGAAACTCACCGTAGCCCTCGGCCTCCAGGCGCTCGACCGGCACGAAACGTAGGGCGGCCGAGTTGATGCAATAGCGCAGGCCGCCACGCTCGCGCGGGCCGTCCGGGAAGACGTGCCCCAGGTGGCTGTCGGCATGGCTGGAACGCACCTCGGTGCGCATCATGCCGTGGCTGCGATCGCTGGTCTCCCGTACGCTG
This sequence comes from uncultured Rhodanobacteraceae bacterium, assembly GCA_964583865.1. GTDB lineage: Bacteria > Pseudomonadota > Gammaproteobacteria > Xanthomonadales > Rhodanobacteraceae > DASSBG01. Next base: position 2,305 of record CAZOXZ010000079.1, on the reverse strand, counting down.
GCCTGGTCCACGGGCTTGCTGAAACTGGGCCAGCCGCAGGCGCTGTCGAACTTGTCCAGCGACGTGAACAGCGGCTCGCCGGAGACAATGTCCACGTACAGTCCGGCCTCCCGGTGCTGCCAGAACTCGCCGGTGAAAGGGCGTTCGGTGCCGGCCTCCTGGGTGACGTGGAACTGCTCCGGCGTCAGCCGGGCAAGAGCCTCGGCGGACTTGGTGTAACGGCTGTCGGTATCCATCCCGGCATCGTGCTACGAGCGGCCGGACAGTGCAAGCCGACCATCGCGGCGCGGCTCTTGGTGGTGCCTTGATCGGCTATAATTGCCCGTCAGCCAGAGACTTTCAGGAGTTGCCCCATGGGCGATGCAGCGTCAGCGGGAGCACGGTTCCGGGCCGCGCTCGCCGAGGAGAAACCCTTGCAGGTGGCCGGAGCCATCACGGCCTATGCCGGCCTGATGGCGCGGCGCGTCGGCTTCCGTGCGTTGTATCTTTCCGGTGGCGGCGTGGCGGCCAATTCGCTGGGCATGCCGGATCTGGGCATCTCCACCATGGAGGATGTGCTCATCGATGCCCGTCGCATCGTCGAGGCCACGGGCCTGCCATTGCTGGTGGACATCGACACCGGCTGGGGCGGGGCCTTCAACATCGCGCGCACCGTCCGTTCCTTCGAGCGCGCCGGCGTGGCCGCCGTGCACATGGAGGACCAGGTCGGGCAAAAGCGCTGCGGCCACCGGCCCGGCAAGGAAGTGGTCAGCACGGGTGAAATGGTCGATCGGGTCAAGGCGGCCGTGGACGGGCGCAGCGATGATGACTTCGTCATCATGGCGCGCACCGATGCGGCGGCGAAAGAAGGCGTCGATGCCGCCATCGAGCGGGCCGTGGCCTATGTCGAGGCCGGTGCCGACATGATCTTCCCCGAGGCCATGGGTACGCTGGAGAACTACCGCAGGTTCCGCCAGGCGGTGGGCGTGCCGATCCTGGCCAATCTGACCGAGTTCGGTGCCACGCCGTTTTTCACCACCGATGAACTTGGCGATGCCGGCGTGGATATTGCCTTGTATTGCTGCGGGGCGTACCGTGCCATGAACAAGGCGGCGCTGAACGTCTACGAGACCATTCGCCGGGATGGCACGCAGAAGGCGGCCGTGCCGACCATGCAGACGCGCGAGGAGTTGTACGACTTCCTCGGCTACCACGCTTACGAGCAGAAACTGGATGCCCTGTTTGCGCGCGATGCCGATTGAGCGGCGCGTGCGCGGGACGTCCCTCCGTATCCACAAGAGGTTTCAAGCCAATGAGTGACAGCAATCAGGACCACAAGCCCAAGCCCAAGAAATCCGTGGCGCTTTCCGGCGTGGCCGCGGGCAATACCGCCATTTGCACCGTCGGGCGCAATGGCAACGACCTGCATTACCGCGGCTACGACATCAACGATCTGGCCACCAAGTCCAGCTTCGAGGAAGTGGCCCACTTGCTGATCCACGGCTACCTGCCGAACTGGTCCGAGCTGAAGGCCTATCGTGCCAAGTTGCAACGCATGCGCGGCCTGCCGACCCAGGTCAAGCGCGTGCTGGAGCGCATTCCGGCCGCAGCTCACCCCATGGATGTGCTGCGCACGGGTTGCTCCATGCTGGGCACGGTGCTGCCGGAGAAGGATGACCACAGCGTCACCGGTGCGCGCGATGTGGCCGACAACCTGGTGGCCAGCTTCGGTTCCATGCTGCTGTACTGGTACCACTACCGCCAGAACGGCAAGGAAATCGAGACCGAGACCGACGACGAAACCACAGCCGGGCACTTCCTGCACCTGCTGCACGGCGAGACGCCCAGCGAGCTGCACGTCGAGGCCCTGGACAAGTCCCTGATCCTGTACGCCGAGCACGAATTCAACGCCTCGACCTTCACCGCGCGCGTCATTGCCGGCACCGGCTCGGACATCTACTCGGCCATCACCGGCGCCATCGGTGCCTTGCGCGGCCCGAAGCACGGCGGCGCCAACGAAGTGGCCATGGAGATCATCGCCCGGTACCGCGACGCCGATGATGCCGAGGCCGATATCCGCGAGCGTGTCGCCAACAAGGAAATCGTCATCGGCTTTGGCCATCCGGTGTATACCGTTGGCGATCCGCGCAACCCGATCATCAAGGAAATCAGCCGCAAACTGTGCAGCGACGCCGGCAATCCGCGTCTGTTCGACATTTCCGAGCGCATCGAGAACGTCATGATGGAAACCAAGAACATGTTTCCGAACCTCGATTGGTACAGCGCCTCGGCCTACCACATGCTGGGCGTGCCGACGGCCATGTTC
>CAZOXZ010000078.1:0-12129 GCA_964583865.1 uncultured Rhodanobacteraceae bacterium | reverse complement strand
GCGCCGAGGTGGGTTCGTCCAGCAGCAGCACGTCGGGTTTCAGGGCGATGGTGCGGGCGATGCACAGGCGTTGCTGCTGGCCGCCGGACAGGCCCAGGGCACTTTGCTTCAGCTTGTCCTTCACCTCGTCCCACAGTGCCGCGGCGCGCAGGGCCTGTTCGACGCGGTCGGCCATCTCGGCGCGCGAGGGTCGCTCGTGGTGGCGGATGCCCCAGGCAATGTTGTCGTGGATGGTCATGGGGAATGGCACGGGTTTCTGGAACACCATGCCGACGCGGCTGCGCAGGCGGTTGAGTGAGTAGCGCGGCACGAGGATGTTTTCGCCGTCCAGCAGCACTTCGCCGCTGGCCCGCTGGCCGGGGTACATTTCGTAGATGCGGTTGAAGGTGCGCAGCAGCGTGGATTTGCCGCAGCCCGAGGGGCCGATCAACGCGGTGATCTTGCGTTCGGGAATCTCGAGGTTGATGTCGCGCAAGGCGTGGTGTCGGCCGTAATGGAAGTTCAGCTTGCGTGCGGCCAGGCGAGGGCGGTGAGCCTGGCTTGTGGCCGCAGCAGGTGCTGTTTCGAGTCGGGTGGCAAGAGCGGCGTCAGTCATGGCTCATCTTCTGGCGGTTGAGGACGGTGCGGGCCAGCAAGGACAGGGCCAGCACGAACAGGGCAATCAACAGGGCACCGGCCCAGGCGATGGCGTGCAATGCCGGGCTGGGGTCGATGGTGTACTGGTAAATGCTGCCGGGGATGCTGGCCATCTGGTCCAGCGGGTTGGCAGTCATGAAGTTGTTGCCGAAGGCGGTGAACAGCAGCGGCGCGGTTTCGCCGGCCAGGCGGGCCAGTGCCAGCATCACGGCGGTGGTGATGCCGGGGCCGGCAGCACGCAGCAGCACTTGTACCGTGAGTTTCCAGCGCGGCACGCCCAGGGCCAGCGTGGCCTCGCGCAGCGTCGTGGGGATGAGCTGCAGCATCTCGTCGGTGCCGCGCACGATCACCGGCAAGCCGATCAGGGCCAGCGCCAGGGCACCGGCCAGGCCGGAGAAGCTGATGGCGCCGTCGCTCCAGCGCGTCATCGGCAGGACGACGATCATGTACACCGTCAGGCCCAGCACGATGGACGGTGCGGACAGCAGGATGTCGTTGAGAAAGCGGATGGTGCTGCCGAGCTTGCTGTGGGCGGCGTACTCGGCCAGCCAGATGCCCGCCAGGATGCCGACCGGAGCGCACAAGGCGATGGCAATCAGATCCATGATCAGACTGCCGACCATGGCATTGGCCAGGCCGCCTTCGGCACGGTGGGCGGTGATGCCGGTGAAAAGCTGCCAGTCGATGGCCTTCAGGCCGTGGCTGGCCGTGACCCACAGAATCCAGGCCAGGAACACCAAGCTGACCACGGTGGCCAGGGTGCCCATGCCCAGGGCCAGGGCATTCCAGAGGCGGCGTCGTAGGATGAGACTCATCGTTCACCACTCCGGCGGGACAGGCGGCGCAGCAGCAATCGTGCGGCCAGCAACACCGCGAACGTCACTACGAACAGCACGAACCCGAGGGCCATCAGGGCTGAGCGGTGCAGGCCGATGGCCTCGTTGAACTCGTTGGCGATGGCCGAGGAAATGGTGGTGCCGGGCATCAGCAACGAGGCATCGACGTTGAAGGCATTGCCCAGCACGAAGGTGACGGCCATGGTCTCGCCGAGTGCGCGGCCGAGGCCGAGGAAAATGCCGCCAACCACGGCCGTGCGGGTGTAGGGCAGGACGATGTGCCAGGCGACTTCCCACGTCGTTGAACCCAGTGCGTGCGCCGATTCCTTCAGGCGGTTGGGCACGGTGAGAAAGGCCTCGCGCATCACCGAGCTGATGAAGGGGATGGTCATGATGGCCAGCACGATGCCGGCGGTCAAAAGGCCCAGCCCCAGTGGCGGGCCTTGGAATAACGGGCCGACCAGCGGCAGCTCGCCGAGATTGTCGTTGACCCATGGGTAAACATATTCGGCCAGGAAGGGAGCGAACACGAACAGGCCCCACATGCCGTAGATGATCGAAGGGATGCCGGCCAAAAGTTCGATGGCCGTCGACACCGGGGCACGCAGCCAGGGCGGGGCGATCTCGGCCAGGAACAGGGCGATGCCGAAGCTGATGGGCACGGCGATCAGCATGGCGATCAGCGAGGTGACCAGTGTGCCGTAGATCGGCGCCCAGGCGCCAAAGGTGTCGCGTACCGGGTTCCAGTCGGCGCGGGTGAGGAAGGCCAGGCCCTGGTCCAGCAGGACTTCGCGCCCACCCCACAGGGTGGACAGGGCGGCCCCGGCCAGGGCCGCACCCACGATCAGGGCGCAGCCCAACAGCAGCCAGCGGAACCAGCGGTCGGCGCGTTCATCACGTTGTTGCCGCAGCCCGGCGGTCATGTGCTCGGCGGTGGTGGCCATCAGACGATTCGCTCTCTGGTCCGCAAACAACGCTTAGTGCGCGCCAGCCTTCCAGTAGGCCTTGACCTGCTTTACCAGGGCATCGGGCAACGGCACGTAGTGCAGCTTTGTGGCGGCCGCATCGCCGTGATCCAGCGCCCAGGTGATGAAGTCCAATGCCACCTTGCCGCGCTCGCTGCCATTGGCGCCTTCCGGCAGCAGCACCCAGGTCGTGGCCGTGATCGGCCAGGCCTTGGCGCCCGGGGCGTTGGTCATCAGCAGGTTGAAATGCCTGGTCTTGCTCCAGTCGGCGCTGGTGGCCGCGGCCGCAAAGCTGACCTGAGTCGGTGCCACCGCCTGGCCCGCGGCGTTGGTCATCTTCGTCCACGCCAGCTTGTTCTGCAGCGCATAGGCGTACTCGACGTAGCCGATGGAGTTGTCGAACTGGCGCACGTAGGCGGTCACGCCCTCGTTGCCTTTGCCGCCGATACCGGTTGGCCAGTTCACCGCCGCGCCGCGACCGACGCCGTTCTTCCAGGCCGGACTGACCTTGGCCAGATAGTCAGTGAAGTTGTACGAGGTGCCCGAGCCGTCCGAGCGATGCACCACGATGATGCGTTCATCCGGCAACGTGAGGCCCGGATTCAGGGCGGCAATGGCCGGGTCGTTCCAGTTTTCGATCTCACCCAGGTAAATGCCGGCCAGCGTGGCGCCGTCCAGCACGAGCTCGCCCGGCTCAATGCCGGCCACGTGCACTACCGGCACGATGCCGCCGATGACGATGGGGAACTGCGTCAGGCCATGCTCGCCCAGCGTGGCCGCGTCCAGCGGCTTGTCGGAGGCGGCAAAATCCACCGTGCCGGCCTTGATCTGGGCGATGCCGCCGCCGGAGCCGATGGATTGGTAATTGACGTGGTGGCCGGTCTTGCCGGCGTATGTGGCCGACCACTTGGACATGATCGGATAGACGAAGCTGGAACCGGCGCCGGTGACATCGGTGGCCAGCGCCGCGGTGGACAGAGCGCAGGCGGCCAGGGTGGCGAGAAGGCGGGTTTTGAAATGCTGCATCACGTGGTCCTGAAAAGTCATGGGTGGTTGGCCCGACTTTTTACGCCATTCGTGTTGCAGTTTGATGAGCGAAATATTGCAGAAAGATGACAGGCTGGCATCGACCCGACACAAACGGTCAAAATCTGTGAAAACACCCCGCTCTGCGAATTCTTCCAGTCGCGAGAAACGATCCTCATTTCACATGCCGCCAGCGCAGCGAGTGGAATCTCAGCGGCAAAGAATCGTCATCCTGCGTGAGGCGAGCGTGGCGTACGCTTTCACAGGGGAAAGAGTGGTCACCCTGCGTGGCGCGATCGCAGCGAGTGGAAGAGACGTCATCCTGCGTGGAGCGAGCGCAGCGAGTGGAATCGCAGGATCTCCATCATGGTGTCTCGGCGCAAAGATTCTGCGACTCCGCTTCGCTCCGCGCAGAATGACGAGGTGTGGCATTCAGGCGACAACTTGGGTGATGCGCGGCATGGCCAGTGGATTCAGTGACTCCGGGCTTCGCCTCCCGCGCAGAATGACAAGGAATGGCCGTCATCCTGCGTGCAGCAAGTGGAATCGAAGGATCCACGTGGCGGCGCCGTGCGTGGTTGGTCTGAATTCAACGTGCCTCCATCAACACGACCGATGCGTCGGCCGAGCAGTCGCTTGGGTGCCGCAGTCGGCTTGCCGGCCATGACCGGTGGCGTTGTTGGAGCCGGCGTTTGCCTTTTCGCCGCGCGCCACTTGGTCAGACGGTCACCACGGCCAGGCCGTCCATGTGCTCGAAATCATCAGGGTTGCGCGTGTATACCGGCAAGTCATGGGCGAGCGCGATGGCGGCATCATGGCGTCGTAAGATCGCGCACGCGGCTTGCGACCGGACTGGCGCAGGCAGGCGGCCACCCGACCAAATGCCCGCGCCGCTGGTGCGTCGAACGGCAAGGGGACGAAAGCGGCCTCGGCTTCTTGCAAATGCGCCTGCCGTGCCGCGCGTTCGCGTTCATCGGTGGCCACCAGAGGCCCCACCGACAATTCGGCCAAGGTTACCGCCGTGATCAGTGGTTCGGAGGGCAAGGCTGTGGGTAGCAGGCGCGGCAGATCAATGACGACACTGGTATCGAGAATGCCGCGTACATGCACCGCCGTGGTCGGTGTCACGGCGCCGCATCCAGCGTCGCGTCGATCTCTGCGCGCAGCTTGTGTCCATCCAGCGTCGGCAGGTGCTTCCAGCGCGCCACCACTTCGGCAGCCGAAAGCGGTGCGCGATCCAACGGCCGCAACTGTGCCACGGGTTTACCGGCACGCGTCACGATCATGGTCTCGCCACGATTGGCGCGTGCGATGACGTCAGCGCCGTGGTTGCGCAGATCCCGTATCGTAACCTTGCTCATGTCGCTCTCAACTGCCTTGCTACCAAACCCGAAATGCCGGATACAGGCAAAGTATCACGCGTGATACATGTCCGCCAGTTGAATAGGCGTGCTCAATGATCGGGGTCGGCTCGTTTTGTGCCGAGATGACAAAAACAGGGGTCAGAGCCCTCCTTCCACCTCGCGCAGGTTCGTACCAGCATTAGTGTGCGTGGCGCGTGGCATGGCCAGTGGATTCTGCGACTCCGGGCTGGCGCCCTCCGCGCAGAATGACAGGCAAGGGCCGTCATCCTGCGCCAAGCCCGGCGACGTCTCACGCCTTCCGTCATCCTGCGTGGAGCGAGCGCAGCGAGCGGAACCGCAGGAACTCCATCATGGTGCCGCGGCGCAAAGATTCTGCGACTCCGCTTCGCTCCGCGCAGAATGACAAGGACTGGGCGTGCACCTCGAAATGGTCACATGATCGACTTCGAGCTTGAAAAACTCGCAAGCTCTCAGTCCTCCATCGCCCGGCTGCGTGGTCGGATTCGGGCGCTGTCGAAGGCGCAGGCGAACATGGAGCCCTCGCCGTGTTCGCTTTCGATGATCAGCCGCGCCTGGTGCAGGTTCAGCACATGTTTGACGATGGACAGGCCGAGTCCCGTGCCGCCCTTGTCACGCGAGCGGCTGGAGGACACGCGGTAAAAACGCTCGCTGAGGCGTCCCAGATGCTCGGAGGGGATGCCGTGGCCGGTGTCGAGCACCTCGAAACGGGCGCCTTCGGGCACGGCCTTCCAGCAAATATCGATACGGCCGCCCTCGGGGGTGTAACGCACGGCATTGCTGACGAGATTGGAAAAGGCGCTATGCAGGTCTCGGTGCGAACCGACCAGGTCCAGATCGGCGTTGTCGTGCACTTCAATGCGGTGTTTGCCCTGGCTTAGCGCCCGGGCCTCCTTGTGCAGCGAAGCCAGCATGTCAGCCATGGCGACATGCTCGTCATCCGGCTCATGTTGGGTTTCCAGGCGTGACAGGGTCAGCAGATCCTCGACAATCTGGCGCATGCGTTGTGATTGCGCGCGCATTTCGCGCAAGGCCGGCGCCAGCTCGGGTATGTCGGCTGGGTCGAACAGCTCCAGATAGCCATGGATGACGGTCAATGGCGTGCGCAGTTCGTGCGAGACGTTGGCGATGAAGTCCCGTCGCACCTGTTCCAGTCGGCTGAGGCGGCTGGTGTCACGGGCCAGCAGGCAGTGACGGTTGGCACCGACCGGCAACAGGGTCACGCTGAGGTGACGCTCCGGATCGGATGAGGCGACAAAATCAAAACTTGTCTCGTGCTGTTTGCTGTCCAGCCACTTGCCGAGGCTCGCACCGATGGCAATCTCATCCAGCCTGCGGCCACGATCACGGCGTTTGTGGATGCCGAGCAAGGTGCCGGCTGCCGGGTTGGCCCAGAGGATGCGTTGGTCGCTGTCCAGCAGCACCACGGCGTCCGGCAGTGCATCCACGGTGTTGCGCAGTTCGCGGATCTGGCTGAGCAGGCCTTGTTCGCGCGTGTGGCGGTTCATGACCGGGTCGAGAAGCGGTAGCCGGCACCACGTACAGTCTGCACCAGGCCGGCGTGGTCGGAGGGTTCCAGGGCTTTGCGCAGGCGCCGGATATGCACGTCAACCGTTCGTTCCTCGACGTAGACGCTGCCACCCCAGACTTGATCCAGCAATTGTGCTCGCGAGTACACGCGCTCCGGGTGGGTCATGAAGAAGTGTAGCAGGCGGTATTCAGTGGGGCCGAGCTGGATGTCGTCACCGCCGACGAACACGCGGTGGGCTGCGCTGTCGATCTTCAGGCCCGCGGCTTCCAGGGTACCGCTGCCGTCATCACCGGTACTGCGACGCAGAACAGCCTTGATGCGAGCAATCAGCTCGCGCGTGGAAAAGGGCTTGACGACGTAGTCGTCAACGCCGGCCTCCAGTCCTGCCACGCGATCCATTTCCTCGCCGCGTGCCGTCAGCATGATGATGGGCACGTCGCGGGTCATGTCCTCGCGCGTCAGGCGGCGGGCCAGTTCCAGGCCGCTCATGCCGGGCAGCATCCAGTCCAGCAGGATGAGGTCGGGGACTTGCTCGGAAATGGCCAGTTGGGCGGCGTGTGCATCTTCGGCGTGCATGGGCAACATGTCGGCACGGCGCAGCGCAAAGGCCACCATCTCGCGGATGGAGGCTTCGTCTTCGACAATGAGGATGCGCTTCTGCATGATGGTTTCCGGGTGATCCGGTCGGTATTGCAGCGCAGCCATGTTACAGGACGATGACATGCACACTTGGCCTCAGTATGTGACACTGGCAGAATCGGGGCTTCGAGAATGTCAAGTGTCGCTTCTGTGACGACACGCGGAACCAGCGAGAGGGTCCATGAGAAAGTACATGTGCGTTGCCTGCGGGTACATTTACGATGAAGCCGAAGGTCTTCCAGAAGAAGGTATCGCGCCGGGGACGCGTTGGGAGGACCTGCCCGACACCTGGACCTGCCCCGATTGTGGCGCGCTGAAAGAGGATTTCGAGCTGCTGGAGGAAGGCTGAAGAGACGCAACGGCCGCCGGGGAGTGAATGTTCTGGCAATCAAGCATGCAGGCGATGCGCTGCGGACCATGGCACGGGCATGCGGGAAATTCGGGGGTGAAAGCAATGATACGGATGAAATCGGCCTTTTGGCTTTTGTTGATGATGTGTCTGCCACTGCTGGCGGCGGCAGCACCTTCGCACGGTTACCTGATTTCCTTGAAGGTCAGTCAAGGCACGGTGACCCTGGATCGTGCCACCTGGATGCCGGTGATGTCGGCCAGCAAGCCCTTTGCCGGGCCCACGGCGTGGCGTGTGGAGCTGGTCGGGGTGGCGGATGACGTTGGCTGGTCCACCACCATCCCGTCGCCCGAGCGCGTCGGTATCGGCATGCCGGCCAATCAGGCATTGGTGCTTTCATTCCGTGTGCCGGGGCCAGCAAGCGAGGCGTTGCTTTTGGTGCGAGATGATCAGGGCAGGATCCGTTTCAGCCAGTACATTGATGCCGGTTTCATGCGCCAGGCGAAGCAGGAGCACGCGGAGTTCAACGCCTAGTTGAGCCGCTCGGCGGCGAGTGTGCCGCAGGGCAAGACAGGCAAGGCCAAGCCGGGCCAGCTTACGCCGAAGCAGGTTGAGAGCTATCTGGCGCGCCAACGAACCATGGCGCAAAAACAACATGGCAAGCACCAGGTGCGGCCCATGGACTGTGCGGCGCAAGGCAAGCGTTATATTCCGGAGCTGGAGGCCACCGGCCGGCCGTGTCTGCCGCTGATGCAACGACCATCCCGGCAGACGCCTGCTTTCAGTGGCTTGATGGACAGCAAGGTTCGGCCCGCGGGAAGCCATGTGCCCTTGTCTGTGGGTAACGTGGCGGGCCAGCCGGCTGCGATCACCGAAACGGCTACGTTGAAGGGGCGTTTTTTGACGCCGGATGGCACGCCAGTCGGTGAGCCGTTCAAGGTGGACATTCACGATGGATCAAGTTACCAGAGCTGGACTGTCGACGCCGAAGGTTACTTCGAGGCCACGGTCCAGGCGGGGCATGATCTGCAACTATCCGCGGCCCCGCCGCCGCCGTGGTTGCCCTTTCGCCTGGAGGATGACGGCGTTGAGGGCACCGAAACACGCCAGTACACGCTGACGCGCGGTGTGCTTCTGGGTGGCCATGTGATGCTCGGGGATCAACCGGCAACCGGATACTCACTATCTGCTTATTGCATGGGTTGCACGCTGTGGGGGCCGTATCCGGCCGAAGTGGATGGGACCGGGATGTACAGCATGGCCGTGCCATCAGGGCAGGTCGTCACGTTTTATCTCCAAGGCCTGCCGGAGCGCTGGATGTTTGCACCGCAGCCGATGGGATCATTCACATCCGACCAGACCCTGGATCTGCATGCCGTCGAAGGCGTCAAGCTGAGTGGACGTGTGCTGGGTGATGACGGTTCCGCTGTCTCCAATGCTGACATCTGGGTGACGGCACAAAATGCCGGTTTGCAGTACAGCGTCGACGTGGATGGCCAAGGCCGTTACGAGACGCTGTTGGATCCGTCACGCGCCTATGTGTTCCGGGTGTCCGCGGCGGGATATTTCGAGCTCACCGACGCATTTCCACCCCAGAGCAAGGACCGAACGCATGATTTCATCCTTGAGGCAGGCGTCGAGATCAGCGGCGAGGTTCTGGACGGCACGGATGGCGCTGCCGTGCCCGGGATTGAAGTCCGAAGCCTGACGGCTTCCGGTATCCCGGTGGATCGGGCTTATGCCGATGATGGCGGCAACTACACTATCCTCGCTCACACTCATTCCAAAGCCGTGCTTGAAGCGGGGCGAAGCGACGAGATCTGGCCGCAGCCTGTTGTTGTCAACGTGGGCGACACGCCGCTGACAACCAATCTGGTGGTGCCAGTGCGTCATGATGTCGAGTTCGACGTGCTGGCACCTTCCGGAGATGCCATGGTTGGTGGCCGTCTTGAGATTTGGCAGGATGGCAAGTTTCTCATTTCCAGCGACTTGTCACGAAGCGGCGAGGCCGAACTTTCGTTGCCTGCGGGTGAGTACGTCGCCAAGGCATGTTTTGGAGAGTACGGTTACAGCGCCGATGACCGGGATGTGCCTTACCTTTGTGGCGAAGGCCTTGCCGCCACCTCGTTCCAGGTGTCGGATACCAGTGAACTGACGCTCCAGATCGCCACTGACGATGTGGCAGTCATGCGTGTCCAGAGCACGCCCTCGAACAACACGTCTGAATATCCCGCCGGGCGCCGTTTCGAGTTGCTGTCAGTCGATGGTGATGTGAAAGCGGTATCGTACGCTCGGGGCGAATACGACCGCACCCAAGGTGCCTTGAGACTCAATGCGCCGTTGTATGTGCCGGCAGGCAAGGCCTGGCGTTTGCGTATCCGCACCCCTGGCGCCGGAACCTGGACCAGCGCGCCCTTCGAGGCCGTCGATGATGGCATCGTGTCCGTCGAGTTGCCTGGCGTCGACGGCATTGCGCGCTGGACCGGCGTCGTGCGAAACGCAGATGGTGCCCCGCTTCCGGGTGTCGAAATCAAGTTCTACGATCAGGCCCAGACCTGGATCATCTACCGCAACACCAGCGGGGACGGCTCGTTTGACCTGCCGGCCTGTGCCGGCTGTGTGTATCGCTTTGGCGCGCCTGCGGATGGCAGTCGTCTGGGCCATGTGGAGAGGCTGGTTCATGTCGATGGTTCCATGCAGCGCGACGTGGTGCTGGATGATGCATTGGAATTTCATTCGCTGGACGTCACCGATCGACACTTGCAATTGCTGTACGGTGACCCGGACGGGGACAGGTACGACATCCTGTTCCTCGGCGATGGTTACACTGCCAACAACGAGACGTTCACGGACACCAATGGCAATGGCGTCTGGGATGGCGTGGTGTACTACGATTACAACGACAACGGCGTGTGGGATGGCGGCGAGCCGTTGCAGACCTATGGTACGGCGGCTGCGCCGGAGCAGGGCACTGATCCGACCGTCAACAATGAGCCATTCGATGATGTCAACGGCGATGGTGCCCTGAATATCGGCGAGGCGCAGATCTTCTTCCAGGATGCCAGGGACTACATGCGGGCCTTGCTGGCGCACGACTACTGGCGAGAGCATCGCCATGCGTTCCGCGCCTGGACTTACCTCACCTACTCGAATCAGGCGGGAACCAGTGTCGTGGACGGCGGCGGCGACTACCTGGTGCAACGCGACAGCCTGTTTCAGGGCACCATGGAGACCGTGCGGAGTACCTTGTCGGTGAACTACGCGCGCGCCATGCAGGTTGCGGCGACGGTTTTGCCGAGCTATGACACTATCGTCATGTTCCTCAATCAGCCGATTCCCATGGGACGCGCCAATTCCTTCGTGCTCGCCAATGGCGGCTTGCTGGCCAGTTCGCCCAACGACGACACGCCCGGCCATGAGTTCGGGCACAAGGTCGGCGGACTTCCCGACGAGTACAACGAGTTCGGCGGCGTGTACGCCGGCGGCACCGGCGGGCCGGAGATGACCCGTATGCTGGAGCGGGACCTGGTGCCGTGGCAGGCGTGGCTGCGTCACGATTTGTCTGCTGGCGAGCCAACCACACCGTATGCCATCGGTGTCGGCCTTTTTGCCGGTGGCGCGTACGAGTCGGGAGGCATTTACCGTGCCACGTTCAACTCCACCATGCGGCACAACAGTCCGTACTTCTCGGCTTACCAGAAGTACCTGATGTCCAACGTCAACTGGACCAGCGGCCCGGACAATCGGGCGCCCATCCGCGGCGCCTGGTCGGATCCGGATCACACCGGTCACGGCGTTGCCATCGAGTTGGCTGATCGTGGCACTGACGGCAACCAGTACACCATGATTTTCTATACTTACGACGCCGGCGGCATGCCGGAGTACTACATGGCCGTCGGCACGCTGAAGGATGGCAAGATCGGGCCGGTGGACCTGGGCTATCCCGTCTACGATCCATCCACCCACGGTGCAACTTATCCCGAAGGCTCGGTGGGCAGGCTCGCCATCGACCTGACCGCGGCCGCAGCCAGCTCTCCCGCATGCCGCGACCACGATGGCGATGTGAAGGCGGTGATGCACTGGACCGTGCGTGGCGAAAGCGGTACCTGGTGCATTTCGCCGCTGGTCGGGTGGGGTGGTCGTCCTGTCGCCACCGAGGATGTCAATGGTCTGTGGAGTGCAGCCAGCAGCGACAGCGGCTGGGGCCTGACGGTCGTCGAGACCCGCGAGGCCGGAAGCAAGTACATCAACCCCATCCTGTACTACTACGACGCCGCCAACCAGCCACGCTGGGCCATGCCGGGCAAGGTGCACTATGAACAGGGCGCCACCATTCCGCTGTACCAGATGCAGGGCTATTGCCGCACCTGTGCGGAGATCGCTCTGGGGCACCAGCCGATCGGCAGCATGACTGTCGGCTTGAACTATCCCGAGCATGTCGAGCAACCATCCGGGGAAAACTGGATCTCGGTGGGCATCGATGGCGACGGCGATATCAGCTTTGACCGCGACTCCACGCCCATGCGCCTGTATTCACTGCCGGCCGGGCAGTGATCCGGGACGCCCGGAGAAAAAAGTCGGAAGATCCTGTTCCGGGGCTTGCAATTCGCGAAACCGGGGTTACAATGAGCGTCCCGCACGACGGAACACGCCGTGCGGGTTTCTTTCCCGGCAACGGTTGACAACGCCAAAAGGTTGTCGTAAACTTGTCGGCTCGCTTGGACGAAATGTCCACTAGGCCAAGGCCCCGAGGGGTGCGGCAGCA
>CAZOXZ010000077.1:11536-12155 GCA_964583865.1 uncultured Rhodanobacteraceae bacterium | reverse complement strand
AAGACCGGTGCGGCCGTGGCCGTGGGCCTGGTGCTGCCGGAGCTGAATGGCAAGCTGGATGGTTTTTCCATGCGTGTGCCCACCATCAATGTCTCGGCCGTGGATCTGACCTTCGTTGCTGCGCGCGAGACCAGCATCGAGGAAGTGAACACGGTTGTGGAAGCCGCTGCCAACGGCCCGATGCGCGGCGTGCTGACAGTCAATGCCGAGCCGTTGGTATCCATGGATTTCAATCACAACCCGTCTTCCAGCACCTTCGATGCAACGCAGACACGTGTGATGGGTGGCACGCTGGTGAAGGTCCTGTCCTGGTACGACAACGAGTGGGGCTTCTCCAACCGCATGCTGGACATGGTCGAGGCCTTGGTGGCCGCCGAGTGACCATCTTCGTGAAGTAACGTTCGCGCCCCGGAGGCACGCAGTGGTTTCCGGGGCACGGTTTGTGGATGAATGACGCGGTCGCTGTAGGAGTCAGCCTGCTGGCGACGGGGCGTGAATGGCCTGTGACGCAGCCATTGCCGCGAACGCGGACGAACGGGCGGGTACCGGGTGCCGTGTCCCGACGATGCCCGATTCCACGGGTCGCGTGCGGGCACGCTCCTTCAGATTCTGCAGCCGG
>CAZOXZ010000077.1:0-11436 GCA_964583865.1 uncultured Rhodanobacteraceae bacterium | reverse complement strand
TAGGAGCCTGCCTGCAGGCGACGGGGCGTGAATTGGCCGTGACGCAGCCATGGCCACGAACGCGGACGAACGGGCGGGTACCGGGTGCCGTGTCCCGATGATGCCCGATTCCACGGGTCGCGTGCGGGCACGCTCCTTCAGATTCTGCAGCCGGCCTGCCGCACCGGTGTAGGAGCCTGCCTGCAGGCGACGGGGCGTGAATTGGCCGTGACGCAGCCATGGCCGCGAACCCGGACAAACCGGCGGGTCCCGGGTCCCGGGTACCGTGTCCCGATGATGCCCGATTCCCGATTCCCGATTCCCGATTCTCGATTCCCGGTTGCCGGTTGCCGGCTGCCGTTGCGGTATGCTGGATTCGGTAGCGGCAACGGAGGACAGCGATGGCAATCGTCTTCATTCCGGGGATCAAGGGGTCGGAGCTGATTGACAGCTATCCGCTCGATTGGCCGCGGCGCTGGTCGTTCGAGGACATGGTGGTCGGGGATCTGGTCGAGGATCCCGAGGACTTCGCCCTCGCCAATGGTCGTTACGATGCTGCGGATGGCCATTGGATGCGTCCGGGCCGCCTCATCCACTACGCCTACGGACACATGATTGCCAAGTTGCGGTCATGGAAGGCGCCGCAGCCCGTGTACACCTTCAGTTACGACTGGCGCAAGCCGCTGGAGTTGTCCGCAGAGCGGCTGGTGCGAGCCATGCGCATCTTGTCGGCGCGTGAGGAAGCGGCCGGGCGGACGCCGGAACTGCAGTTTGTCACCCATTCCATGGGCGGGCTGTTGCTGCGCTCGGCGCTGGCCATGCGCAACCGGCGCCAGCCGTTCACCGGCATTGGCCGCATTGTCTTCATCGCGCCGCCATTCCGTGGGGCCATCGGTGCGCCGTATGCGCTGGTGGTGGGCGAACACGATGGCTGGTTCGGCACGGACGAGGATTACCGCTTCATCGCGCGCACGTTTCCGTCGGTTTACCAGATGACGCCGTCCTGGAAATCGGCCGCGGTCGACGAGGCCGGCCGCGATGTCGATTTGTTCGATGCGGCCAACTGGCAGGCCAATGTGCGCGATGGCGGCGGCTTCAGTGCGCGCTTCCTGGCCGATGCCGAGGCCTTTGTGCGTGGCCGCCGGGCGCATTTTGGCGGCCACAGCGATGCGCCGATGTTGCCGGATGCGACGCTGGCGCGGCATGGCGACGATATCCTGGTTCTGTGCGGTACGGGTGTGGCGACCGCGCGCCAACTGCCGGTGCAGACAGACAACAAGCGCAATCCCAACTGGTTCGATTTCGCCGCCGTCGTGCAGGACAAGCTGGGCGATGGCCGGGTGCACCTTCTCAGTGCAGCCGTGAAAGGCGTGACCCTGGGCGCATTCCAGGGCGCCGGTGACCATGCCGCTCTGTGCCGCAATGAACGCGTCACCAACCTCGTGTCGCTGTGGCTGGACGGTTTCAAGGCGTTGAAGATGACCCGACGTGGGCCGCAGCATTCCGTGGAGCGCCCGTCGCGAACCTATTTCGAGCCCTGGAATGGCAAGCCGGACAGTTTTGCCGACCACATGGCTTGATGGCGTCGGCATGTTGCAGGTGACGAGGCGATCGTCAGCCGTGATAATTGCGGGATGACTTCCATGAAATTCGACGTGATGGCGCGCGACGGCCAGGCGCGGCGCGGCCGGCTGGACTTTGCCCGCGGCAGCGTGGCCACGCCGGCCTTCATGCCGGTGGGGACCTACGGTACGGTCAAGGCCATGACGCCGCGTGACCTCGAGGCCATCGGTGCCGAGATCATCCTTGGCAACACATTCCACCTGTACCTGCGGCCGGGGCTGGAGGTGATCGAGGCGGCCGGTGACCTGCACGACTTCTGCGGCTGGTCGCGGCCGATGCTGACCGATTCGGGCGGCTTCCAGGTGTTCTCGCTGGCCGAAAAGCGCAAGATCACCGAGGAGGGCGCAACCTTTGCTTCGCCGGTGGATGGCTCGCAGGTGTTCTTGTCGCCGGAGAAGTCCATGCAGATCCAGACGGTGCTCGGCTCGGACATCGTCATGATCCTGGACGAATGTACGCCGTACCCGGCCGGTGTGGACGTGGCACGCACGTCGATGGAATTGTCCCTGCGCTGGGCGGAGCGCTCGCGCCGCGCCTTTGACGAACTGGGCAATCCCAATGCCTTGTTCGGCATCGTCCAGGGTGGCGTGCATGAGTCTCTGCGCCGGCAGTCCGCGGAAGGACTGCAAGCCATCGGTTTTGACGGCTATGCCGTGGGTGGCCTGGCCGTGGGCGAGTCGGAGGAGGAACGCAATCGCATGCTGGACTTCACCGTGCCCCTGCTGCCCGCGGACAAGCCCCGCTACCTGATGGGCGTGGGCCGGCCGGTGGATATCGTCGAGGCCGTGTGCCGCGGCATCGACATGTTCGATTGCGTCATGCCCACGCGCAACGCCCGCAACGGCTTCCTGTTCGTGGAAGGCGGCTTTCTGCGCATCCGCAACGCCCGCTTTGCACAGGACACGCGCCCGGTCGAGGCGAATTGCGACTGCTACACATGCACACAGGGCTTCAGCCGCGCCTACCTGCGCCACCTCGACAAGTGCCACGAGATCCTGGGTTGCCAGCTGGCGACCATCCACAATCTGCGCCATTACCAGCGTTTGATGGAGGGTTTGCGCACGGCCATCGGGGCAGGGTGCCTGGGTGATTTCGTGGCCGATTTCCGAGCGGTCCAGAGGCGCGGCCCCGTGCTCGACTGAGCCACCCGGCAATTTTTTCTGCATGGAAACCGCGGGCATGGCATAATTCTTCGCCTTTTGGGCCTGTCGCTCACCGCCGGGCCTGTTCACCTCACAACCAGAGAGCCAAGCAATGGACTTCTTCATTTCCAGCGCCCAAGCGCAAGCGGCGTCCGGCGCGGCCGGCAATGCCGCGGCCGGGTCCGGCATGATGACCATCATTTTCATCGTTGTTCTGGGCGGCATGTTCTACTTCATGCTCATCCGTCCGCAGAACAAGCGCATGAAGGAGCATCGGGAGATGCTCAGCCAGCTTGGGCGCGGTGACGAGGTGGTCACCAACGGCGGCATTGCCGGGCGCGTGGAGGAGCTCGGTGAGAGCTTTGTCACCGTGGAGGTGGCTGACAAGGTGAAGCTCAAGGTCCAGAAACATGCCATTTCCCAGGTGCTTCCCAAGGGCACCTTGAAGTCCTCCTGATCGCCAACGGACACTGACGAATGATCGACTTTCCCCGCTGGAAGTACTGGCTGGTACTGGTCACACTCGTGGTCGGCATCATTTATGCGCTGCCGAACGTGTACCAACCGCAGCCAGCCGTGCAGATTTCACCCAACCGTGGCGTGACCATCACCCAGGATACCCAGGATACCCAGGATACCGTCGTCAACGCCCTGCGCAAGAACGATATCCAGCTGGAGAACATGGCCGTCCAGGACGACCAGATCCTGACGCGCTATGGCAGCGCCGCCGACCAGCTCGAAGCGGCCGATGTGCTGCGTGATGCGCTGGGCGACGACTACATCGTGGCCCTGAACCAGGCATCGACGGTGCCGGACTGGTTGCAGGCCATCCATGCCAATGCCATGCCGCTGGGTCTGGACTTGCGCGGCGGCGTGCACTTCCTCATGGAGGTGGATCAGCAGGCCGTGGTCCAGAAGCAGCAGCAACGCTATCTGGAAAACGTCCGTGGCACCTTGCGCAATGCCAAGATCCGCTACAAGTCCGTGCAGCTTCATGATGGCAAGATTCACGTTATGCTGCGGACCAGCGATGATCGTGCCAAGGCGTACGACATGATCATGGAGGACAATGCCCAGGACCTGAACATCGACAATGGTGTCTCCGGCGCAGAGGGCTACGAGCTCGTGGTCAGCATCAAGCCCGAGCGCCTGCGCGAGATCGCCCAGTCGGCCATTGACCAGAACCTCGGCACCTTGCGCAATCGTGTCAACGCCCTGGGCGTGGCCGAACCCGTCATCCAGCAGCAAGGCGAGGATCACATCGTGGTCGAGCTGGCAGGTGTGCAGGATACTGCCCAGGCCAAGAAGATCATCGGTGCCACGGCGACGCTGGAATACCGCGCCGGTGATCCGGACGTGAATCCGCTGGAGGCGGTACGGACCGGCATCGTGCCGCCGGATGATCGTCTTTATTACATGCGCGATGGCACGCCGGTGGTACTGAAAAAACAGGTGATTGTCACCGGCGACGAGCTGGTGGACGCGTCTTCCGGCTTCGACCAGCAGAGCGGAACGCCCAAGGTGGATGTGGAGCTTAACGCATCCGGCGCACGCAAGATGCTGGAGTTCACCCGCAACAACATCGGCAATCCGATGGCGGTGGTGTTCGTCGAGCGCACGCCCGAGATCAAGACGGTCGACGGCAAGGAAGTGCGCACCATCAAGGTCACCGAGGAGGTGATCAGCTACGCCACGGTGCGCGGCGTGTTCGGCAAGCGCTTCCAGACCACGGGTCTGGAGAGCATCAACTCGGCTTCCGAGCTCGCCTTGCTGCTGCGCGCCGGGTCGCTGGCGGCACCGATGGTGATTGTTTCCGAAAGCGTGATCGGCCCGTCGATGGGTGCCGAGAATATCGAGCGCGGCTTTCGCGCCATGCTCCTCGGCCTGGTGCTGGTGGTGATCTTCATGATCATCTACTACAAGTTCTTCGGCGTGATCGCCGACCTGGCACTGATCCTCAACCTGATTCTTCTGACGGCGATTCTCAGTCTGTTCCAGGCCACGCTGACCATGCCCGGCATTGCCGGTATCGTGCTGACCATGGGCATGGCGGTGGATGCCAACGTGCTCATCTGCGAGCGAATACGGGATGAGTTGCGTGCCGGGACCACGCCTTTCGCGGCCATCCGGCTCGGCTACGAAAAAGCCTGGGACACCATTCTCGATGCCAACGTCACCACGCTGATTTCCGGCCTGGCCCTGTTGACCCTCGGCTCCGGCCCCATCAAGGGTTTCGGCGTGACCCTGTCCATCGGCATCCTGACCTCGATGTTCAGTGCCGTGGTGGGCTCGCATGCCCTGGTGGCGCTGACGCATCGCGGGCGCAAGCTGAAAAAGCTGTCGATCATCTGAGGACGCACAAGCATGGAAATTTTCAATCCTGACAGCAACATCCGTTTCATGAGTGCCGGCAAGTATTCGCTTGCCATCGCCGTGATCCTCACCATTGCTTCGCTGTTCCTCATCTTTGGCAAGGGCTTGAACTACGGTCTGGACTTCACCGGCGGTGTGCTGGTGGAGGTGTCCTACCAGGACATCATCAAGACCTCCAGCGTGCGCGATGCGCTGGATCAAGCCGGTTTTGAAGGTGCCATCGTGCAAAGCGTCGGTGGTACGCGCGACGTGGTCGTGCGAATCCAGCCGGACAACATGGATGACGCTGCCGAGGACGCCAATCGCCAGGCGGACCGTGTTGCCGGGGAGGTGATGGACGCACTCAAGGCCACCCGATCCGATGTCCAGCTGAAACGACACAGCTTCGTCGGCCCGGAAGTCGGCGCACAACTGCGCGACACCGGCGTGTTGGCGATGGTGTTCGTGATCATCGGCATCGTCGTGTACCTTTCGCTGCGCTTCGAGCGGCGCTTCGCCATCGCGGCGCTGGCGCAGGAGGTCCACGACGCCATCATCACCGTCGGTGTCATCGCCTTGTTCGGGCGCGAGTTCGACATGGCCGTGCTGGCCTCGGTCATGGCGGTCATCGGCTATTCGGTCAACGACACCGTGGTGGTGTTCGACCGCGTTCGCGAACTGTTCCGCATCTCCCGCAGCAATGATGTCGAGGGCCTGCTGAACCGTGCGGTCAACAATACCCTGTCGCGGACCATCATCACCTCGCTGACCACGGGCATCACCATGGCCGCGCTGTATTTCTGGGGTGGCCCGGCCACGCGTGGCTTTGCCATCACCATGTTGATCGGCATCGTCCTGGGCTCGTTCTCGTCCATCTTCATCGGCTGCCCGTTGCTGCAGCTCATGGGCGTGTCGAAGAAGGACCTGATTCCCGTCAAGCGTGACGACCCGGAACTGGCGCGGCGCCCGTAAGCTGTTGCCACAAGACGCATGAGAAAGGCCCTCTCGTTTCGACGGGAGGGCCTTGTTGCATGCGTTGCCGATTTACTGCTTTGCGGTCTTGCTTGTTGGCGGCCAGCGTTCGGGATCGAAGCCGCCAACTTCGTAGTACAACTCCTGCGGCCAGTCGCCCTTGACGTCGATGGTAATGGCCAGGGTCTTGGCGCTGTCGACGAGCTCCAGCATGCGTTTCTGGCTGTCGATGAACACGGCCGGTTCGCCGGACGGCGGGGTCGAGGCTTTCAATGGCTCGGCGGCCTTGCCATCGACCTTCAAGGGCAGCTTGCAGCTCTTGCCGCAGACAAAGCCCTTGTCGCCGGTGTCGTACAAATAGACACTGGTGCCCCAGTCGCTGTGCTCGCGGAAGATCAGGCGGATGCGGCGGTTGTACTTCGCTGGGCGTGACGGGTAGATCGTGGCCGTGTCCTGGTGCCCACCAGACTGCTCGCCGCTCTGGTACAACCACAGCGCCGCCAGGCGCCGCTTCTCGTTGATGGCGTGCGCTTTCTCGCGCGTTGCCTCGATGGTCTTTTGCACCTCGGCGGCCGCGATGCTGCGTGGAGCGCGTTTCAGGATGCCCTCGCCGATGGGTGCGGCCAGCGCGTACTTCTTTTCGACCAGCATCTGCTTGTACAGCTTCAAGTCGCTTGCTGCGCGCTCGTTGTGGGTCGGGCCACTTTGTTGTGTTGCCGTTGGTGATGGGGAAGGCGAACAGGCAACAAGGCCGAAGCCAAGGGCGAGGGCTGCCGCAAGTTGCAAGCGTTGAACGGGCATCGGGCTCTCCGTGGGAACAAGGAAATGCCGAGCCTACACCGCGATTGTGTGGCGCGCCAGTTCGCGCCCGCCCCATTTGTCGTCGTGGCGGGTTCAGCCCGGTGTGCCACTTCCCGGCGCGTGATTTTGCCGTGCCACGACCGTGCCAGCATCGTGCCCAGTGATGGCCCGCTCCAGTTGCTGAACATCAACAGGGCGAATGCTCTGGATCAGGCAGGGAATACGACTGGCTTCCGACAACACCTTGTCGATGCCGGCCGTCACCGTACCCGTGGCCGAGGTGATCCTGATGGTCGTGGTGATATCCAGGTTCGGGCAATAGCCCAGGTCCAGCAGCCAGTTCCGGTGGCCTTGTGCACGGATGAACAGCCCGCGCTCGCCCAGCGGCACCCAGGCATACATGCTGCCTTCGGGCAGGCGGATGGAATTTACCGGTGCTCCGGCGGCTGCGCGTATGCGCTCGGCACGATCTGGCAATGCCGACCGCGTTGTCACCGACGTACAGCCGGCGAGCATGGCCAGCATGGTCAGCAGGGCGGCGATGGTGATGCTTCTCATGGGATCCTCACGATGACTCAATCCCGTTCATTGTAGGCCTTGCCACGCAGCACCGCCGTGGGGACGCCAGGGCCGCTACGGGTGGGTGGTGGCCCTGGCGCGCATCGATCATGGCGTGGGCGCGCCGCACCCCAGCGTGACGTCGTCCATGATGATGCCGTCGTACTGGCCAGTGGGCGAGGCCGCGTTCCAACTGAACTTGATGGTGTGGGTCGCGCCATCCAGATACTGAGCCGGGATGGCTATGCCATCGTGGCCCCATCCGCTGCGTGCATCATTGCCGTCGACGGTGTCCAGGAGCTCCTCGTCGATGAAGATCTGCATGGCCGCTGTTGGATCGTTGCCCAGCAAGTTGCGCGACCAATAGTTCAACCAGCGCGAGGCCCCGGCAGGAATTACCACCTGCTGGCTGACCGTGTTGGCGTTCGCCTCCGCTACACCACCAAACCAGATGTACCAAGTGCCCGTGTGGGCACTCGTCCCGCAGCCGGTGTTGCACATTGGCGAGTATGGCGCGCCAGTGATGGCCCAGATCGGGTTGCCGCCGCCGGTGGCCTCGAAGCTTGTATCCTGCAGGAGCTGCTGCGGCGTACAAGGGGCCTCGAAGCCATCTTGAAAGATGATTTCGTCCTCGCCGCCGGTGATGGTGATATTGCCTTGGGAAACGTTGAAAAAGACGTTGTTCGAGCAGATCACGCGCACGCGCCCGTCGGCGGTATTGATGCCCGGCACGGTGATGTTGGCGCTGCCATCGTTCGCTGTGCCGTGGACCAGTGGAATGGACCAGACATGCCCGCCCTGGATGGAAAAATCGATATCGACGCTGGGGCAACTGACCGGCGCCGCGGTGGTGTTGGCCACATTCCAGGTGACGGTCTGCGTTTGCCCGGCCGTCCAGGCCACGTTGCCAGCCGGGGCCGTCACTTTGAATGGCCCGGCACTGGTGGTCACCGTGAGCTGGGTGTCGGTGTGGGCGGTGGTGCCCTCGCCCGGTTCCGGATCGCGTACCGTCAGACGGAATTGCAGCGTGCGGTTGGTTGACGGCAAAGTCTCGCCCTTGACGGCGGGGCCGCCCAACACGGTGGAGAGCGCCGGGAACACGCGCCAACCGTAGGGTTCTGGTGAAAACGAACGGAGGATGGGGCTTTGGCCGTTGTCGCCGTTCGCGAGACTGGCTGCGGGCCCCAGGTCGAACTCTTCCCAGCCATACGACAGCGAGCTGCCATCCGGGCTGGTGGCCATGGCATCCAGACGGAACGGTGTGCCGGCCGGAATGGTGTGTGGCGTGGAGACGCTGCCGGCATCAATGACCGGTGTCGGGTTCGGGTTGGTTGTCACTTGAGCACAGCTGCCACCATAGCCCTGAATGAAGCTGCTGATCTCCTGCAGGCTGATGGCATGAAAGTAGGGGTTGCTGTGGGGTTGCAGATCGTCGCCGCCGCAGATGCCCGCATAACCCATGATGGTCGAGCCGCTGCCCGGTTCGTAGGCCGTGCTGGCGTTGCGGTTGCCACCGCCACAGTTGCCCATGGTGCTGTTGAACGTGTGGTTGGCGTGAAACTGGTGACCGATTTCGTGCGAGACGAAATCCACGTAGAAAGCGTCTCCGATCGGGTTGGGCAAGCCGGTGGTGCCCCTGCCCTTGCTGTAGCTGCTGCAGACAACACCCATGCCGGCGACACCTCCGCTTCCCGTGGTGAACACGTGTCCGATATCGTAGTTGGTGACACCGATAATGTTGCTGATCTTCGAGGTGCTGATGTTGATGACGCTGCCATCGTTGGCTCCGAAGGGATCGGTGGCCGCATTCGTGTAGATGAGCAAGTCGTTGTTGGCTACCAATTGCAGGTGAATGGCCAGTTCCGAGCCGTAGATCTCATTGACGCGATTGATGGCCGCGGTGACTGTCGCCAGCCCGCCCGCGACCGTGCCACCACCCACGGCATTGACGTACTGGTGGTTGGCGGCCACGGCGATGCGATACAGGCGCTTGTTCGCGCCCGTGGTCGTCGATGACGGGCGCTGATGCCCGGTCGGTGCGTTTCCAGGCGTCTGCTTGATGACATCATTGCCCTGCGGTGCCATTTTGCGGCGAACCGAGTCCGGCAGGGCCGAGCGCCGGAAGCTCAGATAGTGCTCGGCGGACTTGCCGCGTTGTTCCGGCTGCACGACCCAGATGCCGTCCGGGTCGAACACCATGGCACGCAGGCCCATGGGCGAGACATCCAGCCGGAGCTGCCGGCCTTGCTTGTCGTGGCCGCGGAAACTGAGGATGTCGGGGTACCTGGCCTGCAGCTCGGGCGGCAGGGTGTCGGAATTGATGATGGTAAAGGTGGCGAAGCCACCTTCGGGTTGTGGCAGCAACACGGTAGTTTGGTGATGTAATGCATGCGCGGCTTGCAAGTGCCGCATCATGGTGGCGAAGTCCAGTGTCAGGCTGCGGTAGCTTGCCGGGCTCGGCCCCTCGGACTTCAGAGTGTAGTGTGGCGTGTCTTGCCAGTAACCCTGTGATGCTGGTGCGGCTTGCACATACGTCGTGCTCATCACGAGCGATACGACAATGAGGGCAAGGGTCCGGATTGATTTACGCATGATTGTCCCGTGTGGCATTCGTGAATGATGGCCGTTCGCGCTCATCCTGCGACCGATGAGGCGCGCAACCTCCCCTTGTCGCCATGGTATCGCGAACGGTACCGGGATGTCGCCGCGGCGCCGCGTGCCACCGGCTGTAGCGGCAGGGCACGCACAAGTCGGCTGCTCTGTCATTGCAGGTTAGCCACTGCAGGTCGCTGGCGGCGGGATTGGCACGGGCAGGAATGGCGGTCGCGGGTGACTGTCGGAGCAGGCAAAAAAACGGGGACCGGCTGGCACCGGTCCCCGCGTGTTGTTGTCGCCAGCGCATGTGGCCGGGTTGTCAGACGGTGATGGGGTTGGGCTTGTCCTGGTCGAGGCCGTACTTCTTGATGGCGTCCGTGACCACCGATGGTTTGATGGTGCCGTCGCTGGCCAGAGCCGAAAGCGCTGCGTGCGCCATCCAGCGTGCATCCACCTCGAAGAAGTTGCGCAGGGCTTCGCGGGTATCGCTGCGGCCGTAGCCGTCGGCGCCCAGGGCCGTGAAGTGGCGTCCGGCGGGCACGAAGGCACGCACCTGGTCGGAAACGGCACGCACGTACTCGCTGGTGGCCACCACCGGACCTTCGTGGTCGGCGAGGCATTGGGCGATGTACGGCACGCGCGGCGTTTTCGCTTCCGGGTGCAGGCGGTTCCAGCGCTCGCAATCGAAGCCGTCGCGTGAAAGTTCGCTGTAGCTGGGGCAGGACCACACGTCGGCGGCGACGCCGAAGTCCGATTCCAGAATGTCGGCGGCCTTGATGGCTTCGATCAACGAGCCGCCGGCGGCCAGCAACTGCACCCGCGGCATCTTGGCCTTGCCTTTGCTCTTGCTCTTTCCCGATTCCCGATTCGCGACTCCCGATTCCCGGAAAAGGTACATCCCCTTGATGATGCCGTCATAGCAATCTTCGGGCATGTCCGGGTGGCGGTAGTTCTCGTTGGTGGTGGTGATGTAGTAGAAGATGTCCTGCTGGTCCTCGTACATCTCCTTCACACCCTCGTGCAGCAGCACGGCGACTTCGTAGGAGAAGGTCGGGTCGTAGGAACGGCAGTTCGGCACCGTGCCGGCCATCAGCTGTGATGCGCAGTCAGAGTGCTGCAGGCCCTCGCCGGGGAAGCTGCAACCGGCCGTGGCGCCGATGAGGAAGCCACGCGTGCGCTGGTCGCCGGCGGCCCAGATGAGGTCGCCGATGCGGCGGAAGCCGAAGAACGAGTAGTAGATGAAGAAGGGCAGCATCGGTGAGTCGGACACCGAGTAGCTGGTGCCGGCCGCGATCCAGGCCGAGACACCACCGGCCTCGGAGATGCCCTGTTGCAGTACCTGGCCGTCCTCGGCTTCGCGGTAGTACAGCAGCTGGTCGGCATCCTGCGGGCGGTACTTCTGACCGAAGGGCGC
>CAZOXZ010000076.1:0-12185 GCA_964583865.1 uncultured Rhodanobacteraceae bacterium | reverse complement strand
GAACAGCCGCCTCCTAAGCGGCAGGTCACAGGTTCGAATCCTGTCGGGGTCGCCAATTTTTGCCCGAATGCCGGATGGATGGCTGCTTCCGGGTCAGGGCCGGGTTTGCAGCAACACGATGACGGCGCCGGTGCCGCCTTCGGCAGGTGGTGCCGAGGCAAAGGCGACGACGGCCTTGTGACGGCGAAGAAGATGGTCGGTGAGAGCCTTCAGTACCGGCCCCTTGGGGCCGGATCGCAGGCCCTTGCCGTGGATTATGCGCACGCAGCTGTGCTCTTCGGCCACGCACTCGGCCAGGAATTCCTGCAGCACCTCGCGTGCGGTGCGAGCGGTCATCTGGTGCAGGTCGAGCTCGTCCTGGATGCTGTACTGGCCGCGACGCAGCTTTTTCAGCAGCGTGCGTGGCGCGTTGGTGCGCGTCCAGCCGAGTTCTGCGCCGGTTTCCATGGTGCTGGGGTCGAAATCGGCCAGAAGTTCGTCCAGTACGGCGGCTTCGTCACGCTGTCGCATGTGCGCGCGCGGCGGTGGCGGGTTCCGGCCCGGACTGCGTTCCGGGGACTTGATCTGGCGCACGGGACCGACGGCGTCGCGGAACAGATCCCGGTCGGCCTGGCTTGCACAGCGTGGGCGTCGCTTGTCCTGCTTGTGGCTCATGGGTACATATTACGACGCTTGCGCATGTCCGCGCCCGCCGTTGCCGGCAAGGCGGGTTGACCGGCACTTCCCGTCAAGCCGGTCCAGAACCGTGGTTCTCGGCCTCGCCGGCGTTCGCAGACGGTTGCTTTGCCGTTCTGTCGCGACCCTCATGAATGTTTCAGGCTAAACTGGCGACTTTGCAGTGGGCGGCACAGTGACGATGCGGGTTCTGGTCAGCAATGATGATGGTGTGGATGCGCCGGGCATCCGGGTGCTCGCTGAGCATCTGGGGTCGGTCGGCGAGGTGGTCGTCGTGGCGCCGGATCGCGATCGCTCGGGTGCCAGCAATTCCCTGACCCTGGACTTGCCGATCCGCGTGTATCCGCATGGTCCCGGCCGCTACCGGGTGGCGGGCACACCGACCGACTGCGTTCACCTGGCCCTTTCCGGCATGTTCGATGAAGACCCGGATATCGTGGTTTCCGGCATCAACAATGCCGGCAACCTCGGGGACGATGTCATTTATTCGGGCACCGTGTCGGCCGCCATGGAAGGTCGGTTCCTCGGCTTGCCGGCCATTGCCGTGTCGCTGGTGACCGACGATGAGCCGGAATACCACTACGCCAGCGCGGCGCGCGCCGTGCTGGTGCTGATGCGGCGCTTGCTGGTTGATCCCTTGCCGCATGACACCATTCTCAATGTCAACGTACCCGATCTTCCATGGGCTGACATCCGCGGGTTCGAGGCCACGCGGCTGGGCAAGCGGCACCGCTCGGCACCCTGCCTGAAGCGCACCGATCCTCGCGGACGGCCGATCTGGTGGATTGGCCCGCCGGGCGAGATCGATGACGCGGGGGCGGGCACGGATTTTCATGCCGTGGCACGCGGTTACGTGTCGGTGACGCCGATTCACGTGGACCTGACCCGCTTCCAGGCCCTGGACAAGGTGGCCAGCTGGGTCGACAACCTGCAGGCGACCGACGCCTCCGGCGTTGCCGGGCGGGATTGCAAACGATGATCACCGCGCGTGCCTCCGAGGCGGAAGTTGCCGGCCAAGGTCTCACGTCGCAGCGTGCCCGCGATCGTCTCGTGGAGCAGTTGCGTGTCAGCGGGATCGCGGATGCGACCGTGCTGGAAGTGATTCGTCGGATGCCGCGGCATCTGTTCATGGCCGAGGTGATGGCGTCGCGTGCCTACGAGAACACTGCCTTGCCGATCGGTTACGGTCAGACCATCTCCCAACCGTGGGTGGTGGCGCGCATGAGCGAGGTGCTGTTGGCACGCGGCCGGCCATCGCGTGTGCTGGAGGTGGGCACGGGCTCGGGTTACCAGGCCGCGGTGTTGTCACAGCTGGTGGACACGATTTACACGGTCGAGCGCATCGAAGAGCTGCTGCGCCAGGCGCGCAGGCGGTTCCGCAAGCTGGGCCTGGAAAATATCCGCTCGCGGCATGCGGACGGGCACCTGGGCTGGGCCGAGGAGGCGCCTTTCGACGCCATCATCCTGACGGCGGCAGGCGAAGTGATTCCGCCGGAATTGCTGCAGCAGCTGGCCGACGATGGCGTGTTGGTGGCGCCGGTGGGGCCGCAGGGCGCGCAGCGTCTTGTCTGCCTGCATCGCCGCGGCGACACGGTTGCCGAGGAAGACCTGGGCGCGGTCAGTTTCGTGCCCCTGCTCGGGGGAATTCGTTGATCATGGCCCGCATGGAGACCCATTCTTGAAGTTGTTCGCACCGCTGTACGAGCGGGCCCTGGCCTGGGCAGGGCATCGTCATGCCAAGCCTTATCTGGCGTTGCTGAGTTTCGTCGAGGCCTTCATTTTTCCGGTGCCACCGGAGGTGATGCTGGCGCCGATGACCCTGGCACGGCCGCGTGCATGGGCACGCCTGGCCACCCTGAGCCTGGTGTTTTCTCTGCTCGGCTCGTTGGTCGGTTATGCCCTTGGCCATTTTGTCTACAGTGCCGTGGCGCCGCTGTTGAGCGCGCACATGCAGGAGGTGATCAACCACTGGGTCACCACGCTGCAGGAAGACATGCAGGCGCACTGGCTGACAATGCTGGGAGCTTTGCTGCTGGCCGCCCTGCAGCCGGTCATCCCGATGAAGTTCGTCACCTGGGCTGCCGGCATCGTCGGCGTGCCCATCTTGCCTTTCCTGGCCTGCATGGCGTTGGGGCGCGGCAAGCGCGTGTACCTCATTGCCGGTGCCATCCGTCTTGGCGGTGAACGTGCCGAACGCACGCTGCATCGTTATATCGAATGGTTCGGTTGGGCGGTCGTGGTCCTGCTGGTGTTGTTTGGCATCTGGTGGGTGTTGCGTTGATTTTTCGTTATTGTGTGCTGCCATGAGTCCTGTTCTCCGATACAGCTTGCTTGCCTGCCTCCTGTTGCTGGGTGCTTGCGCGCAGAACCCGCCGGCCCCGGTGGTGGATCTGACCCGGCCCATTCCCGCGTTGGGTGAGGCCGAGCCGGGCGATGGTGGCGGCATGGTGGCCGAGGTCATTCCGCAGTCCGGCAAGTACATTGTCCAGCCCGGCGATACTTTGTACTCGATTGCCTTCCGCTATCAGCTGGGCTGGGAGGACCTGGCGTGGTGGAACGGCGTGGCCGCGCCGTATGTCATCGCGCCAGGGCAGGAACTGCGCTTGACGCCGCCGCCGCCGGGTGAACGCGGCAGCACCGTGGCCACTTTCGGCCTGGAAGACAGCGTGGCGGTGGTCAAGAGTGCGACGGTGAAGCCGGCAGTGCCGTCGGCGGCCACGGCAGAATCCGCGGACAAGGCCGAGGACTCGGTGATGCTGGCCACGACCATCGAGCCACCGCCCAAAGAGGTGGATGCCGCCGGCAAGAAAGTCGAGCCACGGGCCACACGGCGGGTCGATGGCATTGCATGGCAATGGCCGGCGGGCGGCAAGATCATCCGCAACTACGATGGCTCGAATCCGCAGCGGCTCGACATCGTCATTGCCGGCGAGCGTGACGAACCGGTCCACGCGGTGGCCGACGGCGTGGTGCTTTTCAGCGGCGACGGCATCAAGGGCTACGGGCGCCTGGTCATCATCGCCCATGCCAACGACTACATTTCCGCCTATGGCCACAACCGCAAGTTGCTGGTGGAGGAAGACGACAAGGTCCGTGCCGGCGAGAAGATCGCCATCATGGGTGCGTCCGATGCCCGGCGCGTGGAGCTCTATCTGCAGATGCGCAAGCGGGGCAAGCCGGTCAATCCATTGAAATACCTGCCGCAGCGCTGAGGCATGCGCTGGCATCCTCGGTTATAATCCGGACTGATATGGTCTTGTATCGGCAGATTTTGGCGTGATTCGCGTTTCCGCACGTGCACAAGAATACTTCGGCCGCCTGTTGCAGCAGCAGGGCGAGGATGACTACGGCATCCGTGTGGCCGTGACCTCGCCCGGCACACCGGCGGCTTCGGTTGCCCTGAGCTTCTGTGATGCGGATGACCTGGATGGCAATGAGGCCCGGGTTGTGCTGGAAGGGTTCATTCTGCATGTCGATGCAGCGTCCACCGCCTGGCTCGACGACGCCGAGATTGACGTCACCGCGCAGGGCAGGATGCGTATTTCCGCACCCGGCATCCGTGGCGAGGTTCCCGAGGAGGATGCCGATCTCGCC
Source organism: uncultured Rhodanobacteraceae bacterium (assembly GCA_964583865.1). Taxonomy (GTDB): domain Bacteria; phylum Pseudomonadota; class Gammaproteobacteria; order Xanthomonadales; family Rhodanobacteraceae; genus DASSBG01. The sequence goes on along the minus strand of CAZOXZ010000076.1, from coordinate 7,916 downwards.
GCCCGCGTGCGTTATGTGATCGACTCGGAGATCAACCCGCAGCTGGCCTCACATGACGGTCGCGTGCAGCTGGTGCAGATCGACCCGGGCAATATCGCGGTGCTGGAGTTTGGCGGCGGTTGCCACGGCTGCGGCATGGTCGACGTGACCCTGAAACAAGGCGTGGAGAAGACCTTGCGCAAGCGTCTGCCGAAACTGCAGGGCGTGCGTGATGCCACCGAGCACTCGACGGGTGAAAACCCGTACTACCGCAGCAGCCATGGCGGGACGTCCGCCATGGCCTGAGGCGTTCAGTCGCCCTGGATATGGCCGTGCAGGTCGTCCAGCTTGCCGGGCAGGCTGGCGTAGTAGGCGGCCAGGTCGTGCATGTCCTGCTCGGACAGGCTCGAGACAAAGCCCTTCATGATGGGATCGTCACGTTGGCCGGTCTTGTATTCGGTCAGCGCCTGGAACAGGTAGTTCTGCCACTGGCCGGCCAGACGCGGGTATTGCGGGTCGGGCGCGTTGCCGTCAGCACCATGGCAAGCAGCGCAAACCTTGGATTTTTCCTGTCCGGCGGCGATATCGCCCGGCGGCGCCGCCAGCGCCAGGGCCGGCAACAACAGGGTGACGAACAGGAACGGTGTGGCAAAACGCTTCATGCGGAATCCCCTTGCAATCATTTGGTGGGCACCAGGCTGGACAGGTACGTGGCGATGTCATCGATATCCTGGTCGCTGAGGCTCTCCGCCTGGGCGTTCATGGTCGGATGCTGGCGCCCGCCGGACTGGTATTCGTGCAAGGCCTTCTTCAGGTATTCGTAGTTCTGGCCGGCGATGCGGGGCACGCGGTAATTGGGATACGCGTTCTCGTAGCCGGGAATGCCGTGGCAGCCATTGCAGGTGTAGACCAAGGTACGGCCGTTCTCCGCATCACCCTTTGCCAACGCGGTTCCGGGGATGAGAGCGGCGGCAACAAGAAAAGCGGCGATCGGCAAAAGATATTTCATCATGGGTTCCCCGGAATGCGGTTGGTGTTGGCAACGAGGCCGATTATAGCCCGCATGCACGAAGCTCGCGAATGACCGGGCCCGCTCACGCCAGGATGGCATCCACGGCTGCACGGAAGCGTTGTTGCAGGTTGTTGTCATCGTACTGCAGGCCGCCGTTGCGGATCCATTCTGCCACGAGGGCCTCCAGGTCTGGTTCCGTGTCGTCGCCCTGACCCTGGCCGAGGCTGCCCTGCAGGCGTTCAAGCTTCAGCTGCAGGCGCAGGTCGGCATCGTCCTCGGGGCCGTCGACGCCGGCCAGAATTTCCATGCGGACCAGCACCTTGCGCATTGCCTGCGTGTCGCCTGGCTGTGCCTTTCCGGCCGCCTTGCGCAGAGGTGCGGGCACGGTCTCGTCCGGTTTTCCGGCTGTCAGCTGCTCCAGCCAGCGATGCCAGTTGTCACGCCGGGCTTGTGCTTCGATCGCCTTGGCCCGCGCATCCAGAGCGTTGCAGGCGGCCTGGTAACGTTGCTGCAGGCTGCGCTCGCGTACATTCAGTGCTTGCCAGCGGAGCCGCGCTTCGCCGAGGCGGGCGCGCAAGGCGGCGAGATCGTCGTCGGCGCGGTTGTCCTCAAGCTCGGCCAGCAGGGCCCGGGCTTCCTCCGCGCGTGCTTGCCGCGCTTCCACGCGCGCCTCGTGCTGGCGCTTACGGGCTTCGAAAATGGGATCGACGACTTCGCGGAAGGCCTGCCATTGCTTGCGGTCGCGCCCACGCCGCCCGGGCCCGAGGGCCGTCCACTCCTGCTGCAGCTGTCGGGCCGCCGTGGCCTGTTCCCGCTCGTCGAGGCGGCCCAGGTCAGTGGCGCGCTTGATCAGCAGGTCACGCTTGATGGCGACCTTGTCCAGGTGTGCGTCCAGGGGCTCGTCAAGGCGGCTGATGGTGGCGCTGATGCGTTTGGCCAGCCGTCCGCGCGCCTTGGGCGCGACCTTGTCGAGGTTGCGCTTGGCGTCCACCAGGGCGCGACGACGCTTGACCAGCCCGCGCGAGTCGTCGTTGTCGGGCAAATCGTCGTTCAGCAGCGCCTCGACGCGTTGAATGGCCTGGTTCCAGGCGGCATCGCGCTTGGCGAACCAGACCCGGGTTGGCTCGAGTGCGCGTTCGCACAAGCGATGAAAGCGTTGCTGCAAGGCCTTGCTGGCCTCGCTTTGCCGTGCCTTGGCAGGCTCCAGCTTGTCCAGCCGGTGCCAGGCGCGGCGCAACTCGGCAATGCGGTTGGCAATGGCCTCCGGTGGCAGCGTGCTGGTGCGCATGGCGCGGGCATCGACGCACAACTGCCGACGCTGGCGTTGCGCGGACCACTGTTCCCAGCGCTTCAGTTCATGGAAGCGCTCGCGGGCACGATGCCAGCGGCTGCGCAGCTTGCGCGGCAGGGATGCTTCGTGCGTGCCGATGTCACGCATGGCGCCACCGGCGGCCGCCAGGTTGCCGGCTTCGAGCGCGCGCTCCAGTTTCTCCAGCATGGTCGCCAGGGCCTTGTCATCCGGGCCCGGCGGTGCGGCGGGCGCGGGTGGCGGCGGGGCCGCTTTTTCTGTTCCGGGGGCGGGCGCCGCGATGGTGGCCGCGACATCGGCCTTGAAACGGTTCTCCGCTTCCAGCTTGCGGATGCTTGCCGGCGGGCTGGCCACCTCGGCGCTGGGATGCTCCGGCTCGTCCATGCGTGGCAACTTGCGTGCCACCCAGGTCGCCTTGCTGGCAACCGCTTCTTGTGGCCGTGCCGCGGCCAGGCAGGCCTTGCGGGCGTTGTCATAGCGCGTGGCCAGCGCAGCGTCGACCTTGTCGCGCAAAGGCTCGAATTCCGCGTCCGCCGTGGCTACGGCCGCCTCGCCGTTGTGCCTGGCTTCGGTCTTTTCGAGTGTTTCGCACAGCCGTTCGGCGACGGTGCGGATGGCATTGCGGTCACCGGCGGCCACCTGCAGCATTTCCAGGCGGCCTTGTGCGCCACGGTGCAGCTGGCGGTCGCGACGGCGGGTCTTGTCGCAGATCTTCTGCAGTGTGGGAATGTCGTTGATGGCGGCCAAAAGGCGCAGACGCAGGTCGGCGTCCGGGTCTTCCAGCAGGCGCTGCATGCGCAGGCTCGGGCGCGTGGTTCGCTGCAGTGCGGCCTCGCGCAAGCGGACGGCATCACCATCACAGGCCAGGTGTTCCAGCAGTGCCTGGTCCTCGATCCCGGCCAGGGCTTGCAGGCGCTCGTCCAGCGGCGGGGCCTGCGGGTGCGTGCCGGCGAGCAGGCCGGCCTGCAATCGTGTTGCGGCCTTGCGTACGCCAGCGTCATCATCTTCGTGTGCCCGCTCGGTTGCGAGAGCCAGGTCGGCGACGCGCTCCAGCGCTGCCCGGCGCACGCCGGGGTCGGCGTCATTGCGGGCAAAGTCGGCCAGTGGTGCACCGAGCTGGTCCGGCGTGTCGTGCATCACGGCATCGCGGCGGGTTTCCGGGTTGCGGGATTGCGCGCGTGGGCGCTTGAACAGTCCGGCCATCACATCAAGCTCTTGAAGATATGGATGCCGGCCAAGTACTCGCCGGCGATCGTGCCCAGGTTGACCAGCATGAACAGCATCAGCGTGCGGGCCACGCGATTCTTCCACCAGCCACTGGCGTGTACAAGGTCCTCGCGCAGGCTGTCGAAATCACCCACGCGCGGCCGCCGCAGCCACACTTCGGTCAGGGCGCTGACGCCGCCGGCCGGGATGCCAGGCCGGAATGGTTTCAGCGGCGCGGCGATGAAGGCGGCAATCACACTCAATGGGTGCCCCGCGCTGATGATGGCGCCGATGGCCGCGCCGCAGCCGGTCATCAGTACCCACGCGATCAGTGCCTGGGTTCCCAGCTCCGGGCTGCGATGAAAAGCCCAGCCGATGGCTGCGAAAATGGCCACAAGAATGGCGATGGCCAGGTACTTGGGCCACTTGGCAGCCGGTGGAATCTGCTCCAGCTCGTGCCGCAGCGCCAGGGCCGGCGTGTCCTGCGCACGCAGCTTCTCGCCGGTGCCGGCAAGGTGGCCGGCGCCGATGACGACCAGGACCTTCCGTGCCGACGGCAGCCGGGCCGACTGGTCGCGCAGGCTGGCCGCCATGTAGCTGTCGCGTTCGCGGATCAGGCCGTTGTACAGCACCTCGGACTCTTCGGCAAACTCGGCAAAGGCGCCTTCCATGATGTCGCCCTGCTTCAGTTTCTCGATGTCTTCCTCTTCGATCTCCTCGTCTTCGAAGATGCTGGCCAACAGGCCGAACAACAGGCGCATGCGGTCCATGAAACCCAGCGCGCGCCAGCTGCGCTTGAAGGTGATGCCGACATCGCGGTCGATGAGCCACACCGGCAGGTCGCGCGCCTCGGCGCCAACCACGGCGGCTTTCATCTCGGCGCCGGGCTCGACGCCAAATTGCTCGGCAATGCGTTTCTGGAACGAGGACAGCACCAGACTGGCCGCCACCATGCCCACCTGGCGTTTGCGGATCACCTGGAACAGGTCCATGCGCTTGAAGGCTTCCGGGTCGCGCAAGGCACGTGCACGGCTGGGGCACAGCTCGACCGCGACCGCGTCGAAGGATTCGCGCGCCAGCATGGCTTCAACGGCGGCCACGCTGGTCGGCGAGACATGCGCGGTGCCCAGCAGCACGTATTCCACCTCGCCACGGGTGATGCGCTCGACCGGCTGGTCCGGAGGCAATTCGGGCAGGTCTTCGTCGGGCACGGCGGGGCTGGTGGCTTCGTTCATGAGCGAGATACACGACCGCAAACCCCAATCATGGGGTCGAAACGGACTGCGGGCAAGTGGCGCCGTTGTCTGCCTGGCCGTGCATCAGGCTACACTGGACAGATGACTTACGCTCAACCCCTTGTCTTCCGTCGATGAGCACGCCCGATCGTGGTCAGCCGGTCAACATGGTGCAGCGCCGCTGGATTCTCGCGGCCCTGATGATGACCATGATGCTGGCGGCCATGGATGCCACCATCATCGCCACCGCGGTGCCACAAATTGCGGCGGATCTTGGCGGTTTTGCCTTGATCGGCTGGGTATTTTCCGTCTATCTGCTGCTGCAGACCGTGTGCATTCCGATCTACGGCAAGCTGGCTGACCTGCATGGCCGCCGGCCCATCCTGCTGTTTGGCGTGGTGGTGTTCCTGGCCGGCTCGGCCTGCTGCGCGCTGGCCTGGAACATGCCCAGCCTGATCGCTTTCCGTGCATTGCAAGGCCTCGGAGCCGGGGCCGTGATGGCGACGGTGAACACGCTGGTGGGGGACTTGTACAGCGTGCGTGAACGGGCGGCCATTCAAGGTTGGCTATCCAGCGTCTGGGGCGTGGCCGCCATTGTCGGCCCGACCCTGGGCGGCGCCTTTGCCGAATACGCCAGCTGGCGCTGGATTTTCCTCATCAACCTTCCAGTGGGTGCCGTGGCACTGGTGCTGCTGCTGCGTTTCCTGCACGAGGATGTCGAGCCGCATCGCCATCGCATCGACTTCACCGGCGCGGCTTTGATCTTGTTTGGCTTCGGCGCGTTTTTCTTTGCCCTGCTGGAAGGCGGGCGTTCCTGGCCCTGGCTGTCCTGGCCGATTGGCGTGACGTTCGCGGCCGCCGCCGTGCTGTTGCTGCTGGCCTGGCGGGTCGAGTCAGGCGCTGCCGAGCCCATCATGCCGGGTTGGCTGTGGCGCCGGTGGGACATTGCCCTCAGCAACATCGCCACGGCCATCATGGGCATCGTGATGATGGGGCCGAACACCTATCTGCCGACCTTTGGCCAGTCGGTCCTTGGCCTGGGCGCCATCGCGGCCGGCTTGTTGCTGGCCACCATCAGCCTGGGCTGGCCGACGGCATCCAGCCTGTCCGGGCGGTTGTACCTGCGTATCGGTTTCCGCAACACGGCGTTGCTTGGTGCGTTGCTGGCCCTGGGCGCCGTATTGCTGTTCGTGTGGCTGCCGCAACCGCAGCCGCTGGGCATCCTGGTGGCCATCCATGTGTTGCTGGGCGCCGGATTCGGGCTGATCTCCACGCCCTTGCTGGTCGGTCTGCAGTCCGTGGTGGACTGGCGCCGGCGCGGCGTGGTCACCGGCGCCAACATGTTCTCGCGTTACCTCGGCATGAGCCTGGGCGCGGTGCTGGTGGGCGCGCTGTTCAACGACGCCATGGCCGATGCGTTGGCACAGGCGCCAACCACCGTGATGGCAGCGGGGCAATTGCCCGGCAATCTGGATGGCGTGATCCGCATGCTGCACGAAGGCGGCACATCGCGCGTGCTGGCCGACTACCTGCGCATGGCCATGGCCGACGCCACGGTGCAGGTGTACGGCGGCGCGGTCGTGGCCGCCGTACTCATTTTGCTGGCCGTGCTCGGCATCCGCCGTGACTTTGCCATGGGGCAACGTGACGGTGGTGCTTGAGGCAACCGGCACGCCGGACGAATCAGCCCGCGGGCTTGGCGTCCGTTGTGCTGGCTTCGGCCTTGGGCGCCGGCGGCGGGTTGATGACCGAGTGAATCACGTGGTTGTTGGCGAAGTACACGATGTAGTTCTGGTACTGCCAGCGATGGATCGGCGGATGCTGCGGCGCATCGCCACCACGGGTCGGAAGCTTGTTCACCGGAGTGCCGAATTCCTGCTGGACCTGGGCCATGGTCATGCCGCGCCTGGGCAGTTTCATGGTGCTTTCTTTTTGCACTTGCTCGACAAGCAGCACGTCGCCGTCGGTTTGCCGGTCCTGGGAGTTGGCCTGCGCGGCGTGAGAAGGCAGGGCGAAGGCAGCCGCGCAAATCAGGGTTACGGAGGCAGCAATCACTTTCATCGTCATCGGTAGTTCCCGTGGGTCAGATGGTTATGCACTCTTTTTAACAGAAAAACTGTCCTGCGACCATGAACGAGGGCACAAAAAAAGCCGCGGGCGCGGCTTCTTTGCGGCACGAGGCCGGGACAAGGGATCGCCAATCAGCGCTGGCGAGCCTTGAAACGCGGGTTGGACTTGCAGATCACGAAGACCTTGCCACGACGACGCACGACTTTGCAGTCGCGATGGCGAGTCTTGGCCGATTTGAGTGAAGAAAGCACCTTCATGGCGGCATTCCCTGTGAGCAAAGCAGGGTATTTTATCGATGAACCCCGCGTGATGCAAGCATTTTGCGTGTTCCGGTCACGCAGGCAGGACACCGGTTCTGCGGCCGGCTTGCACAAAGGCTTCCACGGCTCGCTCCAGGTGCGCCCGCGTGTGCCCGGCGCTCATCTGCACGCGGATGCGGGCCTCGCCCCTGGGTACCACCGGGTAGAAGAAGCCGATGGCGTAAATGCCTTCCTCCAGCAATGCGTTGGCCATGGCCTGGGCCTTGGGCGCGTCGTGGATCATCACCGGCACGATCGGGTGGTTGCCGGGCTTGATCTCGAAGCCGGCATCAACCATGACCTGACGGAAGAAGCGGGTGTTGTCCACCAGCTGCGAGCGCAGGTCGTCGGCGGCATCCAGCATTTCGAAGACCTTGATCGAGGCAGCCACCACCGGCGGCGCCAACGAGTTGGAGAACAGGTAGGGCCGTGAGCGCTGGCGCAGCATGTCGATGATTTCCTGGCGGCCGGTGGTGAAGCCGCCCATGGCGCCGCCCAGCGCCTTGCCCAGCGTGCCGGTGAAAAGGTCGATCTTGTCCATCACGCCGTGGACCTCGGCCGCACCGCGTCCGGTCTTGCCCAGAAAGCCGGTGCAATGACACTCGTCGATGTGCACCATGGCGTTGTATTTTTCCGCCAGGGCCGTGATTTCGTCCAGCGGCGCGACCACGCCGTCCATGGAAAAGGTGCCGTCGGAGGTGATGAGCTTGCGCCGTGCGCCGGCCTCGTCGGCAGCTTGCAACTGCTTTTCCAGGTCGGCCATGTCGCCGTTGGCGTAGCGAAAGCGCCTGGCCTTGCACAGGCGG
>CAZOXZ010000075.1:0-12210 GCA_964583865.1 uncultured Rhodanobacteraceae bacterium | reverse complement strand
GGGTCCTTGATGTCGCAGGTCTTGCAGTGCACGCAGTTGGCGGCGTTGATTTGCAAGCGGCGGCCGCCTTCCAGGTCATCCACCATCTCGTACACCGAGGCCGGGCAGAAGCGCGTGCAGGGGTTGCCATATTCCTCGGTGCAGCGGTCAATGCACAAAGTGGTATCCAGCACCTGCAGATGCACCGGCTGGTCCTCGTCGTGTTCGGTGGCGGCGAAGTACACACCGGCCAGGCGATCACGCGGCGGCAGATCACGCTCGACCCAGTGACGGTTGGGTGATTCGTACTCGTGCAGCTTCTGCATGGCCGACCAGTCGGCGTGGTTTTTCAATGTCCAGGGCGACAAGCCGGCGGTGGCTGTCTCCCACACCGCGTTGGCCAGACCCGTCCACAGGCCCTTGTGGAAGCCGGGGCGGATGTTGCGTACCTTTTTCAGCTCCGCCATTACCGGCGAGGCCCGCAGGGCGGCATCGAAACCGGCCGGCTTGCGGTCGTTGGCGGCCAGATGCTCGGCGGCCAGCATGCCCGAGCGCAGGGCCTGGTGCGTGCCCTTGATCTTCGGCACGTTCATCAGGCCGGCGGTGTCGCCAATCAGCAGGGCGCCCGGCATCTCGCACTTCGGCAAAGACTGGTAGCCACCCTCGATCAGCGCCCGGGCACCGGCGGAGAGGATTTCGCCGCCTTCCAGCAAGGGCTTGATGCGCGCGTGGTGCTTCAGCTGCTGGAAGGCTTCCCAGGGCTTGAAGTTGGCATCGACATAGTCCAGTCCGGCCACCAGGCCGATGGCCAGGCGGTTGTCCGTGAGGTGGTACATGAAGCTGCCACCGTAGGTTTTCGGGTCCAGCGGCCAGCCGAGCGTATGCACGATCTTGCCCGGCTCGACGCGGCCTTCCGGCAACTGCCACAGTTCCTTGATGCCGATGCCGTAGGTTTGCGGGTCGCAATCGGCGTCCAGGTCGAACTTGGCGATCATCTGCTTGGTCAGGTGACCACGGCAGCCCTCAGCCAGCACGGTAACCGGCGCCAGGATGTCGATACCTTCGGTGTAGCCCGGCTTGCGCGTGCCGTCCTTGGCCACGCCCATGTCGCCGATGCGCACGCCACCCACCGAACCGTCGTCGTTGAGGTAGATGTCGGCCGCGGCGTAGCCGGGAAAGATGTCCACGCCCAGCGCTTCGGCCTGCGGTGCGAGCCAGGCGCACAGGGCGCCGAGGCTGACGATGAAATTGCCCTTGTTGTGCATTTGTGGCGGCGCCATGGGCGATTTCACGGCCCGCTCGGCATCGCGCAACAGCCAGAACTCATCTTCCTTGGCCGGAATGCAAATGGGTGGCGGGTTGTCACGCCAGCCGGGCAGGAGGTCGTCCAGCGGCCCCGGCTCGATGACCGCGCCGGACAGGATCTGCGCACCTATGGTGGAGGCCTTCTCGATGACGCAGATGTTGCAGTCCGGCTGCAATTGCTTCATGCGGATGGCAAAGGCCAGCCCGGCCGGACCGGCACCGACGGTGACAATGTCGTAGGGCATCGATTCGCGTTCACTCATGATCTGTCCTGTCGCATCAAGCTGGGCGTGCAGTCCAGTGTAACCCAGCTCCGATGCAACCCGCGGGTGGCCGTTGGCGGCCTGCTGGCCCATGGGTCATAATCGCCGGATGACCGAGACCGATACCCGCCACAAGCTGCCCCTGCGCGGCGCCGATGTTTGTCAGTCCTTGCACTGGTTGGCCATGGGGCACAGCAATCCCGAGGAACTGTGTGCTGCCTATGTGGATGCGGCCGAGCGCCTGGATCCGCACCTCAACGCCTTCGTCGACCTGCGCGCGGCCATGGTGCATGATCAGGCAAGTGCGGCTACACGCCGGCGCCAGGAAGGCGTGCTCGGTCGGCTGGATGGCATGCCCGTGGCCATCAAGGACAACATCGACGTGGCCGGTTGGCCGACGCGTGCCGGCCTGCCGGGCCGAGACGACTGCGTGGCGCGCACGGATGCCCAGGTGGTTTCGCGGCTGCGGGCGGCCGGCGCGGTCATCATGGGCAAGACCAATCTCGACGAAGCCGCGCTGGGCACGACCACCAACAACCCGCATTTCGGTGCCACCCACAACCCCTTCCGGCACGGTTACACCGCCGGTGGTTCCTCCGGTGGCTCGGCCGCTGCCGTGGCTGCCGGGCTTGCTGCGGCTGCCATCGGCACCGACAGCCTGGGCTCGGTACGCATTCCAGCCAGCTACTGCGGTCTCTATGCGCTGAAGCCCACCCACGGCGAGATATCGACCCGTGGCATGCTGCCGGCCGCACGGCGGCTGGATGCCGTGGGCGTGCTGGCCCGCAGCGTCGCCGATTTGACGATCTTCCTGCAGGTGCTGGGAGGTTACGATACCGAGGACCCGCGTTCGCGTCGCCGCCGTGTGGCCCTGGCAACGCCGGACTGGGAGCCTGGCCGGTTGAAGACCGGCGTGCTGGATGATGCCGGTCTTGGCGTGGATGCGGGCGTGTCGGCCTTGTTCCACGAGGCCATCGAACGGCTGGATCCCATCCTGGGCCGGCAACAGGTGGTGGACTTTTCCGACTGGCCCCTGGCCAAGGCGCGGCGTGCCGGCCTGATGCTGATGGAAGCGGAGCTGTGCAACACCTTTGCCGCCGAACGTGCCAGCGAAGAACATCCGATTTCCGACAGCTTGCGCAAGATGCTGGACTGGGCCGCGGCCCGCAGCGCGCCCGACTATGTTGCCGCCGACCGTGTACTGGATGCCTCGCGCCTCAAGGCCCGCCGCCTGTTCGCGCAAATCGACGTGCTCATCACGCCGACCACGCCACAGACGGCCTTCCCTCTGGACCAACCCGCGCCGGCCTCGCAAGCCGACCTCACCAGCTTCGCCAGCCTGGCAGCCTGTCCGGCGGTTTCCATCCCGATGGGCATGGTCGACGGCTTGCCCGTGGGCATGCAACTGGTCGGCCAGCCCGGCTCGGACTTGCGCCTGCTGGAGCTGGCCAGCATCTGCGCCGCCACGCTCGATGCCACACCGGATTACCCGGTCGAGCCCTGAGAGGCTGTCAATTCTCATCCTCGAAGGCGGTCGCGAGACCATTCCGAGGTGCACGCACAACCCCAGTCCTTGTCATTTTGCGCGGAGGGCGGAGGGCGAAGCCCGTAGTCGCAGAATCTGTCACTGAGGCACCATGATGGAGATCCTGCGATTCCGCTCGCTGCGCGCGCTCCACGCAGGATGACGTCGGAGGAAGGCGCTGCGCTCGCTCCACGCAGGATGACGGCTGGACTTCGCGGGAGCCGGGACGGGCATGTACCGGCCGCGCGACTGGAAAAATCCCCAGGACGGGGGGTTCACAAGCCCTGAAAACCTGCGAGAAGCGCTGTGCGTTGCAGCCGCCGGTTGCGGCGGCATGTTGCGGCTGGGAGGGAGCCGTGGTTGACACCCGGTACGACGGCGCCACTTGGCCCGGAATCGCAGGCGCTGATTTGCAACACCCACCCGTATGGTCAAGAGATCGGCCACGGTGACGGCCGGGCATATCCGTCAGGCCCTTGCGACGGGGCACGGAATATGGGTGATCGATCTACCACGAAATGCGCGGGGTGTGATATAAGTCACATATTGGTAGCATACCGTCAAGTATCCAGGCGGGCCCGCCGCTGGCTGGCTCCGGGTTTCGTTGGGTGATCTGTTGCAAGGGGATAACTCCATGGTTTCATCGGGTATTCGTGGCTTCGTGGCACTGCGTGGTAGCAAGCTGCGCGCTCTTCTCGTCCTGTCGTCCATCATGCTGCTGTTGGCCAGCGGCGCGGCCTCGGCCTAGTTCGCCCAGCGCTTCAGCATTGAAGCCAACGGCGATGTGCGCATGGTCGGCAACGCGCTGCTGACCTGTGATCCTGCGCAGATGACCAACTGCGCGGCCGTGCAGCAAGGCACCGAACATGCCGACAACGGCGGCGAACAGATGGTGTTCATCGACGTGGATGCGGGTGCGATCCAGGCCGATTTCCCGGCGGCACCGGCCAATTCCTCCATGGCCACGCTGGCCCTGCCGAGCGACCCGAGCATGCAGGTGCTTTTTGCGGGCCTGTACTGGGGCGGTCGCGCGGACCAGACCGATCCCAATCGCGCCAGCATCTACATCAAGGGGCCGGGAGCGCCTTCTTACCAGCAGCTGACGGCACTGTCAGCGGACCTGCACACTTACACCGGCAGCAGTACCTGGAGCCCCGACTATCCCTATACCGGTTTCGTTGACGTCACCAGCCAGGTGCAGGGAGCCGGTGGTGGCGATTACTATGTTGGCGGCTTGACGGCGGCCACCGGGAATGGTGGCTCCCTCGGCCACTACGGCGGCTGGGCGCTGATCGTGGTCTACCAGGACAACACCAGCCCGTACCGCCGCCTGATGGTCTTTGACGGCGACATCGGCTACATCACCAGCGGCCAGAACCAGACCACCACCATCGGCAATCTGTTGACGCCGCCCACCGGCGAGTTCGATGCCTACCTCGGCGCCCTGGTCTGGGAAGGCGACGAGAGCATCAGCGGCGATGCGTTCGAAGTGTCGGGTGCCGGCATTGCCAACCCGGGCGCACTCAGCGATGCCGAAAACGCAGCCAATAATTTCTGGAACAGCAAGATCACCCGTCTGGGCAGTTTGTTCACTGCCAAGAATCCGGACTACGTCAACCAGTTTGCCGTCGACCTGAAGCTCGTCGACATCTCCAATACCGCAGCCAACGCCGGTAGTCCGCATGTCATCAATAGCACGTATACCCCGGGCCCGCCGCCGTCGGTGACGCCACTCAGCCTGGATGCAACCTTCACTACCAGCCAGGACGCGTATTTCCCGCACGCCCTGGTCTTCGTCTCGGACCTGTTCCACCCCGAGGTCATCCCGACCTTGACCAAGACGGCCCAGAAGGTGGCCGGCTCGCCGGGCCCGTACTTGCACCTCGGCGACACCATCCGGTACACCATCAGTTTCAGGAACGACGGCCTGGACGGCGCCATCCGTGTGCACGTGACCGACCCGGTGCCTGTCGGCCTCACCTATGTGCCGGGAAGCATGGAAATCGTCCAGGACGATGGCGACCCGACGCACCAGGGACCGCAATCGGACGCGCAGGACGGTGACTTTACCGAGTTCATGGCCGCCGAAGGCCCGAACGGCACGCTGCATTTTCGTGTCGGTTCCGGCGCGACGGACGGCAATGCCGTGCCGCCCGAAGGCGGCCTGCTGGAGCCCGGTGAGCGCGTGACGTTGATCTATGACACCACCATTGATTCGGGCTTCACGGGCGGGACGATCACCAACGTCGTCACCATCGAGCATGGCTCGCAAACCTTCCCCAGCGACCCGAACCAGGAAGTCTCGGACAGCGTGGACAGCGATGTCGAAGTCTATCTCGCCGAAGATCAGACCATCCACAAGTCGGACGCCACCTTGCTGGTGGATGCCGACGGCAGTGGCACGGTCACCCTGGGCGACACTCTGCAATACAGCGTGACGGTGACCAATGTCGGCACCCTGCCCTTGACCAATGTCGTGGTCAGCGACCCGCAATTGACGCCATCCAGCACCACCTGTCCCACGCTGCCAGCCGGCAACACCTGCGTACTCACCAGGGACGCACCTTGTCGACGCGGCCGAGGCGGTTGCCGGCGAGGTGGTGAACACGGGTGCGACCACCAGCGACGAGATTCCCGGCCCGACCTGGTCCAACGAAGTGCATGCGCCGGTCGTCCACACCTCGGACCTCGGCATTCTGAAGCGAGAGACTTCGGTCGGCCCGTACGCAGTGGGCAGCACCATCGGCTACCAGATTGTCGCCGTCAATCTCAGCGCAACCGCAACCCTGCACAACGTCACGATCACCGACCCGGGCACCAACGTCACGCTTGGCACCTGCACGCCGGCCCAGCCAGTCGAGCTTGCGCCGGGTGAGATGCTGACCTGCCAGGCAAGCCACGTGGTTTCCGCCGCCGACATGATCGCCGGCAGCTTCACCAACACCGCCTTTGCCGACAGCGATGAAACGGCCCAGGTCTCCGATGACGCCACCGTGCCGCTGATCGAGTCCTGCCCGTCCACCGCCGTGTACCTCGGTCGGCATCAACCCACTGACCTGCTGGAAGTGGTGACCACCACCAACCCCTTCACCTACCCGCTCATTGGCACGGCGACCATCGACTACAACGCGATGGCCTACCGCCCCGCCGATGGCAAGTTGTACGCATTCCAGGGCGAGACCAACAACCTGGTCACGGTGGACATGACCGATGGCTCCACCACGCTCGTCGGCCCCGTGCCCGGCATGCCGGCCAACCCGGCCAGCAAGGACATCTACTTTGCCGGTGCCTTCGCGCCGGATGGCCTGATGTACGTCGGCACCACCTACGGCACAGGCAGTGCGCCGATCCTGTACGCCGTCGACGTGGACACGCAGACGGTGGATCACACCATCACCCTGCCGCCCAATGTGCGCCCCATTGATCTCGCCTGGTACCAAGGCCAGCTCTACTTCGTCAACAACGAGAGCCCCATCGAGTTGATGTCGGTCGATCCGTACTCGGGCGCATTGACCACCTACCCCATGGGCAATACCGGTGGGGTGCGCTTCGGCATGATGGTGTCGGCTTCCAACGGCATCTTCGGTATCGCCAACGACGGCTCCGGCTTCTACCAGTTTGATCCGGTGACCGGCGCCATGACGCAGTTGTCGTCCGCCGGCGCGCCGGGCGACAATAACGACGCCGCCCATTGCCATGCCGCGCCCATGGTCTTTGCCACCGATCTCGGCATCACCAAGGATGACGGGCAGACCAACTACGTGCCGGGTACCACGGTGACCTACACCATCACCGCGACCAACCACGGCCCGTTCGGGGTCCAGGGTGCAACCTTCACCGATACCCTGCCGGCCGGCATCACGTCCGCGCGGGTGACGAACTGCACCAGTACCGGCGGTGGCGTGTGCAACATCGCCGGTCCGTTCCCGGTGGCCATCACGCCGCCCGCGTTCATGGGCAACCCGGATCTCCCGAGTGGTGCCACGGTGACCTGGACCATCGAGGTGGATGTGCCGGCCACGTACATCGGCAACCTGGCCAATACCGCGACCATCGACCTTCCGGACGGTTTCATCGAGCCGACGCCGGATGGCCATGACAACACCGCCATCGATACCGACACGCCGACGGGCTCCGTCAGCGTCGTCAAGGATGGCCCGGCCACGGCGACGACCAATTCCAGCTTCAACTACACCCTGACCGTCACCAACGACACCGGCGGTGCGATCAGCACCATCATCGTGCAGGACCAGTTGCCGGCGGGTGTGGTGGCGACGGCGGTGACGCCGGCCAGCGTCAACTGCGGTCTTCTTCCCAGCGCGCCCGGTGCGTTGCTGAGCTGTACCATCCCCGGCCCGATTGCGGCAGGTGGCAGCACATCGTTCGACATCACCGTCACGGCCCCGGCCAGCGGCGGCACCATCACCAACTACGCCGCCACCGATCCGACCGGTGACGGCACCGATCCCGACTCGCCTCCCGGCCCGGGTTGCGATACGACGACCACGAGTTGCGATGACGTCACCACGACCATCGATCAACCACAGGCCGACCTGTCGATCGCCAAGGACGACGGCAGCACGACGTACACGCCGGGCGGCACGATCACCTACATGATCCTGGCCAGCAACGCCGGCCCGAGCGACGTGACCGGTGCAGTCATCGCCGACACGGTGCCCGCGAGCATCACGGGCGTGACGTGGACGGCAACCTACGGCGGCGGGGCCACCGGCCCGGCCAACGGCAGCGGCAATGCCATCAACATCACGGCGGACATCCCGAACGGCGGCAGCGTGACGATCACGGTGACGGGCACGATGGATGCCGGCACGACCGGCAACCTGGTGAACACGGCGACGGTGACGCCGCCGGCCGGCGTGACCGATCCGGACACGACGAACAACTCGTCGACGGACACGGACAAGCAGACTGCAAATGTCACCATCACCAAGTCCCTGACAGGTGAAAGTGGCACGGCGGCAGGTGTCGCCGAGGCCGGCGAGCAGCTGACCTACCAGATCACGCTGACCAACAGTGGTGGCGTGGCAGCGACCGGCTACGGCGTGACCGACCAGCTTGATCCGAACGTCGCCTTCGTCAGCGCCGACAAAGGCGGCAGCCATGCCGGCGGCACGGTGACCTGGACGGGCCTGACGGTCCCGGCCAATGGCAGCCTGGTGCTGACGGTGGTGGTGACGGTCAACGACCCGATCCCGGCCGGCACGACGCAGATTGTCAACGTGGCCTACGAGACCGGGACGACGGCCCCGACCTGCCCGCCGGATACGGGTCCCGGATGCGTCGTCATGGGAACATCGGAGGCCGATCTGGTGGTGACCAAGACCGGGCCGGCGACAGTCGATGCCGGAGGCACGATCACCTGGACGGTGGTCGTGACCAACAACGGACCGCAGGCGGCCGATGGCGCGGTGTTCTCGGACACCTTGCCGGCCGACGTCAGCAACGCGACAGCGACCTGTGGCGTGCCGCTCGGCGGCGCGGTCTGCGGCACGGTGTCGGTCAGTGGCAGCACGGTGAGCAGTACGATTCCGACACTGCCTGCCGGAGGATCGGTCACCTTCGTGATCATCGCTGATGTGTCGTCGTTGGCTACCAGTGATCTGGTGAACACGGCCGATGTCGCGCCACCGCCCAGCGTGACCGACAGCAACCTGAGCAACAACAGCGATTCGGCAACGACATCGATAAACGGTGCGATGACGTTCGTGCCGGTGCCATCGAACGCGACGTGGGTCATGTGGCTGCTGCTGATGCTGCTGATGGGCTTCGGCGTACGACGGATTCTCCGTACGGAACGTTGAGCTCGTGATCTTCCTGCACCCGGTCACAGGCCGGGTGCATGACGCTCGCTTACTGTGCCTCGACGGTGGCGTCCGGGTCCAGGAGTGTTGCGGGTATCCCGCGGATCACCGTTGCAAGTTCGCACAGGAACTCGTCATACGCCGAGCTTTTGCGCCATACCAATGCGAGTGTTCGGTGCGGTGGCCTGCCGCGAAATGGCAGCAGACGCACGCTGTCCATCGGTGCCACAGGCGGGTTGACCGTCAGTGTCGGCAACAGGGTGATCCCGACCTCAGCCGCAACCATTTGCCGCAGTGTTTCCAGGCTGGTGGCGCGGAAACCGCGGCGCTCGCCACCGCTGGCCAGGCGACAAACTTCCAATGCCTGGTCTCGCAGGCAGTGGCCTTCCTCCAGCAGCAGCAGGTTCTCGTCGGCCAGGTCGGCGAGCGCAACGTTCTCGCATGTCGCCAACGGATGTGATGTCGGTACGGCCAGCAGGAACGGCTCCTCGAACAGCACTTCCTCGTGCAGGCTGTCATCGCCCAGCGGGAGAGCCAGGATGCCGGCGTCCAGCTTGCCTTCGCGCAGGCGGACCAGCACCTCCTCGGTCTTTTCCTCGACCAGCAACAACTCCAGTGCCGGAAAAGCCTGATGAATGCGTGGCACCACGTGCGGCAGCAGGTACGGGCCAAGTGTCGGAAAAATACCCAGACGCAGGCTGCCCGAATCCGGGCTGTGGCTTTGCCGGGCGATGGTGCGAATCTGTTCTGTCTGGTGCAGCACGTCGCGGGCCCGCGCCACGATTTCCTCGCCGACATCAGTCAGCAGTACCTTGCGCGGCGCCCGTTCCACCAGCACGACGCCGAGTTCCTCCTCCAACTTGCGGATTTGCGTCGACAGCGTCGGTTGGCTGACAAAGCAGGCTTCGGCGGCGTGGCCGAAATGGCGATGTTCCGCCAATGCCACGAGATATTGCAGATCACGCAGTTTCATGGCCCGATCATAGAACAGTTGGATGGCTGTGCCCGGCCGGCAACTTGCCGATCACCGCGCCAGGACGCATCATTGGGGTTTCGATAACGCGAGACCTGCGATGAAAGCCCTCACTTTTCTGGCCGCTTTCTGTGTCAGCGGCGCGGCCCTGGCCGCAACCCATCCGTTCAACGTGACCGACCTGGTGATGATGGACCGCGTCGGCTCACCGGCATTGTCGCCGGATGGTGCCACGGTGGCCTTTTCCGTGCGCTCGACGCAACTGGATGAAAACACGATGGTGTCGAGCTTGTGGACGGTGCCATCGGATGGTGGGCAGCCGGTCAAGCGGGTTGGCAGTGATCTTCATCCCGGCGCCGCGGCCTGGGCGCCGGATGGCACCAGCCTGTATTTTCTGGGCAGCAAGGACGGGTCGCGACAACTGTGGCGTCTGGCAGTGAAAGGCGACAAGCCCGAGGTGGTCAGCGATCTTCCAGTCGGCATCAACGGCTACCGTATCTCGCCCGATGGCAGCCAGGTGCTGATGTCCATCGATGTATTCACCGATTGCCCTGCCAAGACCGTTCTGCAGTGTACCCGTGAGCGACTGGACCAGCGCAAGGCCGACAAGGCCAGCGGTCAGTTGTACGACAAGATGTTCGTGCGCCACTGGGACCACTGGATGGATGGTCGCAACGCGCAGCTATTCGTGGCGGCAGTCAAACCGGATGGTAGCCTGGGTCAGGCACGCTGGATCACACAGGGCATCGACGGTGACATTCCATCAAGGCCGTTTGGTGGCAACAGTGAATACGTCTTTTCGCCTGATGGCAAGACGGTGTACTTCGATGTCCGCATTGCCGGCCACAGCGAGCCGTGGTCGACCAACTTCGATGTTTACCGCGTGCCCGCCGACGGTTCGGCCAAGCCCGAGAACCTGACGGCGGCCAACAAGGCCTGGGATGCCCATCCGCTCGTCTCGCACGATGGCAAGACGCTGTACTACCTGGCCATGGCCACACCGGGCTTCGAGGCGGATCGTTTCGCCATCATGGCCATGGATCTTGCCACCGGCGAGACCCGCGAAGTCGATCCGGACTGGGATCGTTCCGCCGGGCCGCTGCAACTTTCGACTGACGGCAAGACGCTTTACACCACGGCGGCCGATGAGGGCAATACAGGGCTTTTCGCCGTGGATATCGCCAGCGGCAAGGTCACGCCGGTCTGGGACACGGGCACCGTGGCCGGTTTTGCCGTGGGCAACAACAAGCTTGTCATGGGGCACCAGGACTTCCAGAACCCGACGGCGCTGTACACGCTGGTCGACGGCAAGCGCGAGAAGATCACGCACTTCAATGACGAGCGCCTTGCCAGCATCCAGTTTTCCGACGCCGACTGGTTCAGCTTCAAGGGCTGGAATGGCGACACCGTGCATGGCTACGTGATGAAGCCGGTGGGCTACGAGAAGGGCAAGACCTACCCGGTGGCCTTTATTGTCCACGGCGGCCCGCAAGGCGCCTGGAGCAACGAGTTCCACTACCGCTGGAACCCGGAAATCTGGGCCGGGCAGGGCTTTGCCGTCGTCGCCATCAACTTCCACGGATCGGTGGGCTACGGCCAGGCCTTTACCAACGCCATCAGCGGCCATTGGGGTGATCGTCCGCTGGAGGACCTGAAGAAAGGCTGGCAGGCGGCACTGGATAATTACGACTACCTCGATGCCGACCGCGCCTGTGCCCTGGGCGCCAGCTACGGCGGTTACATGGTGTACTGGATGGCCGGCGTGTGGAACAAGCCGTGGAAGTGCATGGTTGACCATGACGGCGTGTTTGATACGCGCATCATGTACTACGCCACCGAGGAGCTGTGGTTCATGGAGCACGAGAACGGCGGCAAACCCGAGTACGCCAACCCGGCACCCTACGAGAAATTCAACCCCATCAACCATGTCGCCGACTGGCGCGTGCCGATGTTGGTGATCCACTCGCGCCTCGACTTCCGTATCCCGTTGTCGCAGGGTCTCAGCGCCTTCACCGCTTTGCAACGCCAGGGTATTCCAAGCCAGTTCCTGTACTTCCCGGATGAATCACACATCATCGTCAAGCCCAAGAACAAGGTTCAGTGGTTGAACACCATCAACAGCTGGATCAAGCGCTGGACAGCACCGACGGAAGGTTGAATCGAATCGGTCCGGGATCCGGTGACATTTGGGGCGGACTGGCTGTGTGAGTCAAAAGGCACTGGATTCCGGATCGGCCTGCCGGCCGTCCGGAATGACGGTGTCTCGGATCCCGCTTCCCGCTTCCCGCTTCCCGATTCCCGATTCCCGATTCCCGATTCCCGATTCCCGATTCCCGATTCCCG
>CAZOXZ010000074.1:0-12244 GCA_964583865.1 uncultured Rhodanobacteraceae bacterium | reverse complement strand
ATCGTTCTCAAAATGGCTGTGCCTCGCTCACATGGTTCCTACCGCCCAGGCTCCCGGCATGAGTACAGTGCCATCGTTCTGTTGTGTCGCGGCGATGGCTGGCCTATCATGCACCCGTTCCTTGGTGATTGTCGGCCAGTCCGACAATTGAAACGGGAATCCGGTGACGTCGTGCCACGCTTCGGCACGGCCATTCCGGAGCTGCCCCCGCAACGGTAGGCGAGCAACGATCCGCACGAAGCCACTGTGCCCTCGGCATGGGAAGGCGCGGGTCCTGAGGCCAAGACCTCGCTCGCGAGCCCGGAGACCGGCCCCGGAACAAAACCGGACACGCGGCGGGCGCTGTCACGGGGCGCGCTGCGTTTCCTGTCATCTCCTCCGCTGTCCGCACGAGCCCATTGTGCCGTACGGGCAGGTACGGCGAGGAGACTGCTTTGAACTTGAACATGATTTCGCTCGGCCGCAGCGTGCTGATTGTCCTCGCCTGCGTGCCGCTGGCCGTGATGGCCGAGCCGGCCACTGAACTGCAAGGCGTGGTGGTGACGGCCACCCGTACCGCACAAACCCAGGATGCCACCCTGGCACCGGTGACCGTGGTGACCCGTGAGGACATCGAGCGCCTGCAACCGGCCTCGCTGCGCGACCTGTTGCGCGGCCTGCCGGGCGTGTCCGTGTCCAACAATGGCGGGCCGGGCAAGGCCACCTCGATTCGCCTGCGTGGCACCGAAGCGGACCATGTCGTGGTGCTGATCGACGGCATGCGCGTGGGCTCGGTGACCTCCGGTGGCGCCGCCTTCCAGGACTTTCCCGTGGCCCAGATCGAACGCATCGAGATCGTGCGCGGGCCGTTTTCCAGCCTGTACGGCTCGGAGGCCATCGGCGGCGTGATTCAGATTTTCACTCGCCGGCCCGAGGGCGCTTTCAGCCCGCACTTCAGCGTGGGCGCCAGCAGTTGGAATGGCCGTCATGCCTCCGCCGGCATGGGTGGCCGTGGTGACCGTGGCTGGTACGCCATCAATCTCAGCCATGACCGCACGGACGGCATCAATGCGCACCGTTGCGCCGATCCCACGGGCGCCACCTGCTACGGTTTCAATCCGGACAAGGACGGCTACCGCAACACCACGCTGACGGCGCAGGCGGCTTATGACTTCAGCAAAGCTTGGAGCGGCCAGCTGCACCTGATGCGCGTGGACGGCCACAACGAGTACGACGGCAGCGTCAGCGACGCCTCGGACATCGAGCAGCGCGTGCTGAACGGTAGCCTGCGTTATCGGCCGGCCGAGGCGTTTACCCTGACTCTGGACCTCGGTCGCAGCGACGACATCAGCGACAATTTCCTGGGCTCCGCTGCCGCCGGCTACTACTACAGCCACCGCCACCTGGCCTCGCTGCAGGCCGACATCGGCGTCGGCTCCGGCCTGCTGTCGCTGGGCTACGACTGGGAGCGTGACAGCATCGACAGCGATCCGTCCTACACCGTTGATGAACGCATCAACCGCGCGCTGTTCGGCCAGTGGCTGCAGGCGTTCGGCAACCAGTCGCTGCAGCTGAACCTGCGCCGCGACGACAACGACCAGTTCGGTGGCGAGACCACCGGCTCCATCCTCTGGGGCCTGGATCTGAGCGAATCGCTGCGCCTGACGGCCAGCTATGGCACGGCCTACAAGGCGCCCAGCTTCAACGAGCTGTACTTCCCGGGCTACGGCAATCCCAACCTGGGCCCGGAGACCTCCGACAGCATCGAGTTCGGCCTGCGTGGCCGGCACGACTGGGGCGGTTGGTCGCTGAATGCCTACCAAACTGACGTCGACAACATGATCGCCTACGACTCGTCGCTGGTGGACGATGCCCATCCCTTCGGCCAGCCCAACAACATCGGTCAGGCACGCTTGCTGGGCGTCGAGGCGGCCGTCAATGGCACACTGGCCGACTGGACGTGGCAGTTCAGCAGCAACTGGATGGATAGCAGCAACGAGGGCGCCGGGCCCAGCAAGGGCAACTGGTTGCCGCGGCGGGCACGGCTCAGCGGCCGCATCGACCTGGATCGCGATTTTGGCGCCTTTGACTTCGGTACCAGCCTTTATGCCGCCGGCAAGCGTTACGACGATATCGCCAACCAGGTGCGCCTGGGCGGTTATGCGCTGGTCGACCTGCGCGTGGCCTGGGCCATGACGCCGGACTGGCACCTGCGCCTGTCGCTGAACAATGCCTTCGACCGCACTTATGAAACGGCCTACGAGTACAACCAACCGGGGCGCAATTTCCGGCTGACCCTGAGCTACCAGCCGGCGCCTTGACGGGCCGGCATCGCAACCGAGGAGTCCCGTCATGCAAGAACTGTCACGCAAGAATGTGTTGCTCGTCACCGCGCTTCTGGCCCTGTGGATGCTGCTGACCCGTCACGGCCACTTCATGCCGGATGCCTCGATGGCGATCTTCTTCCTCGGCGGCCTGTTCGTGCGCCGGCATCTGGCCTTCCTGGGCCTGCTGGTGCTGTCGGTGTTGATCGATTGGGCCGCCATCAGCCTGGCTGGTGTCAGCGATTTTTGCGTCACCGCCGCCTATGCCTTCCTGCCGCTGGCCTACGCCGTGCTGTGGTACGGCGCCAAGGGCTGCGGCGCCATGCTGGCACGGCAAAAATCCCTGCCACGCCTGGCCGGGCTGGGCGTGGCCGCCTTTGTGCTGGCCAGCGCCTCGTTCCTGGTCTCCAACGGCGCGTTCTACTGGCTGGGTGGCCGCGTGGCCGAGCCGACCATGGGCGGCTGGCTGGCCAACGCCTGGCAGTGGGGGCCGTTGTTCGTCGGCACCACGCTGGCCTGGCTGGCCCTGCCGCTGGTGGCGCAGGCCGTGGTCGGCATGCTGGCCGATCGTGGCCACACTGAGGAGGGTTGAAACATGCAGATGACGACAAGCAAGGACACCGGCTTGCCGCTTCCCGGCCGGCCGGCGCAGTGGGCCGCAGGCCTGGCGCTGGTGGCCCTGATGGCGCTGACGCGCGGCCACCACATGCTCAGTGTGGAGGGCCTGCCCAGTGCTTCGTGGGCGGTGTTTTTCCTGGCCGGCATGCTGGTGCGCCCGGCGTGGTTCTTCCCGGCGCTGTTCCTGCTGGCCTCGGGGCTGGATTTTGGCACCGCGGCGACCGGCATGGGCGTGGACTGGTGCCTGTCGCCGGCCTACTGGGCCTTGCTGCCCGCCTACGGCAGCCTGTGGTTCGCGGGGCGGCTGTACGCGCGCTGGCATGTGCCGGGTGCGGTTGGCTGGCTGCGGCTGGGTGCCGTTTTGCTGGGCGTGACCTTCGTGGCATACAGCTTTTCCGGCGGCGGCTTCTACTTGCTGTCCGGATACTACGATGCGCCGTCGCTGGCCGGCATGGCCGAGCGCATGTTGCATTACTACCCGCGTCGGCTGGGCGTGCTGGCGGCGTACGTTGGCATCGGCATGGGGGTGCTGATGGCCGTGCGTCGGCTGTTGGTCGGGCACGCCGCGGACGGCGCGCGCTCCGCGTGAGCGAGGACAAGGATCAGGCCACGCGCCACCTGGAGCAGATGCGGCGCAAGAAGGACCTGGTCGACCGACGCATGGCGCGGGCCACGGTCGATCGCGGCGTGGTGGTGGTCGCCACCGGCAACGGCAAGGGCAAAAGCTCGTCCGGCTTCGGCATGCTGGCGCGCTCGCTGGGTCATGGCTTTCATTGCGGCGTGGTGCAGTTCATCAAGGGCGCCATGTCCACCGGCGAGGAGGCGTTCTTCCGGCCGCTGGCCGAGCAGGGCCTCATGGAATACCACGTCATGGGCGAGGGTTACACTTGGGAGACGCAGGACCGCGAGCGCGACATCGACAAGGCCCAGGTCGCCTGGAAAGTGGCCGAACGCATGCTCAGCGATGACAAGTTCAAGTTCGTTCTGCTGGACGAGCTCAACATCGCCCTGGTGAAGGGCTACATCGCACTGGAACAGGTGACTTCGGCAGTGGCCGCGCGTCCGCCCATGCAGCATGTGGCCATTACCGGCCGCGGCGCGCCCAAGGGGCTCATCGAAGTGGCCGACACGGTGACGCAGATGAACGTCGTCAAGCATGCCTTCAAGGCCGGCGTGCGGGCACAAAAGGGCGTGGAATTGTGAGACATTGCCCGGCGCTGATGCTGTCGGCACCGGCCTCCGGTCACGGCAAGACCTCGCTCACCGCCGCGCTGGCCCGCTGGCATCGCCGCCAGGGCCGGCGCGTGGCCGTGTTCAAGACCGGGCCGGATTTTCTCGATCCCATGGTGACTGGTCGCGCCGCCGGCAACACTACGTACCAACTGGACTTGTGGATGGGCGGCGAGGCCGACGTGCGCGCGCGCCTGTTTGCGGCCGCGGGCGAGGCCGACCTGATTCTGGTCGAGGGCGTCATGGGCCTGTACGACGGCGAGCCCTGCAGCGCGGATCTCTCGCGCCAGTTGGGCCTGCCGCTCATGGCCATCATCGACGGCGCGGCCATGGCCGGGACCTTCGGCGCAGTGGCCCTGGGCCTGGCGAGCTACGGCCAGAACCTGGAATGGCATGGCGTGGTCGCCAATCGCATTGGCTCGGATTACCACGTCGAGTTGTTGCGCCGGAGCTTGCCCGAAAATCTTGTCTGGCGCGGCGCCTTGCCGCGCGATGCGGCCCTGGCCTTGCCCGAGCGGCATCTGGGCCTGGTGGCCGCCGACGAGCTGGAGAATCTGGATGCCACGCTGGATGCCCTGGCCGAGGCCTGGGGTCGGCATGGCGACACGGCATTGCCGCTGTCGGTCGCGTTCGCGCCTGCGGATACGCTGCCGGTGCCACGCACGCTGGCCGGTCGGCGCATTGCCGTGGCTCGCGACGAAGCCTTTTGTTTTGCCTACCCGGCCAATCTCGACCTGCTGCGGGCCGCCGGCGCCGAGCTCGTGCCATTCTCGCCGCTGGCCGGCGACGCCTTGCCCGCGTGCGATGCCGTGTGGCTGCCGGGCGGCTATCCCGAATTGCATTTGCAGGCGCTGGCCGCACGCCGCGACCTGCATGCTGCGTTGGCGGCGCACGTCGAGGCTGGCAAGCCGCTGGTGGCCGAATGCGGCGGCATGCTGTTCTTGCTGGATACGCTCGCCGATGTCGAGGGCGCGGAGGCCGCCATGGCCGGCGTCCTGCCCGGCAGCGCGCGCATGCAGCCGCGCTTCGTGGCGCTGGGCATGCAGGAAGTCGCATTGCCCGAAGGCACGCTGCGCGGGCACAGTTTTCACCATGCGCGTGCCGACATCGACGCCGCACCGCTGTTGCGGGCCACCAACCCCAATGGCGGGCCCAGCCGCGAGGCGATTTATCGCAGCAAGCGCCTGACGGCCAGCTTCATGCACCCGTACTTTCCGTCCAATCCCGCCGCTGCGGTGGCGTTGTTCGGCCCATGAGCACGGCGCTGGCCCTGCTGGCCGCCATCGGCCTGGACTGTCTGCTGGGCGAGCCACGCCGGCATCATCCGCTGGTGGTTTTCGGCCGCTTCGCTGCCTGGCTGGAAGCGCGGCTGTGGCGCGATGCCCGCGGCGCCGGCATTCTGGCCTGGTTTCTGGCCGTCGTGCCGCTGGTGCTGCTGACCTGGATGCTGGTCCACTGGTTGGAGGGCATCGCCGGCTGGCTGGCCTGGTTGGCCACCGTGCTGCTGGGCTGGGTGGCCATCGGCTGGCGCAGTCTGGGTGAGCACGCACGGCCGGTGGCTGCGGCCCTGGAGGCCGGTGACTTGCCGGCCGCGCGCGAGGCCCTGAGCCGCATCGTCGGACGCAACACCGCCGTCCTGGATGAAACCCAGGTAGCCGTCGCCGCCACCGAATCGGTGCTGGAGAACGGCAGCGATGCCGTGTTCGCGGCGCTGTTCTGGCTGGCCGTGGCCGGTGCGCCGGGCGTCGTCGCCTACCGCCTGGTGAACACGCTGGATGCCATGTGGGGTCATCACAGCCCGCGCTTCAACCGCTTCGGCTGGGCCGCGGCGCGCGCCGATGACGTGTTGAACTTCATCCCGGCGCGGCTGGTGGCGCTGACCTATGCCTTGTGTGGCCATTTCGATGGCGCCTGGCAGGCCTGGCGCACGCAGGCCAGCCGCTGGGTCAGCCCCAACGCCGGCCCGGTGATGGCCGCCGGTGCCGGTGCGCTGGGCGTGCTGCTGGGTGGCCGCGCACCCTACCAGGGCGAGTGGGTGGAGCGTCCGCCACTGGGTGCCGGGCCGGCGCCGGATGCGGGCAGCATCGAGCGTGCGCTGGGGCTGGTGAAGCGCGGCGTGATCCTGTGGCTGGCCGTGGCCTTGCTGCTGGGCCTGACCTGTTGGCTGACTTCGGTTCTGGCCCATGCTTGAGCACGGCGGACGCTTGCGGCGCGCGGCACGGGCGCAGGGCAGCGACCCGGCCGACTGGCTGGACTTGTCCACCGGCGTCAGCCCCTTCGGTTGGCCCGTGCCCTCGTTGCCAGCCGAGGCCTGGCGCCGCCTGCCGGAGGATGACGATGGCCTCGTCGAGGTGGCCCGCGCCTGCTACGGCGCGCCGCGGCTCTTGCCCGTGGCCGGCTCGCAGGCCGCCATCCAGACGCTGCCGCGCCTGCGGGCGAGCTCGCGCGTGGGCGTGATCGCGCCAGGCTATGCCGAGCACGCGGCCGCCTGGGCGCGCGCCGGGCACGCCGTGCAGCGCCTGCCGGCCGACACCTTGCTGCAACAAGCCGACCAGCTCGACGTGATGGTGCTGATCCATCCCAACAATCCCGGCGGCGAAACTTTTGACGGCCAGCGCCTGCTGGATGTGCATGCGCGCCTGGCCGCACGCGGCGGCTGGCTGCTGGTGGACGAGGCCTTCATGGATGCCACGCCCGCCGCCAGCCTGATGTCGCACACGAGCCGCGAGGGCCTGATTGTGCTGCGCTCAGTAGGCAAGTTTTTTGGTCTCGCCGGCATCCGCGCGGGCTTTGTGGCGGCCGCGCCGGCGTTGTTGCACGCGCTGGCCGAGGAACTGGGGCCGTGGACGGTCAACGGCCCGGCGCGGCATGTGCTGCGTCAGGCCTTGGCCGATCACGACTGGCAGGTGGACGCGCGCCGGTGTCTTGAGGCGGCCAGCCGCGAGCTGGCGATGCTGCTGACGCGCCACGGCCTGCCGCCCACGGGCAGCACGGCCTTTTTCCACTGGTGCGTGGACGAGCTTGCCGAGGCGCTCGCCGCGGCCCTGGCAAGGCGGGCCATCCTGGTGCGGCGTTTTGATGCACCGGCCAGCCTGCGCTTCGGCTTGCCGCCCGATGCCGCCGCGCTGGCGCGACTGGACCGGGCGCTGGCCGAAGCCGTGGCGGAGGTGGCGGCATGAGCGCACGCGTGCTGATGGTGCAGGGCTGCACTTCCGATGCCGGCAAGAGCACGTTGGTGGCCGCGCTGTGCCGCTGGTTGCGCCGGCAAGGCGTTGCGGTGGCGCCCTTCAAGCCGCAGAACATGGCCCTCAATGCCGCCGTCACCGCCGACGGCGGCGAGATCGGCCGCGCCCAGGCGGTGCAGGCGCAGGCCGCCGGCATCGCGCCCGAACCCGACTTCAACCCGGTGCTGCTGACGCCGGCCACCGACACCGGCGCGCAAGTCATGGTCGCCGGCCGGGTCGTGGCGACCATGGATGCCACGGGTTACCACGACTACAAGCGCGTGGCACGCGATGCCGTGCTGGCGGCGCATGAGCGGCTGGTGCAGCGCTTCGAGGCGTTGGTGGTGGAAGGCGCGGGCAGCCCGGCCGAGATCAACCTGCGCGCCAACGACATCGCCAACATGGGCTACGCCGAGGCCGTGGACTGCCCCGTCATCCTCGTGGCCGACATCGACCGCGGCGGCGTGTTCGCGCATCTGGTGGGCACGCTGGCACTGCTGTCGGCCAGCGAACGCGCGCGCGTGGCGGGCTTTGTCATCAATCGCTTTCGCGGTGACATCACCCTGCTGGAGCCGGGCCTTGAATGGCTGGAGCGCGAGACCGGCAAGCCCGTGCTGGGTGTTTTGCCGTACCTGCACGGCCTGGCGCTGGAAGCCGAGGATGCCTTGCCGCGCGAGCGCCAGGCGCGGGGCGCCGAGGCCCTGCGAGTGGTGGTGCCGGCCTTGCCGCGCATCTCCAATCACACCGACCTCGATGCCTTGCGCTTGCACCCGCAGGTGGATTTGCAGCTCGTCGGCCCGGGCGAGGCGCCGCCGCCGGCCGATCTCATCGTTCTGCCCGGCTCCAAGGCCGTGCGCGCAGACCTCGACTGGCTGCGCGCGCAGGGCTGGGACGACGCCATGGCCCGCCACCTGCGCTACGGCGGCAAGCTCATCGGCCTGTGCGGCGGCCTGCAAATGCTGGGCCGGTATGTGCACGATCCGGAAGGCGTGGAAGGCACGCCCGGCTCGACCGCCGGCCTGGGCCTGCTGGACTTTGAAACCACGCTGACGACGGACAAGCAACTGCGCCAGGTAACCGGCCGATTGCTGCCGTCCGGGGCCGAGGTGCATGGCTACGAGATTCACTGCGGCCACAGCAGCGGCCCGGCCTTGGCCCGGCCTGCGCTTGCATTGGCCGATGGCCGTATGGATGGCGCGCGCTCGGCCGACGACCAGGTCCTGGCGAGTTACGTCCACGGCCTTTTCGATGCGCCCGAAGCCTTGTCGGCGCTGCTGGCCTGGGCCGGGCTGGCCGAGGCCGAACCGTTCGACATCGCCGCCCGCCGCGAGGCCTCCATCGAGCGCCTGGCCGACGTCGTCGAGGCGCACCTGGACCCGGGCATCCTGCGTGACCTGCTGCTGGAGAAAAGCCCATGCAAACCCTGATTCTGGGCGGCGCGCGCTCGGGCAAGAGCGCGCTGGCCGAACAACTGGCGCGGGACAGCGCGCTGGCGGTGACCTACATCGCCACCGCCGAGACCCGCGACGACGAGATGCACGAACGCATTGCTCACCATCGCGCGCGGCGCCCGGCGGACTGGGGCCTGGTCGAGGAGCCCAAGGCGCTGGCGCGGGTGCTGCAAGCCGAGGCGCGGCCGGACCGGTTGTTGCTGGTCGATTGCCTGACGCTGTGGCTGTCGAATCTTCTGGGCGATGCCGACGGCGAGACGTTTGCTCGCGAGCGCGAGGCCTTGCTGGCCTGCCTGGGCGATCTGCCGGGCGAGCAGGTTTTCGTCAGCAACGAGGTCGGGCAGGGCATCGTGCCGCTGGGCGCGTTGTCGCGCCGTTTTGTTGACGAATCCGGACGCCTGCACCAGGCGCTGGCAGCGCAGTGCGGGCGCGTTGTTCTGGTCACGGCCGGCTTGCCGCTGGCCCTGAAAGGAGAGATGCCATGAATGAATCTTGGTGGCAGGCCGACTGCCGCAGGCCATCTGTCGAGGCCACGGTGGCGGCGCGTGCCCGTCAGACCCGCCTCACCAAGCCGCCCGGCTCGCTGGGCCGACTGGAAGACCTTGCCGTGCAGTTGGCCGGCCTGCAGGGCCGCGAGAAGCCGACGGTCGCCAGCGTCTGGATCAGCGTCTTTGCCGCCGACCACGGCGTCATGGCCGAGGGCGTGTCGGCCTTCCCGCAGGCCGTGACCGGCGAGATGGTGCGCAACTTCGCCACTGGCGGCGCGGCCATCAGCGTGCTGGCCAGGGCATTGGATGCCGAACTTGATGTCGTCAACCTCGGCACCGTCAACGACCCCGGCGACATCCCGGGCGTCACCCGCGCCATCATCGCCCCGGCGAGCGCCAACTTCTGCCAGGCGCCGGCCATGGACGAGGCGCAACTGCGACAGGCCATGGACACCGGCCGGGCGCGCGTGGACGCCGCCCGCGCGGCCGGGGCCGAGCTTTTCATCGGCGGTGAGATGGGCATCGGCAACACCACCAGCGCGAGCGCACTGGCCTGTGCCTTGCTGGATGCCACGCCGGTCGAGCCGGCCGGCGCCGGCACGGGCCTCGATGCCCCCGGCATCGCGCACAAGGCCGAAGTCATCGGCCGGGCATTGGCCTTGCATGCCGCGGCCACGACGCCGCTGGACAAGTTGCAATGCCTGGGCGGCTTCGAAATCGCCGCGCTCACCGGTGCCTTCATCGCCGCGGCACAGACCGGCCTGCCGGTGCTGGTGGACGGCTTCATCGCCGGCGCGGCGGCGCTCGCGGCCACGGCCATCAACCCCGGCGTCCGCGACTGGCTGCTGTTCGCCCATCGCTCCGACGAACAAGGCCACGCGCGCCTGCTCGAAGCCATGCAAGCCAAGCCCGTGCTGGATCTCGGCATGCGTCTGGGCGAAGCCAGCGGTGCGGCTGTTGCCGTGCCCTTGCTGCGCCTGGCCTGCCGCCTGCACAACGGCATGGCGACTTTCGACGAAGCCGGGGTGTCCACGGCATGAGCAAGGCAACCCTGGACCTGCTGCGCCACGGCGACACCGGCCAGCGCAGCTATCGCGGCCAGAATGACGACCCGCTCACCGAACTGGGCTGGCAGCAACTGCGCGCGGCGGTCGTCGGTCACGCATGGGACCGCATCGTCAGCTCCAGTCTGCGCCGTTGCGCCGACTTTGCCCGCGAGCTGGCCACGGCCCGCGGCCTGCCGCTCGAACTCGACGCACGGTTGATGGAGTACCACTTCGGCGACTGGCAAGGCGTGCCCATCGAGACCCTGGCCGAGCGCGACGGCCCGGCGCTGGGCCGTTTCTGGGCCGATCCGGTGGCCCATCCGCCACCCGGCGCCGAAACCTTTGCCGCCTTCCGCGCCCGCCTCACGGCGGCGCTGGATGATGCCGTGCGGGACGGCGGCCGCGTGCTGGTCATCACCCACGGTGGCGCCATCCGCCTGCTGCGTTGCGTGGCCGAAAACCGTGGCTTCGGCGACATGGCCAACATCGACGTGCCGCACGCCTCGTTGCATCGGCTGGACTGGCCCGCGCAGGTGCCGGCCTGATGCGTGCGCTGCTGATCGCCATCGGCTTCCTGACACGCATCCCCGTGCCGGCGCGCGTCCTTGCCGACCGCAAGGCCCAGGCCTCCTCGCTGACCTGGTATCCGGCCGTGGGCGCGTTGATCGGCCTGCTGTTGGCCCTGCTGGCCACGCTGCTGGACGGCGCGCCGGATCTTTTGACCGCCGCACTGGTGCTGCTGGCCTGGGTCGCGCTCAGCGGCGGCATGCACCTGGACGGTCTGGCCGACAGCGCCGACGCCTGGGTGGGCGGCATGGGCAATGCCGAACGCACGTTGGCCATCATGAAGGACCCGGCCTGCGGCCCCATGGGCGTGCTGGCCATCGTCCTGGCCCTGCTGCTGAAATTCGCCGCCCTGGCCAGCCTGCTACACGCCGCCTGGCCGCTGCTGGTCCTCGTGCCCATGCTGGCACGCGCGGCCATGACGGCGCTGTTTCTCACCACACCCTACGTCCGCCCCGGCGGCCTCGGCGACCTGCTGCAACACGCCCCACGCCGCACCTGCCACATCGCCTTGGCCATCACCGCCGCGGCCGCGCTCCTCACCGGCTGGCCCGGACTGGCACTGATCCTTGTCACCGCTGCCATCACCTGGTGGCTGCGCCGCGCCAGCCTCGCCCGCATCAACGGCTTCACCGGCGACCTCGCCGGCGCCCTGGGCGAAATCACCGAAACCGCCTTGATCCTGACCGCGGCACTGCTTTCCAGCGCAGCCTGACAGGAACAAGGCCGGTCATCCTGCCTGAGCCGCGCGGCACTTTCCTTCCGCGTCATCCTGCGTGAGCCACGAGGCGCCTCCCTCCTTCGTCATCCTGCGTGGAGCGAGCGCAGCGAGTGGAATCGCAGAATCTCCATCATGGTGCCTCGATGCATGGATTCTGCGACTCCGGGCTTCGCCTTGCTGCCCGGTTCTTACGCTGCCCGCGGCTGGATGCGTGTCAGGGTGTCGGCAAGGCGATCTTTGGCCACGGCACGATCATGGTCGTCCTGCAGGCCGGTCCAGAAGCCTTCCGAGGTGCCGAAATAGCGCGACAGGCGCAGCCCGGTGTCGGCGGTCACGCGGCGCTTGCCGGCAACGATTTCACCGATGCGCTGCGAGACGCCGATGTCCTTGGTCAGCCGGTACTGGGTGATGCCCATGGGTTTCAGAAACTCTTCCAGCAGGATCTCGCCCGGGGTGGGATAGGGAATGCTGCGCATGATGGTGTCCTCGGAGCCTGGGCGGCAGAAACACAAGCGGCTGCGGCTGCACCCTTCTGGCCCGATTTCCCGCCCATTCTCGTTAAATAGCAGCCAGTATTCGCCTCAAATGGTCGAAAAATC
>CAZOXZ010000073.1:0-12263 GCA_964583865.1 uncultured Rhodanobacteraceae bacterium | reverse complement strand
ACGGCTCCGAGTTCCACGAGTTCAAGGCGCGCTACGGCAAGACCCTGGTCACCGGTTTCGCCCACATCCACGGCTATCCGGTCGGCATCATTGCCAACAATGGCATCCTGTTTTCCGAGAGTGCGTTGAAGGGCACGCATTTCATCGAGTTGTGCGATCAACGCGGCATCCCGCTGGTGTTCTTGCAGAACATCACCGGCTTCATGGTCGGCCGCAAGTACGAGACCGCCGGTATTGCCAAGGACGGCGCCAAGATGGTGACCGCCGTGGCCTGCGCCGGCGTGCCGAAGTTCACCGTGGTCATCGGCGGCAGCTTCGGGGCCGGCAATTACGCCATGTGCGGCCGTGCCTATGGCGCACGTTTCCTGTGGATGTGGCCCAACGCGCGCATCAGCGTCATGGGTGGCGAACAGGCCGCCAGCGTGCTGGCCACGGTCAAGCGTGACGGCATCGAGCGCCGTGGTGACAGCTGGAGCGAAGACGAGGAAAATGCATTCAAGGCGCCGATTCGCGAGCAGTACGAGCGCCAGGGCCACCCGTTCTATTCCAGCGCCCGGTTGTGGGACGACGGCATCATCGACCCGGTCGATACGCGGCGGGTACTGGGCATGGCGCTTTCAGCGGCCATGAACGCTCCGGTCACGCCCGAGCCCAGGGGCGTGTTCCGCATGTAAGGCGCGAGCGCGTCAGCCTGCCGGCTCCAGCACGCGTACCACGCGAAAGCCCACACGGCCGCTGCTGACATCCGCGGCGGCGCGGCCGCGATAGGCCGATCGTGCCTGATCCGGTGCCCCGCCCCAGGAGCCGCCGCGCAGCACCCGCGCGGCACAACCCGGATTGACCCAGGCTTCTCCCGATCCCGGGGCGCGGGTGTAATTGTCATGCCAGCAATCGGTCACCCATTCGGACACATTGCCGTCCATGTCGTACAAGCCAAAGGGGTTGGGCTTGAACGACGCCACCGGCGCCGGCCCCCAGTAGCCATCGCGATAATTCTCGAAAGCGTGCAGCCAGCGCCGACCATTGCGCGAACGGTCCAGTTCTCCGGTCACGTTCTCCACCGTTTCGGTCGGGCTGCCGTCGCCCCACCAATACGCCGTGGTGGTCCCGGCACGCATGGCATACTCGAACTCCGCTTCGCTGGCCAGCCGGTACTGGTGTCCTGTGCGCGCCGACAGCCACTCGGCATAAGCGCTGGCGTCGTTCCATGAAATATTGACCACCGGCATATCGTCCCGGGCACCGACGCGCCCGGTAAAATCGCTGGACCAGTCGGCGCCACGCACGTCGTGCATGCGACCGCTGCGGCGGTCATAAACGCTGGCACGCCCCTTCCGGCCGGCATCGGTGCGATAACCACTGCCCTGGATGAAACTCCGGAACTGCGCCACCGTGATTTCGGTACGCGCCATGGCGATGGCGCGGGTGATCGTCACCCGATGTTGTGGCCGCTGGTTGGCTTCGGCGCCCGGCGCGCCCGGCGGGCTGCCCATGAGAAAGCTGCCCACCGGCAGCACGACCATCGTCGGACCGCTGCCCACACGGTCGACAAACGAATCGCGAAGAACCTGCCCCGGATGATGGCCGGCATACACGCTGGCATTGTGATAATTGCGTTCAAACTCGGCGATGCCCGGGACATCAGGAAGGATGCCCAGAGCCTTGTCCGCAAGCTCGCGCGCCAGTGACAAATCGCCCGAATCCAGGGCAGAGTCGGCCTGTACCATGAGGCTGCGTGCACGCATGCGACGCATGCCCTGGATGCGGCTGCGGCTGTCCTGCAAGGCCGGCGATTCCGGCGCCACGACACCAGCCTGCTCCAACGCCTGATCCGCGACCTCGAAGTCATTCATCGCCGCGGCTGCAAGCGCCTTGTCCAGCCAGAATTTCTGTACCTTCAAGGTGCCTTCACGCGCCACCTCGTTGTCCGGATCCAGCTCCAGCACCTGACGATAAAGGCCCAACGCCTGCTCGCGTTGCTGTGGCGAGACTGTGTCTCCATGCAGCAAGCCGGCGGCACGCGCCAGAATCGGTGTCACCTGCGACAGGACCTCAAGGCGGCTCTCGAGACGCGCCACCGCCGCATCCGCCAGCGGCACCGAACGCAATTCGCGCAACATCTGCCGGGCGTCATCGGTCTTGCCGTCATCCAGCGCAGCATGCGCATGCGAGGCAAGCTGGCGCGCCACTTCGGCCAGCCCCGCCCGCGCCGCACGGTTGTCCGCCTGGGCCTCCAGGACCTTGCCGTACCAGGCCGCCGCACTGTCATCGCCTCCCGCCAGGCGCCCTTCCGCCGCGGCCTGGTCGCCCAGCGCAAGCCACTGCGTCACCTGTTTGCCCAACGGCTTGTTGCCATTACGGTACACCGCGATCACGGCACTTGACGCCAACGAAACGGGTGGCCCGGCCACCAGTTCCAGGTCGTGGCTGCGCTTGTCAGACAACTGCTGCGCGTCAAACCCCATGCGTTGCTCGGGGGCAACTTCCCTGGTCGTGCGCGCAGTGCTCTGTGTCGGCGAGACCACTGCCTGCAACAGCGGGAAGTATCGGTAGCCGAGCGCGAACAGCAACAAGGCCACCCCGAGCGCGCCTCCGATGGCTTGTTGGCGGCTGAAAGACTGGAGTTCCGGCATCGCGGTTGCATCGCACTGGAGGACTGGGCACGACAAGGTTACCATCACGCGGCGATCGCCCACCGCATGGATGCCATGCCCCACATTTCCCGGAGAACCTGATGACGGATGACCACCACTGGATCGACACGCCTGACAAGCTCAATGCCTTCATCGCTGGCCTGGCGGATACAGCGCTTCTGGCGGTGGACACCGAATTCATGCGTCGCAACAGCTTTTACCCCGAGCTGGCACTGCTGCAACTCAACGACGGCCGGCAATGCGCCCTCGTCGATCCACTGGCACTGGATGAAGCCGGACTTCGGCCCCTGGGAAGTGTGCTTGCGAACGCTGATCACATTTGTGTCATGCACAGCGCGGGCGAGGACATGGAAGCGCTTGCGCCGTTGCTGCCGCAAGGACCGGGACGCCTGTTCGACACCCAGATCGCCGCGGCGCTGACCGGCTTCGGGGCCGGCATCAGCTACCAGAACCTGGTCCGGGAAATGACCGGCGTCGAGCTGGACAAGGGCGAGACCCGCTCCAACTGGCTGCAACGCCCACTGACTGCATCCCAACGACGCTATGCCGCCCTGGATGTGGTCTATCTTCCTGCCATGCACGCCGAGCTGCAGCAGCGTCTGAACAAGCTTGGCCGGACGGCCTGGCTGGACGAGGAATGCCGACGCTTGAGTCAGCGCAGCCACGCCACCGTGGACCCGCAACCGCAGCGCCGCATCGCAGCCGCAAGTCACTGGCCGGCACCAAGGCAAGCCATGCTGCGGCGCCTGCTGCTGTGGCGCGAGGACACGGCGCGCAGCGACGACACGCCCAGGCCCTGGCTGTTCCGGGACGCGGATGCCCTGTCGCTTGTCGACAATCCGCCACGCACCCTCGATGACCTGCGCCAGCACATGCGCGGTCATCGCGCCATGCGCGCCCGGCAATGCCGCGCCCTGCTCGAGGAACTGCAGCGCCCCATGGACGATGCCGAACTCGAGCAACTGCAACCGGTGCGTGCTGCGCCGGACCGCGAGCAACGCGCGGTATTGAAGAAAATGAAAAAGATCGTCGCCGATGTCGCGGCCGAGCTGGATATTCCAGCCAGCCTGTTGTGCCCGCGCCGGCTGCTGGAAGACCTCTTGCTGGACTCCGGCTGGCCGGGGGAACTCGAAGGCTGGCGGCAGCCGCTGCTGAAGCCACAACTGTCTGCCCTGCTCGTCCGGTAGCCATGTTTGTTCGCCAGTTGTCGACCGCCGGCTGAATTCCGGCTACAATGTGCGCCTCGTGTGGGGCGGTAGCTCAGTTGGGAGAGCGTCGCGTTCGCAATGCGGAGGTCGTGGGTTCGATCCCCATCCGCTCCACCACTTCTTCTCTCTTGCGGCCCAGCCGGTGTGTGCCGACACGGATCCGGCAGCGCGCCGTTTGCATCAGGGCACAGGATGACAATCGACGAACTCGCTCGCGAGGCACGCAAGTTCGACAAGGTGCTGGCGGCCCACAAGAAACGCCTCGCGCCGCCAGACTTCGACTGGTATCCCTACGGCACGCTGAACAATTTCATCCACCTGAAGAACCTGCTTTCCGGTGGCGAATACGAAGACATCCTGGCGCTGGCCGGCAACCGGCCCATCGTCGATATCGGCTGTGCCGACGGTGACACGGCGTTCTTTCTCGAATCCCTGGGGCATGCCGCGGCCACAGTCGATTATCCGCCGACCAACTTCAACGGTTGCCGCGGCGTAAAGGCACTGAAACAGGCCCTGGACTCGACCATCGGCATCCACGAGGTGGATCTGGACGCCCATTTCGAGCTGCCCGGCGAGCATTTCGGCCTGGCCTTCTTCCTCGGCATCCTGTACCACCTGAAGAATCCCTTTGGCGCCATGGAAAACCTGGCGCGCCTGGCCGATCATGCCCTGGTGAGCACGCGCATCACGCGCCACAACGTGGCGCCGGAAAACATCGGCAACTACGGCACCAACAGCGAGCGCGTGGATATCTCGAACATTCCGGCCGCCTACCTGGTGGCTGCCGACGAGACCAACAACGACGCCTCGAACTTCTGGATGTTCACCGAGGCCGGGCTGCAACGGCTGTTCGACCGCAGCGGCTGGGATCTGCTGGCCTGGCGCAGCTTCGGCGACACGCAAGATTCGGACCCGGCCACGCAGCAACACGACGAGCGTGCCTTCTGCCTGCTGCGCAGCCGGGTCGCCTGATCGCGACGACGTTCAACCGCCCTGCGGCAATCCGAATGCGGTGCGGTAGGCCGGTTTCAACACGTCCGCAAGGGCCTTGGCCGGCACATCCACGGTAAACCGTCCGTAAACATACGGCGCCACCTGGTAGGGCGGGAAAATCAACGCCAGCCCGGATGCCTTGTCGTCGGCACCAGCCAATACGATGAACTGGGAGAAATTGACTGCTTCCGGCTTCGTTCCGTCAGCCACCATGTCCTTCATGTTGGCCGTCCATTCCTTCAACGCCTGCGGGCTGCCCTCGTCCTCGCCCGGTTTCTGCGCCATCAATTGCTGCAGCAAATCCTTGCGGGCGATCGCGGACAGCGTCTCCAGGCCCTTGGCAGGATCGGCAAACAAGTCCTCGATGCCGATGACCTTGCCGGTCTTGGTGTCCAGCACAAAGGTCGATGACAGCGGCATGGGATGGGCACCACCGGTGTCCATGGATCCGGTGCCACGCACACTGGTGAACCGCGCGACACGCGAGGCGACCGAATAGGTGACGTCCAGCGACAGCTGTCGGTTGGCAAATTCGGGCGCCGTCCCGGGGTCAGGCAGCGCCTGCTTGAACTGCGCCTGCAGCGCATCACTGTCCGCTTTGACAGCCTTCTGCAATGCCGATTCGGATGTCTTCAGCTGTGGAAACTTGATGTCAATGCGGTAGCGATCCGTGCTGACCGACACCGCCGATGACTTGGTGCTTTCAATCTCGGCTGTTGCCTCGGTTGCTGCCTGTGTGCCATCAGCCGTTGCCGTGGCCGATGCCTGTGTACCGGCCGCCGCATTCGTCGCGGCTGAAGACTCGGCCGCATCGCCGCCGGAAGGTGAGCTGCAGGCGCCCAGGACAAGGGCTGCCGCGACCAGCACCGAGGCGGTGCAACTGCGCTTGAATCGTTCCATTGCAAGGTCTCCTTGGATAATGAGTGAGGCTACTGTGTGCCGGCCAGACTGAGCGGCACCGCAATGCCGGCAGAACCAGCATCACGTCGAACATGCACTTCATGGTGGCCATTTTCAATCGTCTCCGGGTTGAATCGTCTTGTTGCCCGCCGATGATTCCCGGTCGATGGCACGCTTGACCGTCTCAACCAGAGCATGCCGCGCCGCCATGAGTTCGTCCGATGTGGCTGCCGGCCAGGCGGCGATCTGGGCGATGACCAGGTCACGCGCCGGGTCGACATACACCAGCTGACCGAAGATGCCAATGGCAGCGTAGCTGCCATCGGTGTCGATCCACCACAGATAGCCGTACTCATGGCCGGCCTCGCCGGTGGCTGCCTGCGGCCGCGTGGCGTTCGCCAGCCAGGCATCGGCAACGACCTGGCGGCCATGGATACGGCCGCCATCCAGCATGAACCGGCCAATACGGGCATAGTCGGCCAATGTCGCCGACAGGCCACTGCCACCCGTGTTGCTGCCATCGCATTCGTCGATGAGCCACCAGGCGTCGGCTTGCATGCCGTACGGTTGCCACAACGTCCGCGACAGATAGCTCGCCAGCGACTGGCCGGTCGCCCGCTGCACCAGCACACCCAGAAGATCGGTCTCGCCCGTGTTGTAATTGAAATGCGTGCCAGCCGGCCACTGTCGCGGCAGTTTGCGCAGGTACGGCAGGACATGGGCAAGCCCGTTCTGGCAGGGCGCCATGTACATTTGGGCCACATCGGATTGCGGATCATCGTAATCCTCGTTCCAGCGCACGCCCGAAGTCATGGTCAGCAACTGGCGCACCGTCACCTCGCCATAAGCGCTGCCATGCAGGTAGGGAATGTACTTGTCCAGACGATCATCCAGGCTGGCCACATCACCGCGCTGCAAGGCCACGCCCAGCAAAATCGACGTCACCGATTTGGCCACCGAGAACGAGGTCCAGCGCGTACCCGGCCCGACATCGGGTGCGTACCGCTCAACCCGCACCTTGCCATCCTGCAACACCATGACGCCGGCTATGTGGTCACGCTTCATGTAGCTGGCAAGGTCGCTGCCATCGGGCCAGCGCAACATGAGCGGTGTACCTTTCGGCAAGGCGTGCGCCCGCGTCCCACGGTCGACGCGGTGTGCCGGGAACAAACGGTACATCTCGTCAAAACGCGCCTCGCGTTCGGCCTGACTCCAGAACAGCACACCCTCACGCTGCTGGCCCACGGTCGGAGCCGCAGTGTCAGGCTGGTGTGCACAACCAGGCAACGTCATCAGCAGTACAGCAAAACAGACCTGAATGAATTTGCACACGGGAGAACCCTGCTCCGTCGAAAGCGGGGTGCATGATAGCGCGCCCGGTGCCGTTTGCATTTGCGTGACGGCAACAAGCTGGTAGCCTGCACCCGTCATCAACTCGTGATGGCGGTCACAAACAGGGAGCAGACGAGTAGACGCTGAGCTTGGTGACAGGCTCAGCGCACGTCGGTGGCCATTGATCAATGACACGCGGAGGCTTCAGGTGAGCAGTTTGTGCATCGACATCATTGCCGGGGCACGCCCCAACTTCATGAAGGTGGCACCCATCATCAAGGCCCTGCAGCGCCAGCAAGAAGCCGGCGGCCAGTTGCGTTATCGCCTGGTGCATACCGGCCAGCATTATGACCGGCACATGTCGGCGGATTTCTTCGAGCAACTGGGCATTCCCGAGCCGGATGTGAACCTCGGGGTCGGCTCCGGCTCGCAAGCGGAAATGACCGGGGCTGTCATGCGTGGCTACGAGGCCTTGCTGCAGGCCGAACCGGCCGCCGCCTGCCTGGTTGTCGGTGATGTCACTTCCACCATGGCCTGCGCCATCACGGCGCAAAAAATGCATGTTCCCGTCGGTCATGTCGAAGGCGGCATCCGCTCCGGCGACTGGCGCATGCCCGAAGAAATCAACCGTCTGGCCACCGATGCGGTCAGCAACTGGTTCTTCACCACCAGCGATCATGCCAACCGCAACCTGCGACAGGCCGGCGTGGACCCGGCGCGCATCTTCTTTGTGGGCAACACCATGATCGACACTTTGCTGGCCAATCTGGAGCGGCTGCGTCCGCCGGCCTTTGCAAAGTCCATGGGACTCGAACCAAAAGGCTATTTCGTTACCACTCTGCACCGCCCGGCCAACGTCGACCAGCAGGCCGGTTTTGCGCGTCTGCTCGAGGCCATCGGCCGTGCAGCCCGCAGCCTGCCCGTGTTGTTCCCCGTGCATCCGCGCACCGCACGTACCCTGCACGCGTTGCATGAGCTGCCTGCCAACCTGAAGCTGGTCGAGCCGCAACCTTACCTCGAGTTCAACTGGCTGGTACGGCATTGCAAGGCCGTCATCACCGACTCCGGCGGCATCACCGAGGAAGCCACGGTCATGGGCGTGCCCTGCCTGACCCTGCGCGACAACACCGAGCGCCCCGAGACCATCGAGATCGGCACCAACGAACTGGTTGGCACCGATCCGCAAGCCATCGGCCCGGCGCTGGATCGCGTCTTTGCCGGGCAATGGAAGCGTGGCAGCATTCCGGATAAATGGGATGGCCACACCGCCGAGCGCATTGTTGCGGCCCTGGCAGAGCTGCTGACCA
The DNA here is from genome assembly GCA_964583865.1 of uncultured Rhodanobacteraceae bacterium. Lineage (GTDB taxonomy): Bacteria > Pseudomonadota > Gammaproteobacteria > Xanthomonadales > Rhodanobacteraceae > DASSBG01. The sequence goes on along the minus strand of CAZOXZ010000073.1, from coordinate 3,869 downwards.
CGAAAGCGCCGGCACAGCGCGCACCGGCCATGCCATGATCGGTAGCGGTATCGCCCGTTACTGGCACACCGTGCGTCATTTGCGACCGGTACAAGTCCACGGGCGCCTGTGGTTCCGCCTGTATCGTCCGCGGCCCGATCTTGCACCGGCACCCGAGCTGGTCACCGCGGTATCCCCCTGGAAAGCCTGCAGTCGCCCGCCCAGCATGTCCGGACCGACCAGGCTGTCGTTCCTTGGCCAGGAGCACGAACTTGCGCGCGCCTCGGACTGGAACCGCAGCGACTGGTCACGGCTGTGGTTGTACAACGCGCATTATTTCGATGACCTGGTGGCGGATGGCGCCGATCGGCGACGACGCTGGCACCAGGCCCTGATCGAGCGCTGGCTGACAGACAACCCGCCGGCATGCGGCACTGGCTGGGAGCCTTATCCGACCTCCCTGCGCATCGTCAACTGGCTGAAAGCCGACGCTGCGGACCTGGACCTCACTGCAGCGGCGCGTCACAGCCTGGCCGTGCAGGCGCGACACCTGGAACGGCGCCTGGAGGTCCATCTGCAGGGCAACCACTTGTGGGCCAATGCCAAAACCCTGGTGTTCGTCGGTACGCGGCACACCGGCAACGAGGCCGACCGCTGGCTGGACAAGGGCCTGACGCTGATGGCGCAACAAGTGCCTGAACAAATCCTGGACGATGGTGGCCATTACGAACGCAGCCCCATGTATCACGCCATCGTGCTGGAAGACCTGCTGGACTTGCTGCAACTGGCGCAACTGCATCCCGGTCGCATTCCCGCCGCCACCGTCCAGGCGTGGCAGGCACGCATCCCCGCCATGCTGCGCTGGCTGGCCGCAATGACCCACCCCGACGGCAGCCTGGCGCGCTTCAACGACTGCGCCGCCGGCATCGCTCCGGATCTTGCGGCCTTGACGAGATATGCCACGCAATTGCGAATTACAGCCCCCACCGCACCGGACGCGGCCCTGATCGCCCTGCCCGCCAGCGGCTACGTGCGCCTGCAGCTGGGCCCGGCGGTGTTGCTTGCCGATGTCGGGGCGGTCGGCCCGGATCATCAGCCAGGCCATGCGCACGCCGACACCCTGGCCTGCGAACTGTCGCTGCACGGCCAGCGGCTGTTGGTCAATGCCGGCACGTCAACGTATGCGCCCGGCGCCCTGCGTGCATGGCAGCGCGGCACGGAGGCACACAACACCGTGAGCGTGGACGGTGAGGACTCATCCGAGGTCTGGGCGGCGTTCCGTGTGGCCCGGCGCGCACGAGTGCATGACGTGGCGTGGGGCCAGGACGAGGACGGCCTGTGGCTCGCGGCAAGCCATGACGGTTACCAGCGCCTGCCGGGCCGGGTGACCCACCGACGTCGCTGGCGGCTGCAACCGGGCAGCTTGCACATCCAGGACCGCCTCGAAGGGCGCTTCGACGAGGCCGTGGCCCGTCTGCGCCTGGCGCCGGGAACGCTGGTCGAACAACAGGGCAGCCATCACGGGCACATCGTCCACGCCGGCAAGGCGCTTGCCTGGCACGCCGGCGCCGTCAAGCAGGTGCGTATCCAGGACAGCCACTGTTACCCGGCCTTCGGGCAACGCCAGGCCTGCAAGGTCCTGGAGCTGGTGCTGGCCCCGGGCGACAACCGCTTCGAGATCCAATGGCAGCCATGAACATTCTTTTTCTCAGCGACAACTTCCCGCCCGAAAGCAACGCCCCGGCCACGCGCTTGTACGAGCATGCAACGCATTGGGTGGCTGCCGGACACAACGTCACCGTCATCACCTGCGCCCCCAACTTTCCGGATGGCAAGGTATTTGCCGGCTATCGCAACCGCTGGCGCCAGGTCGAGGACGTGGGTGGCATTCGCGTGGTGCGGGTAAAGACTTACATCACGGCCAATGCCGGGTTTTTGAAGCGTACGCTGGATTACATGAGTTTCATGCTCATGGCCTGGGTGCAGGGCCTTGCCGAGAAGCGCCCGGATGTCATCGTGGCCACCTCGCCGCAGTTTTTCTGTGCCGTGGCCGGCTGGGCCCTGGCCGCGTGCAAGCGCCGCCCCTTCGTGTTCGAATTGCGCGACCTGTGGCCGGCTTCCATCGTCGCCGTCGGCGCCATGCGCAAGAGCCTGGCGATCCGCCTGCTGGAGAAGCTGGAGCTGTTCCTGTACCGCCGTGCGGCCGCCGTCGTCGCGGTGACCGAGTCCTTTCGCCAGGACCTGGTGTCTCGCGGCATCGACGCGGACAAGATCCACGTCGTCATCAACGGCGTCGACCTCGAACGTTATGCACCGCAGCCACGCGATGCCGAGCTGGCGCGACGCTTTGACCTCGAGCACAAGTTCGTTGCCGGTTATGTCGGCACCCATGGCATGGCCCATGCCCTGCCCGCCGTGCTGCAGGCCGCCGAGCGGCTGCGCAATGACGACCGCATCGCGTTCTTCTTCGCCGGTTCCGGTGCCGAACGCGCCACGGTGGAACGCCTGGTGGCCGAACGCAAGCTCGCCAACGTGCGCCTGATCCCGCGCCAGCCCAAGGAGCGCATGCCGGCGCTGTGGAGCCTGTGCGATGTTGCCCTCGTGCCGCTGCGCAACACGCCCGTATTCGCCACCGTGATCCCGTCCAAGATCTTCGAGGCCATGGGCATGGGCGTGCCCATCCTGATGAGTCTGCCCGATGGCGAGGCCACGGCCATCATCCGGGACACGGGCACCGGCCTGTGCGTGCCGCCGGAAGAACCCGCCGCCATGGCCAATGCCCTGGCCACCCTGGCCGGTGAACCGCAACGCATGGAACAGCTGCGTGCTGCCTGCCGTACCGCGGCGCCGTCCTTTGCCCGACAACAGCTTGCCGGGGCCATGCTGGAGGTGCTGCAGAAGGTTGCCGGGCGCACCTGAGCGCTATTCGCGCACCCGGTTCGCACGCCGTGGCGACCTCGACCACAAAGCCGCAAACTGCCGCCATGGATGGCGCAAGAACGCCAGAAACCCCACGGCGCGTTGTCGTTGTGATGTTATCCAGAACCACACCAGACACAACAGGCCGAAGCCGGCGCACAGGACCAACTGCGGCAAATGCAACAGCAATGCCAGCCCGGCAACCAGGCCCGTGACAAGGCTGAAAGCCACCAATGCCAATGCCGTGCGCGTGGGCCCGAAGCCCGCATCGTGCATCAGATGATGGATGTGATTGCGGTCAGCCGCAAATGGCGATTGCCCGTGGCGCAGACGCCGGACCATCAACACCAGGCAATCCATGATCGGCACCGGGATCAACCACAAGGCAAGGATGGGGCTGACGGGATGGGCCGGGTTCTGGGTCAGCCGGAATGAGTAAAAGGCAATTGCCAGGCCCAGAAACATGCTGCCGGCATTGCCCATGAAAACCCGTGCACAACAGCTTTCACGCACCCGCAAGTTGTACACCAGAAAGCCGAGAATCGCACCAAGAAATGCCGGAATGGTTGTGTACACAGCCACATTGCCGGCATAGATCGCCGCCGCACCCAACATGGTCAATGCAGCCACCACCAACAGCCCGGCCAGGCCGTCCACGCCATCGATCATGTTGACGGCGTTGATGATGCCGACGGTGGCAAATACCGTGAATGGCACGGCCAGACTTCCAAGTGACACCGGCCCCACACCAAATACATCACCCAGATACTCGACCTCGACACCACCGACGTAAACCAGGATCAGAGCGGCGGCGGCCTGTACCACCAAGCGCAGCCGCCAGGACAAGTTGCGACGGTCATCAACGACACCCAGCAACGTCAGCAGTGTCGCTGCCAAGGCGAAGCTGAACAGCTCCTGGCCGGAATGCTCGATGATCACGAACAAGGTACAAACGACCCCGACAAGCATTG
>CAZOXZ010000072.1:259-12394 GCA_964583865.1 uncultured Rhodanobacteraceae bacterium | reverse complement strand
GCGCCATGGTGTCCAGGCCGACGACGTCGGCGGTGCGGTAGGTGGCGCTCTTGGGCCGGCCGATGGCCTTGCCGGTGAGGGCATCGACCACATCAAACCCGAGGCCGGATTCCAGGGTATGGTGCATGGTCGACAGCAGCGAGAACACGCCGATGCGGTTGCCGATGAAGTTGGGCGTGTCGCGGGCGTAGACCACGCCCTTGCCCAGCGCCGTTGTGAGGAAGGCTTCCAGACCGGCAAGGACATTCTTGTCGGTGCGGTCGCTGGGGATCAACTCCACCAAGTGCATGTAGCGCGGCGGATTGAAGAAGTGCAGGCCGCAGAAGTGTGCGCGCAGCTTCTCTGGCAATGCCGCGGCCATCTTGTTGATGGAAAGCCCTGAGGTGTTGCTGACAACAACTGCATTTTCAGGCAGATACGGAGAAACCTTCTTGTAAAGGTCGAGTTTCCAGTCAAGCCGTTCGGCAATGGCCTCGATGACCAGGTCACAATCGGCGAGGCGCTCCAGATCATGCTCGTAGTCGGCCGGGATGATGGCCTTGGCCAGCGCGCGATCACCCAGCGGCGGCGGCTTCAGCTTGCCCAGGCGCTTGATGGCCTTGGCCGCGATGGCATTGCCGGGGCCTTTGTCGGCCGGCAGGTCGAACAGGATCGTCTCGATGCCGGCATTGGTCAGGTGTGCCGCGATTTGCGCGCCCATCACGCCGGCGCCGAGGACGGCAGCCTTGCGAATGGGGAGGGTTGGATTGGCCATGAATAACTCCGTGATGAAAAGGTCGTGCGTGAAAAATGTCAGTCGCCGGGCGTACGCAAGCCGGCGGCACCGAAGGCGACAAGCTGGCGCTCAGCCTCGAGCATGTGCTGTTCCCGATCTTCCCCCGGACGGCGTTTGTTGACGCCGAAGTCGGCCATGACGTACGTGAGCGCACCGATGACAAGATCCAGGCGCCAGATCAGGGTCTTCTGATCGAGATGCGGCAGCAGACGGGCGAATTCGGCGATGAATCGCTCCATCACGTTGCCGTACTGACTGGACAGAAAGCGCCGCAGGTCGGCGTTTCGATCGAGGTACGCACCGACCATGACACGAACGAAAATATTGCCGTCGCTGCGCTTGAAGGTCATGGCCAGGGGCGGCCGGATGAAAGCCGACAGCACGTCTTCGAGGTGGCGCCCGGGCTTTTGCTGCAGAATCTCGAGGCTTTTGCTGCGCTCGGCGTTGAGTTCGTCGAGCTGCCGATGCAAAATCTTGTGGATCAGCTGATCCTTGGAACCGAAGTGGTAATTGACGGCTGCCAGGTTGACACCGGCCGCAGACGTCACCTGGCGCAACGAGGTACCATCGAAGCCGTGTTCGGCAAACAGGGTTTCGGCTGCCGCGAGGATGCGCTCGGGCGTGGAAAGGGATGAGGTGGTCACGTTCGCGCCTTGCCGTATGAAACAACTGTTTGAATGCTAGAGCAGGTGTTGCGAAAGGTCAAATCAGGCCAGTGCCGGCATGCGATCAGCAAAGGCCTGCCATTTGCGTGGCAGTTGCGTTAGTATTCAGATCCGGTCCTTGTCGCAACTGCGTGAATCCACGCCATTTTGGATCGACCACACGGCTTGCTGGAGCGCGAGCCCTCACATTTCACCCCAGTTTTTTCCGGAGCAGAGAATCCATGCCGCTGGAGCGTACCCTTTCCATCATCAAACCCGATGCCGTCGCCAAGAACGTCATTGGTGAAATCTATGCGCGTTTCGAGAAGGCCGGCCTGAAGATTGCCGCCGCACGCATGCATCAATTGAGCCGTGCCGAAGCGGAAGGTTTTTATGCCGTGCATCGTGAGCGGCCATTCTTCAAGGACCTGGTCGAGTTCATGAGTTCCGGCCCGGTGATGATCCAGGTGCTGGAAGGCGAGAACGCGATCGCCCGCAATCGCGAGCTGATGGGCGCCACCAAACCGGCCGAAGCCGCGCCCGGAACGATTCGCGCAGATTTTGCCGAAACGATCGACGCCAATGCCGTGCATGGCTCGGATGCACCCGAAACCGCCGCCACCGAGATCGCCTGGTTCTTTCCGGCGTCACAGATCAACGCGCGCGGTTGACGACATGAGTCACGACGGTCGCACCAATTTGCTCGACCTGGATCGCACCGGCATGCGTGCGTTCTTCGAGGGCATGGGTGAAAAGCCGTATCGTGCCGAGCAGGTCATGCGCTGGATCTACCACCGCATGGAATCGGACTTCGATGCCATGACCGACCTCGGCAAGGCCTTGCGTGCCAAACTGCAGCAGCACGCCTGCATTGAGGTGCCGGCGGTCGTGCATGAGCAGGCGTCACGCGACGGCACGCGCAAGTGGCTGGTCGGCATGCGTGCCGGCAATGCCATCGAGACGGTGTACATCCCGGAAACGGGGCGGGGCACCTTGTGCGTTTCCTCGCAGGTCGGTTGTGCCCTGGCATGCCGCTTCTGTTCCACCGGTGCCCAGGGCTTCAACCGCAACCTCAGTGCTGCGGAGATCACCGGCCAGGTCTGGCTGGCCGCGAAAAAGCTCGGCAACGTGCCGCACCAGCAACGCCGCATCACCAACGTGGTGATGATGGGCATGGGCGAGCCGCTGATGAACCTCGACAACGTGGTCACGGCCATGTCGGTGATGCGCGACGATCTCGGTTTCGGCCTGGCCAACAAGCGTGTCACCTTGTCCACGGCCGGCATGGTGCCGCAGATCGACCAGCTTTCCGAGCAGGCGGACGTGTCGCTGGCGGTGTCATTGCATGCGCCGACCGACGAGTTGCGCACCGAGATCATGCCCATCAACAAGCGCTATCCCATCGCCGAGTTGCTGGCCGCCTGCCGCCGTTACACGCAGCGCAAGCCGCGCACGACCGTCACCTTCGAGTACACCATGCTGAAAGGCGTCAATGACTCGCCCGAACAGGCACGCCAGCTGGCGAAGTTGATGCGCACCTTGCCAGCCAAGGTCAATCTCATTCCCTTCAACCCGTTTCCGGGTGCACCGTATGTGTGTTCGCCGGCGCCGGTCATCGAGCGCTTCCACCGGATTCTCAACGATGCCGGTGTCGTAGCCATGGTGCGACGTACCCGTGGCGACGACATTGATGCCGCCTGCGGCCAGCTCAAGGGGCAGGTCGTGGACCGCACCAAACGTCAGGCCCAGTTCCTGGAGCAAGTGCGGAAGCGGCAGGAGGAAGGAGCGCGTCATGTGGCCTGAGCGATGGTTGGTGCTGCTGCTTTCCTGCTTGTTGGTGGCGGGTTGTGCCACCACCACATCCTCGTCCCGCCTGCCGGCTGAAAGTTCGGCTGATCAGGCACGGCATGCGGCCCAGATTCACACTGAACTGGGCCAGCACTATTTGCAACGTGGCAAGCTGGAAGTTGCCCTCGGCAAGTTGAAGAAGGCCTTGCAGTTCGACCCGAACTACATGCCTGCCCATACCGTCATCGCGGTGCTGTACGAGCGCATCGGCAAATTGCAGCTGGCCGAGAAGCATTATCGCAAGGCGCAGGCGCTGGATCCGACCAAGGGATCGGTGAACAACAATCTGGGCCAGTTCCTGTGCAAGGTGGGACGGATTGACGAGGCCATGGGGTATTTTTCCAAAGCCGTGGCTGACCCGTTCTACAAGACGCCGCTGGCCGCCTATGTCAATGCCGGAACCTGCCTGGTGAAGGCCGGTCGGCCGGCCGAAGCCGAGGTTCAGCTGGACAAGGCGCTGCGCCTGTCACCCGCCGACCCGGAAGCGCTGTTCCAGATGGCGTCGGCGCTGGTTGCACAAGATGATTTTTTCCATGCCCGGGCATTCATTCAACGCTTTGATGCCCTCGGGCACCCGCGACCCGAGGCCTTGTTGCTGGGTTATACCATCGAGGCCCGACTGGGCGAACTCAAGGCTGCCCGGCAATATGCCGAACAGCTACGCGCCCAGTTTCCCGACTCACCGCAGGCACGCAGCCTGCGAGACAGAAAAGTACCGTGAGCAAACGTAGACAGAGAACGAAAAAACCGCACGCACGCGCCGCAGTGAATGCCTCCGACGCGGTGCCGGTGATGACCGATGCCCATGCTGCTGACAGCACCCGGGATGACCAGCACTCCGGGGGCGCCCCGGATGTTCCATGGCGGGAATCGGCAGGCGAGGCCATCGTGATGCCCGAGGGCGCGACGGCGGATGATGCCATGATTGCGTTTGGCGAGCGCTTGCGGCACGGGCGCGAGGAAATGCGTTGGAGTACGCTCGACGTGGCTGCGCGTTTGCACTTGCCCGAACATGTCATCGTGAAGCTCGAACAAGGCCGGTGGAATGCTCTTGGTGGGCGTGTTTACCTCCAGGGCTATCTGCGCAGTTACTGCGGCCTGCTGCAAATCGCCGAGCCGACGGACGTCGACTGTGCCGAACCAGCCCGCCAAGCGGCACCGCAATTGATGTCACCCAAACCTCTGCATCGCCACCGCCGCACGATGCAACGGGCCGTGGCGGCGGCCACGTACCTGGCGATCACCGCCATCATTGTCGTCCCGATCATCGTGCTTGGCATCAACGGGCACGTGGCCGAACGGGCCACCGATCTGGTGCCGAATTCCTCGCCGGATCTGGCAAACTTTGGCGAGGCGGCCGATGCAAGAGCTCCGGACAGTCGGAAAACCTCGCGCAGCGAGCAACCCTTGATGGCGTCAATGGCGCCGCTTAACCTGCTCGAATCCGGTGATGCAGACGCGCGCGCACCGGCGGCTGACCCGGCTGTGGAACCGGATGTTGCCGCCGCGAACAACGACGGCGGGTTGACCATCAAACTGAAGGCACCTTGCTGGGTGGAAGTGCGAGCAGCTGACGGTACCCACCTCGAATATGCGCTGCTGCAGCCGGGCGAGTATCACTATCCGCGTGATGGTGCGTTGACGGTACGGCTTGGGAACGTCGGTGCCGCCGAGGTCAGCCGTGGCACCGAGGACCTGGATCTGCAATCCTTCGTGCATGCCAACGTGGCTTTCTTCCGGGTTGCGGCCAGTGGCGAACTCACGGAGCCGGCAGACGGTTGATTGCGCCGGTCTGCGTCGGGTACGCCATCTCAGGCCCGTTGACTGCAATCAGGGGACCGAAGGAGGCTGTACACGCGTGCCCGCGGGGTGATGCGGGGCTTCCGGATCGGTTATGCTTGCGCATTCGGGTTCGGCACGCGTTTGCGGTTTCGAACCCTTCTTGTACTTCCAGCCGTTGGTCAGCATCGCGCGAGACCGCTGTTGCCAACGGGCCGTCATTTCCAGGAATCACTCATGGCCTTTGAAGATTACGACGATTACGAACGCAGTGAAGTTGTGGCCGCATGGCTGCGTGAGAATGCCGCTGCCATCATCTCCGGCATTGCCATCGGCTTGCTGTTGATCTTCGGCATCAACCAGTGGCGCGACCACCAGGCGACCCATCGGGTGGAAGCCGCGAGCCAATACCAGGCCCTGAGCGAGGCCGTCGGCAACGATGATGCCAAGCTTGCACAAGCAAGCCTGGCGAAGCTGCAGAGCGAGTACAAGGATACGGCTTATGCCGTGTTTTCCGCCCTGAAGCAGGCTGACATGCGCACCGAGGAAGGCGATCTGACGGGCGCGGCCAAGGCGCTGGCCTGGGCTGAGAACCATGCGGGCAACAAGGCCATCAAGGCCCTGACGCAATTGCGTCTGGCACGCATCCAGTTCGGTCAGGACAAGTTCACCGAGGCGCTGCAGACGCTGGCGGCCATGCCTGCCGGCAGCTACACCGGCCTCGGGGCCGAGCTGCGTGGCGATATTCTTGCCGCGCAGGATGAGCCGGAAGCCGCCCGGACGGCCTACCAGAAAGCGCTGGATTACTATACCGAGAATCAGATTCCGTTGGTGCTGGTACAGATGAAGATGGATAATCTGGCCGTCACCGACACCGCTGCGATCACCAGTTCAGAGCCCACGGAACCGGTGAAGAACGTGCCGGGCAAGGCAGCAGAACAGGCGCAGAAATCATGAAGTTTGCAGCAGCGCTGTTGGTCCTGGGTGCCACGCTTCTTGCCGGCTGCTCGGACGCGGACAACAACATCAAACCACCGCATGAATTGACGGATTTCACGCCGACGTTGCAGGTGCAGCAACTGTGGAGCACACGCGTCGGCCGTGGCGCGGACGCCACCGGTGTCCGTCTGCAGCCGGCCGTCGGCCAGGGTGTGGTGTATGCCGTCAGTACCGACGGCTCGATGGCTGCGCTTGACCTCGCCACCGGCAGCACCTTGTGGCGCAAGACCAGCCCGTGGCGCGAAGCTGACGAGGATGTTGCTTATGCCGGTGGTCCGGTGGTGGACGCCGGCGTGCTCTTTGTTGCCACGCTGAACGGCCATGTGCTGGCGCTGGAAGCCAGCAGCGGCGACCTGCTGTGGAAAGTCGGCATCGGCTCGTCAGTGCTGACGGCACCGGTGCTGGCTGAGCAGAAGATTCTGGTGCGGTCCGAGAACGGCAATGTCACCGCCCTCAATCGGGCGGACGGCAGCGAGGCCTGGGTCTATGACGGCGGCGACATCCCGCCGCTGACGTTGCGCGGCAATGGCAACCTGGTCGTGGCACATGGCGTGATCTTCTTTGGCAATGATGCCGGCGAACTGGTGACCTTGCGCCTGGACAATGGCGACAAGCTCTGGACCCGCACGCTTGCCGAAGGTGATGGCCGGACCGAGATCGAACGGCTTGCCGACGCCGATGGCCAGCTGCTGCTCTCGGGCGACACCATCTATGCCACCGCATATCACGGACGCTTGTCGGCCGTGAATGCGCGTACCAGCGAGACCCTGTGGTCGCAGCCATTCTCCAGCTACCTGGGCCTGGCCTTGCGCGGTTCGACGCTGGTGGGCATTGACGAGGCCTCGAACATCTGGGCCTGGGATACCAACGGTGGCGCCAACCTGTGGAAGCAGGACAAGCTTGACTGGCGCTGGCTGTCACCACCGGCCATTCAGGGCGGCTACGTGTTGATGGGTGATCGCGAAGGCTACGTGCACTGGCTGTCGCTGGACGATGGCAGCTTCGCTGCGCGGATCCGGGTCACCCACGACGCCATCCGCGCGCAGCCGCTGGTATTGCAGGACGGCCTGGTGCTGGTGGAAGACAGCAAGGGTGGCATTTCGGCATGGAAAGTATCCGGCCTTTGACCTGACCGGACCAACAACCGGTTCCCCCTGGACAACACATGAACGACGCGACGCGACCAAGCGAGGGGCAACTGCCGTTGGTGGCCCTGGTGGGCCGCCCGAATGTCGGCAAGTCCACGCTGTTCAATGCCTTGACGCGCCGGCGCGATGCATTGGTGGCCGACATGCCGGGCGTGACCCGGGACCGGCATTATGGCCGAGTGACCGCCGACTCCGGCCAGTCCTTCATGGTCGTGGATACGGGTGGTCTGGGCGAGGCCGACGCGCGCTTTGATGATTTGGCCGGCTCCCAGGTCGACATGGCCATTGATGAAGCCGATGCCCTGGTGCTGGTCGTGGATGCGCATGCCGGCGTGCAGGTGGACGACCACCATGTGGTTGCCAAGCTGCGGCGTGCCGGCAAGCCTGTCGTGCTGGTCATCAACAAGATCGACGGTATCGACCCGCATGCGGCCGAGGCCGAGTTTGCCGAGCTGAGCATTCTGCCGCAACACCTTTTGTCGGCGGTTCATCGTCGCGGGCTGGACAAACTCCTGGGGACGCTGCAGGAAATGCTCCCCGAGCCCGTGGAAGGCCTGGTTCCCACAGCACAGGACGAAGGCATCCGCGTGGCGGTGCTTGGCCGGCCCAATGCCGGCAAGTCGACCCTGGTCAACCGTCTGCTGGGCGAAGAACGTCAGGTCGTCTCGGATGTGGCCGGGACCACCCGTGACGTCATCCGCGTGCCGCTGGAACGCGATGGTCAGAAATACACCCTGGTGGACACAGCCGGCATCCGTCGCCGTGGACGCCAGTCAACCGGCGTTGAGAAGTTCAGCATCATCAAGGCATTGCAGGCCATCGAGCAAGTTGATGTTGTGGTGCTTATGGTGGATGCCGGTGAAAACCTTGCCGAGCAGGACCTCATCCTGACCGGGCATGCCGTCGAAGCCGGCCGGGCGCTGGTGATTGCGTTGAACAAGTGGGATGGCCTGGACAGCTACCAGCGCGAGCAATGTCGCAGGGCCCTGGATCGGCGCCTGCAGTTTGTGCCGTGGGCACCACGGGTGATGATTTCTGCCCTGCACGGGTCGGGCCTGGGCGAGTTGATGCAGGCCATCAATGCTGGCGATCGTGCCGCCCGTTACGAGTTTTCCACCTCGGAATTGACCCGCGCCGTCGAGGCGGCCTGTGCCGCGCATCAGCCGCCGTTGGTGCGCGGGCACACACCGAAATTGCGCTACGCGCATCCGGCCGGCAACCGGCCGCCGACGATTGTCATCCACGGGACGCGCACGCGCTACATCGAAGCGGCTTATCGCCGCTACCTCGAAAACTTCATGCGCAAGCGCTTCGACCTTGCCGGCACGCCCATTCGCATCCTGTTCCGTGATGGCGACAACCCGTATGCCGGCAAGCGCAACAAGCTCACCCCGCACCAGTTGAAAAAACGTCGGCGCATGATTCGACATCGCCGCGGGCGCTGAGGCAACAAGCCCGCGGTGCATTTGTGCCGTCATCGCGAAGTCGGGATAATGGCCGCCTTCTAGCCCGTGGAAGCCACATGAGCGCTCGTATTCTGGACGGTCGGCGTATCGCCGAGCAGTTGATCGACGACACCGCGCGGCGGATTGCCGAACGCACCGCAACCGGCCTGCCACGCCCCGGACTGGCGGTGGTACTCATTGGTGACGATCCGGCGTCGCACATCTACGTGCGCAACAAGCGCCGCGCTTGCGAGCGTGCCGGCGTCAAGGCCTTCGACCATGACCTGCCAGACAGCATCGGCCAGGACGAACTGTTCGCGTTGATCGACCGGCTGAATGCGAACCCGGCCGTGCATGGCATCCTGGTGCAGTCGCCGCTCCCGGCGCATATCGACGAGGATGCCCTGGTGGACCGCATCGACCCGCGCAAGGATGTGGACGGCTTCCAGGCCGTCAATGTCGGGCGCCTGGCCCTGCGTCGTTTCGGCTTGCGCCCGTGTACGCCGAAGGGTGTGATGACGCTGCTGGAACACACCGACAAGCCGGTTCGCGGTGAACATGCGGTCATTGTCGGGGTATCCAACCACGTCGGCCGGCCGCTGGCGCTGGAATTGCTGATTGCCGGGGCCACGACTACCTGCTGCCACCGTTTTACCCGGGACCTGCCCGGCTTTGTTGCCCAGGCAGATATCCTGGTTGCGGCAGCCGGCCAGCCCCATCTCATCAAGGGCGAATGGATCAAGCCCGGCGCCGTGGTCATCGACGTCGGCATCAATCGCATGCCGGACGGCAAGCTGGTGGGTGATGTCGAATTCGATGTGGCCCGGGAACGGGCATCGTGGATCACGCCGGTGCCCGGCGGCGTCGGCCCCATGACCGTTGCCACCCTGATCCAGAACACGCTGGAGGCGGCTGAAGCGGCTGATGAGCGTGCCGCGAGTGCCGCGGCCGGGTGATATCGTGCAACCTGGCCTGTGTCAGGGGCCGTGTTTCCTCGACCTCGCGGTCTGTGCCAATCGGGCCTCCCGGATACGCTGACGGTTGATGTAATCCAGAATTGCCTGTCCGCCGACCGGCGGCGGGTCCAGCCAGCGGCTGGCATCGCCGTCCAGGACGATGCCGTATTCACGCTTGCCCATGTACACGCTGACCCGGTTCGGCCGGGCACCGCCCGAATGCAGCACCCAGCGCGCCGGGCGTGGCTGCGCACGCGCGAAATTGCCATGGCCGCCGTCCAGGCAAGCTGGAATGCCGGCCAGCCAGGCAAAGGAAACCGGAATATCCGTCTGAGCGAAGGTCTGCTCGACCACCGCCGGCATGTCGACGTCGCCGATGACGACCATCGGCACGCGGGCCAGCGCGCGGTAGCCCCACTGGCGGTATTCCTCGCGACGCAAGGGCGTCATGCTGCGGTGGTCACCGGTGATCATCAGCACGCCGTGGTCGAAGAAGCCGCGCTGCCGCAGCGCGGCCACGAAACGGGCCAGCTGGGCATCGACGTAGCGGAAGGTACCGATCTGGTCGATCTTGCCGGTTTCCGGGTTGACGAATGGCGGGTGGCTGCTGACCGTCAACAGGGACGCCAGGAACGGGCGCGGGTCACGGCGTTGGTCCAGCCAGGCCAGCAGGCGATCGAACAACGCGCCATCGTCCGCTGCATTGAACTGCCAGCGGCGCATGCCTTCGTAGAACGGGCTTTCGGCGCCTTCGACGCTGTCGAATCCCAGACCACGCAGCCAGTCACCGGAGTCCAGGAAGCCCAGGTTGCCGCTGGTGAAGTAATGGCTGCTGTAGCCGGCTTCGTGCGCCAGCTCGGGCAGCGTGTTGCCGCGGAAGGCATAGGCCCGCAAGGGCAGGGTGCGCAACAGTCCCGGCGGCGGCAGCGGCGCGCGCCCGGTGTAGGCTGCGATGCGCCCGCCATTGGTGGTGTAACCGTTGGCCACGAACCGGGTGAAGTAGTGGTTTTCGCCTGCCAGGCGGTCCAGCTGCGGCGTGGCATCCAGAGGGCCACCCAGCAACTTGCTGTGGTAGGACGACAGGGACTCCACCAGCACCAGGATGACATCCGGTTGGTCGCTTTGCGTGTTCCGCTGGCAGGCCGGCGTCGGCGCCGGCTGACGCATCAGCTTGCGCCGGAAATCCTCGCTGTAGGCGCGGTTGGCACTGTTGTCGGCGTTGATCTCGAACAGGTTGCCGGTAATTTCCGGATGCACGTACTGCGCCAGATGCAAGGGTGCCAGCCACAGTGCCAGGCTTGTCGCAGCCAGCAGCAGGGCCGCAGCACCGGCAGGCTTCGAGCGGCGATGCCGCCAGGCCACGACGCCGGCCATTATCAGCACCACCAGGGCAACGGCAAGCCATTGGACAATGTCGTCGCGTCGCAGCAGGGCACGCACGAATTGCTCGATGGCTGCGCCTTCCTGGCCGAACGTCAGCACATCGGCAAGGTACAGACGGTGAGTGAGTGCCGCAAACAGGCCGAAGTCGATGACGTAGGCCAACAGCAATGCCACGGCGGCAGCGCGACAAAGCCAGCGCAGCGCCCGCCAGGGCAAAAGCAGCTCGATGCCCAGCAAGGCCGCGAACAGGGCCAGGATCGCCAGGTCATGGTGCGCCACGCCTGCGGCAACACACCACTGGCAACCGGTGTAGGCCGCCACGATGTGATCGGTCACGACCGCGCGCAGGGCAATCAGGCAGACGAAACCCGCCAGGGGTAGCCAGGCAGCCAGCGGCAGGCGGGCAGTGCGCGATATTGGCGCTTTGGTTGCTGACAAGGGCGTGCTCACACGTGGTTGTCCAGTCGGACATCATCGACGATCCGTTATAATGGATCAATTCAGCTCGCGAGATTGTCATCGATGCGTATTCTTGCCCAGGCGCTCACCTACGATGATGTTTTTCTGGTGCCGGCCCATTCGCAGGTGTTGCCGGCCCAGGTGGACACCGCCACCCGTTTGACCCGTCAACTGAAGCTGAAGATTCCCATCGTGTCGGCGGCCATGGACACCGTCACCGAGGCTCGCCTGGCCGTGGCCATGGCGCAGAACGGCGGCATAGGCATCCTGCACAAGAACATGTCGCTGCAACAACAGGCCGCTCAGGTGCGGCAGGTGAAGAAGTTCGAGGCCGGGGTCATTCGCAGCCCGGTGACGGTCGGCCCGGAAACCACGATCGGCGAAGTCCTGCAACTGACGCGCGAGCACAATATTTCCGGCGTGCCCGTCGTGGATGACGAGCGGTTGGTGGGCATTGTCACCGGCCGTGACATGCGCTTCGAACGCAAACTGGACGATCCCGTGCGCCACATCATGACACGCAAGGATCAGCTGGTGACAGTGCACGAGGGCACGCCGCAAAACGATGTGCTGGATTTGCTGCACAAGCACCGCATCGAGAAAGTGCCGGTAGTGGACGATGACTACCGCCTGTGCGGCCTGATCACCGTCAAGGCCATCCAGAAGGCACGCGACAACCCCGACGCAGCCAAGGACAGC
>CAZOXZ010000072.1:0-249 GCA_964583865.1 uncultured Rhodanobacteraceae bacterium | reverse complement strand
CATCGGTGTCGGCGGGGATACCGAGCAGCGTGCTGCGGCCCTGGTAGAGGCCGGCGTGGACGTGCTGGTGGTGGACACCGCCCATGGCCACTCGCAGGGTGTCATTGATCGTGTCGCCTGGGTGAGACGCGAGTTCTCCGATGTCCAGATCATCGCCGGCAACATCGTCACCGGTGATGCAGCGCTGGCCTTGCGTGATGCCGGTGCCGATGCGGTCAAGGTTGGGGTCGGGCCCGGGTCCATCTGCAC
>CAZOXZ010000071.1:0-12460 GCA_964583865.1 uncultured Rhodanobacteraceae bacterium | reverse complement strand
CGACGTCGAGGAAGTTGGCCGGCTCGCCGCCCGCCAGCTTGATCACGTCCATGGTCGCCATGGCCAGACCCGCACCGTTGACCATGCAACCGATGTTGCCATCCATGGTGACGTAGTTCAGGCCGAGCTCGATGGCACGCGCTTCGGCCGGATCCTCCTGGCTGGGATCACGCATGGCCGCCAGGTCCTTGTGTCGGAACTCGGCGTTGTCATCGGAATTCATCTTGCCGTCCAGGGCGGCCAGGCTGCCGTCCTCGAGGATCGCCAGCGGATTCAACTCCACCAGTGACAAGTCCTTCTCGTTGAACAGCTTGTACAGGCCCAGCATCATGGTCGTCAGCTGCCGCACCTGCTTGTTGTCCAGGCCCATGCGGAAGCCCAGCCGGCGACACTGCCAGGGCTGCAGGTCCTCGACGTAGTCGATGGTAATGGTGTGGATCTCTTCCGGCGTCTCGCGCGCCACCTGCTCGATATCCACGCCGCCACGTGCCGAGGCGATGAAGGTGATGGCCTTGCTGTCGCGGTCCACCAGCACCGACAGGTACAGCTCCCTGGCGATATCGGTCGCCTCGGTGACCAGCACCAGGTTCACCGGCAGCGCACGACCGGCGGACTGGTAGGTCTCCAGCTTGCGCCCCAGCATGCCGGCAGCTGCCTCACGAACCTCGTCCAGCGAACTGCAGAACTTCACGCCACCAGCCTTGCCGCGGCCACCGGCATGCACCTGCGCCTTGACCATCCACTGCGTGCCACCGATGGACTCGGCCGCCGCGACGGCGGCGTCCGGGCTGTCCGCCACCTTGCCCGGTGGTACGGTCATGCCATAGTCGGCGAATAACTGCTTGGCCTGATACTCGTGAAAGTTCATGCTGACATCCTGGATTGTTGCGGGGAAAATGGATCCGGGCCACCGTCTGGCCGGCCCGTGACTGCAACCCGTGCGGTTGCAAACCCTGCTATTGTCGAACAACGCGACCCTATTTGAAAGCGCATGGCGCCAAACAACCCCAGCAAGAGTCACGGCAGCGACGGCGAACGGCTGCACAACGACTTTTATTTCACCAATCTTTTCAGGGTCTTGCAGGGAGCGACCTATACCGCCATGGCATTCAGCGCACTGGCGCTGACCTGGGTGAAGTTGGACTGGCCACTCATGGCGCGCGCCACGGCTCTGGCGTATCTGCTGTTCGCCGTGGCCGTGTTGCTGACCACGCGACGCTGGCTGCCTCGGGTGCAATGGGCCTTGCCGCTGTTCGTGTTGGTCGATATTGCCGCGGCCACCCTGGCCATCGTGGCCATGGCCGATGCCCGCACCGGTATCGCCATGATGTTGATCATCAACATCTCGGGCGCGGCCTTGATGCTGCCCCTGCAGCGCTCGCTCATGCTGGCCGCCATCGCGTCTGCAACGATGATCGGGCGGACCGTGTTGTGGCGCCCGACGGACCAGTCGTTCTACGGCGCACTGCTGGAGGTCTCGCTGTTCGGCCTGGCCTATTTCGGGGCCGCGTGGTTGTGTTTCGTACTGGCACGACAAATGCGTGCCACCGAGGCCCTGGCCACGCAGCGCGGTGTGGACCTGGCCAACCTGTCCCAGGTGAACGAGCTGATCATCCGGCGCATGCGCACCGGCGTCTTGCTGGTCGACGACAACAACCACATCCACCAGATCAACGAGTCGGCCTGGATCTTGCTGGGAAGCCCGCCTGCCAAACAACGTGATCTGGGGCTGCTGGCACCGGAGTTGTCGCGCCGCCTGTACCGCTGGCGGACCGCCGGCTACAGCGACGAATCCTCGGTTTCGCTGGCCGAGGGCGTGCCGGAGGTGGTGCCGCGTTTTACCCGCCTGTCGCCCAACGATGACTCCAACCTGCTGATCTTCCTCGACGATACCTCGCTGGTGTCCCGCCGAGCCGAAGAGCTGACCCTGGCATCGCTGGGCCGGCTGTCAGCATCGATTGCGCATGAGATCCGCAATCCACTGACAGCCATTGACTACTCGGCGCAACTGCTGGCCGAATCGGAAGACCTGGATCCGGCGGACCAGCGCATGGTGGAAATCATCACCAACCATTCCCGTCGCCTGAACGAGATCATCGAGAACATCCTGCAGTTGTCGCGCCGCGAACGCTCTCGTTCCGAACCGATGGATCTGAACGCCTGGGCGCTGAGCTTCATCGATGAGTACACCGCATCCAACGATCTCGGCAACGACACCCTCAACGCCACGGTCCAGACCACCGAAGTCGCAGCGGTGGCCGATGGCCGGCAATTGCACCAGGTGGTGTGGAACCTGGTCCAGAACGCGCTGCGCTACGGGCGCATGCCCAACGAGCCCGCGCGAGTCATGATCACGGTACGGCATCACCCCAAGGGCACGCCGGTGCTGGAAGTGTCCGATCGCGGCCCCGGAATCCCGCCCAAGGTCGCCGAGCGGATTTTCGAGCCCTTCTTCACCACGCACGAACTGGGTACCGGCCTGGGGCTGTATCTTTCCCGGCAGATGTGCGAGGCCAACCAGGCCAGCCTGGACTATTTTTCCCTGCCAGGCGGCGGTAGCTGTTTCCGCATATCCCTGACACCACCAGCGCGCATTTCCGGTACGCGCTGAACAGCCCCGGGAAAGCCTCGCGGGCAAGCCGGTGCTTTGCCTTGGCAGGCGCTCGCGCTACCCTTGCGGCATTCCCCTGAGATCACAGCTGCAATGAGCGACAAGCGAAGCGTCCTGGTCATCGACGACGAACGCGACATCCGTGAACTGTTGACCATCACCCTGGGTCGCATGAACCTGGATGTCGGCACGGCAGCCAATGTGGCCGAGGCCGTGAAGCTGCTTGAGTCGCGTGCCTGGGATCTGTGTTTCACCGACATGCGCCTGCCGGACGGTTCCGGCCAGGACATCATCAAGCTGATCGCCGACAAGTACCCGGACATGCCGGTCGCCATGATCACGGCTCACGGCAATGTCGATGCGGCGGTGGACGCATTGAAGGCCGGCGCCTTCGATTTCGTCTCCAAACCCGTTGATATCAAGATGTTGCGGCGCATGGTGGAGACCGCGCTCAACGTGTCCGGTAGCGGCAGGGCCGATGCCGGCGCCAACCGCCTGATCGGCTCCTCGGCTGTCATGGAAAAGTTGCGCACCATGATCACCAAGCTGGCGCGCAATCAGGCGCCGGTGTACATCAGCGGCGAATCCGGCGTGGGCAAGGAGCTGGTTGCCCGACTGATCCACGAGCAGGGCCCGCGCGCCGATGGCCCTTTCGTGCCGGTCAACTGCGGCGCCATCCCTTCCGAGCTGATGGAAAGCGAGTTCTTCGGTCACAAGAAAGGCAGCTTCACCGGCGCCCATGCGGACAAGGAAGGCCTGTTCCAGGCCGCCAACGGCGGCACGCTGTTTCTGGACGAAGTCGCCGAGCTGCCATTGCACATGCAGGTAAAACTGCTGCGTGTCATCCAGGAAAAAGCCGTGCGCCCCGTGGGTGGGCGCGATGAGCTGCCCATCGACGTGCGTATCCTGTCGGCCACGCACAAGGACCTGGCCGCACTGGTCGACGCCGGTGACTTCCGTCAGGATCTGTTCTATCGCATCAACGTCATCGAGCTGCGCGTGCCGCCCTTGCGCGAACGTCCGGACGACGTGCCGGAGCTGGCCGCGCATATTCTGAAGCGACTGGTCGAGGAAAACGGCACCGACAACGCCAAACTCGACGCCTCGGCCATGGCCGCACTGGCGGAGTACGACTTCCCCGGCAATGTGCGCGAGCTGGAGAACCTGCTGGAACGCGCGCTGGCCCTCAGCGACGGCCCCGGATTGAGTGCCGCGGACCTGATGATCCCCGAGCGCAGCCAGACGGCGGACAAGGGCGCAAGGCACGCCGAACCGACGCGTGTCACAGCCACCGATCCCGCCGGCAACAGCGACAATGCCGCACCACCTGCCGATGATTCGCCGGTCAAGCCCGAGGGCCTGCCGCTGGATGACTACATCTCCAGTGTCGAGCGCAATGCCATCGTCCAGGCACTGAAGGAAACCCGGTACAACAAGACAGCCGCGGCGCGCAAGCTGGGCATCACCTTCCGCGCCCTGCGCTACAAGCTGAAGAAGCTGGAGATCGATTGAGCGCGAACAAGCTGCCGTCCATCCGCCAGGCGTGTGTCGCCGATGCCGCAGCGCTGGCCCAACTGGCGGACAAGACCTTTCGCGCCACCTTTGCCCATGGCAACAGCGCTGCCGACATGGCCGCCCACTGCCAGGCCAGCTACGGTCCCGCCATCCAGCGCGCCGAGATTGCCCGGCCGGACTGGATCACGCTGGTGGCTGACGACGGTGACGCGTTGGTGGCGTATGCCCAACTGCGCTGGAGCGAACGACCTGCCGCCATCCGCGGTCGCCATCCCGGCGAAATCCTGCGCTTCTACCTCGACGCGCCATGGCACGGCAGTGGCCTGGCGGATGGCCTGATGGCGCGGTGCCTGGCCGAACTACGCCAACGAGACTCCCATACCGCCTGGTTGGGTGTGTGGGAGCACAACCCGCGTGCCATCCGCTTCTATGCCCGGCACGGATTCCGGGAAGTCGGCGACCATGTGTTCACCGTCGGCTGCGATCGCCAACGGGACATTCTCATGGCGCGCACTCTGGTGGCTCACGCCGACTGACCGCCATCTGCCGCCACACGGCCAGAATGCCCCGATCCGCAGGTGCCAGCACGGATTCATCGATGTCAGCGGGCCTGCGCCAGATCAGTGCCTGGCCTTCACGCGCCACCAGCTCGCCGCGCCAGCACCACACCACGCAAGCCGTGAGGCGCAAGGGCCGGGTGCCGGTGCCTCCCAGCACGCTCACCAGCGGCGTACTGTGCACGATCTCGATACCAAGTTCTTCGATCAGCTCGCGCCGCAGCGCCGTGACATCATCCTCGCCGGGCTCATGCTTGCCACCCGGGAATTCCCAGAAGCCGCCCAGCTCCTTGTCGGCCGGCCGCCGGGCCAGCAGGATGTCATCACCGCGACAAAGAATGCCGGCCACCACATCAAGCGCATTGGCGTTTGCAGTTTTCATGGGGCTGTGCGCTCCAGTGTGATCCAATCGAAGGCATGCGCATGGCGTTCATCGGCCGGATGATGTTGCCGCGACAATTCCCGCCAGGCTTGGCGATCGAAGCTCGGAAACCAGGCGTCCGCATCGTCGATGACGGTGTCGACCTCGGTCAGATGAATCACGCTCGCCTGCGGCAGGGCCTGGCGATAAATCTCGCCACCGCCGATCACCATCTTCTCGCCATCGCCCTGCAAGGCCTCGTCCAGTGAGCGCATGACTCGCTGCCCGGCAAAGGGCGCCTCGCCGGTGCGGCTCAACACCAGGTTGTCGCGCCCGGGCAAGGCCATGCCGATGCTCTCGGCCGTCTTGCGGCCCATGATGACCGGCTTGCCCATGGTCAAGCGCTTGAAGTGGCGAAAATCATCCGGCAGGTGCCACGGCATCGCATTGCCGCGGCCGATGGCGCCCTTGCGGTCGATGGCCGCCACCAATGCGATCGTCACACGGCCACCTTGGCACGGATGGCCGGATGCGGCTCGTAACCTTCCACGGCAATGTCGTCGTAACGGAAATCGAACAGCGAGCTGACGTCCGGGTTCAGCCGCAAGCGCGGCGCCGGGCGCGGCGTACGCTGCAACTGCGTGCGCGCCTGCTCCAGATGATTGGAATACAGGTGCGCATCGCCCAGCGTGTGCACGAACTCGCCCACTTCCAGCCCGCACACCTGGGCAATCATGTGCGTCAACAGGGCATAGCTGGCGATGTTGAATGGCACGCCCAAAAAGATGTCACCCGAGCGCTGGTAGAGCTGACAACTGAGCTTGCCGTCGGCAACGTAGAACTGGAACAGGCAATGGCAAGGCAGCAGCGCCATGGCGTCCAGCTCACCTACATTCCAGGCACTCACCACCAGCCGGCGCGAGTCCGGATTGCGCCGGATCTCCTCGACCAGCCAGGCCATCTGGTCGTGCACGCTGCCGTCGGCACCGCGCCAGGCACGCCACTGGCGACCGTACACCGGGCCCAGATCACCGTTTTCGTCGGCCCACTCATCCCAGATACGCACGCCATGGTCCTTGAGGTAGGCGATGTTGGTGTCCCCAGCCAGGAACCACAGGAGCTCGTGGATCACCGACTTCAGGTGGATCTTCTTGGTCGTCACCAGCGGAAACCCGGCGCTCAGGTCAAAACGCATCTGCCAACCGAACACGCTCAGCGTGCCGGTGCCGGTACGGTCATTCTTGCGGCTGCCGTGCTCCAGCACGTGCCGCAGCAGGTCGAGGTATGTCTGCATCCGGCAAGGATAGCGGCTGGAGCCCGCGTTGACACGCCCCATTCCCGCCTCTGGCCACGATAGGGTATTCTTGGCATCTTCGGGTTCCGTTTATCACTCATTCATCCAGCCGCCTCGACATATCCGTGCCGTTGCAACGGGGCACTTTCCGCAAAAGCAGGACAAAACATGAACACAGCTTCCGTGAAGACCTCACAGACCCGCTCATTCTGCACCATCTTCCTCATCGAGATGTGGGAGCGCTTCGGCTACTACGGCATGCAGGCGCTGATCATCTACTACATGGTCCAGCGGCTCGGCTTTTCGGATGAGCGCGCCAACCTCACCTGGGGCGCGGCAGCCACCCTGATCTACGTGGCTCCGGCCATCGGCGGCTGGGTCGGTGACAAGATTTTCGGCACGCGCCACACCATGTTGCTGGGCGCACTGGTACTGGCCCTTGGCTACGCCCTGATGGTGGTACCGACCGAAAACGTGAGCTTCCTGTTCCTGGCGCTGGGTGTGATCGTGGTCGGCAACGGCCTGTTCAAGGCCAACGCCGGCAACATGGTGCGCAAGATCTACGAGGGTGACGACTCGCGTATCGACAGCGCTTTCACCATCTACTACATGGCGGTCAACCTCGGCTCCATGATTTCCATGCTGCTGACCCCGTGGATCAAGAACTACGTCAATGAGCACTGGGGCAACCATCTGGGCTGGCACGTGGCCTTCGCCGTGTGTGCGGTCGGCCTGCTGCTGGGCCTGTTCAATTACCTCATCATGCGTCAGACCCTGGCCCATGTCGGCTCCGAGCCCGACCACCGGCCCATGCGTGTTTCCACCCTTGTCAAGGTGTTGATCGGCGGCGCCATCGGCGTGGCCATCTCCACCGTGATCCTGGAATACCAGACGGTAGCCCTGTGGTTCGTGCGCATTGCTGCCGTGGTGGTGGCCGGCATCTTCATCTATCTCATCAAGACCGGCGAGAAGCACGAGCGCGCCGGCCTCATCGCGGCGCTGATCCTGACCGTGCAAACAGTGTTCTTCTTCATCTTCTACATGCAGATGTCGACTTCGCTGAACCTGTTCGCGCTGCGCAACGTGGACTGGAGCTTCAATGTCTTTGGCATGCATCTGTGGGACTGGTCACCGGAGCAGTTCCAAGCCTTCAACCCGATCTGGATTTTCATTCTCAGCCCGATCCTGGCATGGATCTACACCCGCGCCGGCAAATCCGGCAACGACTTGCCCATCGCCGGCAAGTTCGCGCTGGGCTTCGCGGCGGTGGCCGTCGGCTTCTTCATCTACAGCTCGGCGGGCCACTTCACCACCGAGCCGGGCAAGACCACCTCCTGGCTGATGGTCTGGGGCTATGGCACGGCGGCCCTGGGTGAACTTTTGATCAGCGGCCTCGGCCTGGCCATGGTGGCCCGCTACGTGCCGGCCCGCATGGGCGGCTTCATGATGGGTGCCTACTTCGTGGCCACCGGCATTTCACAGTACTGGGGCGGCAAGGTGGCCACCCTGGCCAGCATCCCGGAGGGCGTCACCGATCCGGTCGAGACCATGTCGGTGTACACCGACCTGTTCTTCAAGCTGGGTTTGGCCGCGATCGTCTGCACCGTGATCGCACTGGCTTGCCTGCCGGTGATGCGCAAGCTCACCGAACAGCATCACGCCAACGGCCAGGCAGCCAGCTGAGCGAACAGTCCGGATGGCTGCCGCGCGCAGCCATCCGGCGCTGGCATCTATGCCTTGTGGCACGTTCACAAACATGTGTTTGACGCTACATTCCTGATTCAGACAATCCGGGTGATCATGGTCAGCCGGCACAACCAGTCATTTTCAGGAAGCATCGCATGTCGCGTGGGAAAATTGCGCTTGTCATCATCGCCATCGCACTGGCAGTCCTGTTGGGTTATCGCATCTTCGGCGGCCCGGCGGACAAAGGCGGTGGCCCGGACGGCCCGAAAGCGGACAAGGGTCCGGTTCCCGTCACGGTCGTCCCGGTGGAGATCAGGGATGTTCCCGTGTACCTGTTTGCCCAGGGCACGGTCCGTGCCCACCGCACCGCCAACGTGCGGCCACAGGTCGGCGGCCTGCTGCTGAGCCTGGACTTCGAAGAAGGCCAGCCGGTGAAAAAAGGCCAGGTTCTGGCAGAGATCGACCCGCGCAGCTACCAGGCCACCCTGGACCAGGCGGTAGCACGGCAAAAGCAGGACCAGGCCCAGCTGGCCACGGCGCAAAGCAACCTCGAACGCAGCCGTGATCTCTACAAGAAGTCCTACATCTCGCAACAGGACCTGACCACGCTGGAGAACACCGTGCAGCGCTTCAAGGCTGCCGTGGCCGCCGATGCCGCCGCCGTGCGCGATGCCAGGCTGCAGGTCGACTACACCAAGGTACGCGCGCCCTTCGACGGCCAAGCCGGCCTGCGCCAGGTCGATCCGGGCAACGTCATCGGCACGGGCGATGTCATCGTCACGGTGACACAAATCCACCCGGTCAACGTGATGTTTTCGCTGCCTGCCGGAACATTGGACGCTGTCCGCACCGCACAAGCGGCCACGCCACTGGCCGTGGCCGCACTGGACAGCACCGACCAGCACACACTGGCCGCCGATGGCGAGCTCGAGGTCATCGACAATCGCATTGACGCCGGCAGCAACACCTACCGCTTGAAAGCCCGCTTCCCCAACAACGATGACAAGCTCTGGCCGGGGCAGTTCGTGAAGGCCAGGTTGCAGGTCGGCAGCGTCGAGGATGGCCTGGTAATCCCGTCCCAGGCCGTGCAGCGCGGGCCGGACGGCGAGTTTGTCTATTTGCTGGGCACGGACAACACCGTGAGCATGCAACCGGTGGTGACTGGTGGCGATTCCGATCCATCGCATTCGCTCATCAGCGAAGGGCTTGAGGCCGGCGACAAAGTGGTGACCGAAGGCATGTTCCGGCTGAAGCCGGGCAGCAAGGTGACGCCGCTGAAACCGGGCGACGTGCCCGTGGCCACGCCTTCGAGCAGCCCCGGCAAGCCTGATGCAGGTGGCCCGCAACACGATGATGACTGAGAACGACCAGCGGCAGCCGGCCGGATCGGCACCCGCAACGCCGGGCAAGGGGTTCTCGGATATTTTCATCCGCCGCCCCATTGCCACCTCGCTGCTGATGCTGGCGGTGTTCCTGCTGGGCGTGCTCGGCTATCGCCAGCTGCCGGTCTCGGCACTGCCGCAGATCAACGCGCCCACGCTGGTGGTGACCACCCAGTATCCGGGTGCCAGCGCCACCACGGTGGCCACCCTGGTGACCACGCCGCTGGAGCGCGAACTGGGCCAGATCTCGGGCCTGGACATGATGACCTCGGACAGCGCCGCAGGCCTGTCGACCATCGTCATGCAGTTCGCCATGAACCGCGACATCGACATTGCCTCGCAGGAGGTGCAGTCGGCCCTGCGCGCTGCCCGTCTGCCCGGCAACCTGCCCTATCCGCCGGTGTACAAGCAGGTCAACCCGGCCGATGCGCCCATCTTGACGCTGGTGCTGACATCCGACAGTGCGCCTTTGCGCGAAGTTACCCGATTTGCCGATTCAATCCTGGCGCAACGCTTGTCGCAGGTGTCCGGCGTCGGCCTGGTTTCCATCGCCGGCAACGTGCGTCCGGCGGTACGCGTGCAGGTCAATCCTGCCAAACTCGCCAGCGTCGGCCTGACCCTGGAAGACGTGCGCCAGGCACTGGCTCGAGCCAACGTCAGCGCCCCGACCGGCTCGCTGCACGGTGCCGGCCAGACCTGGGCCATCAGCACCAACGACCAGCTTGCCAGCGCTGCCGAGTATGCCGCCGTCATCATCAAGGACAGCGGCGATGCCACGGTACGGCTGGGTGACGTGGCCAGCGTGATCGATGGCGTCGAGGACAACCAGCTGGCCGCCTGGGCCAACGGCGATCCTGCCGTGTTGCTGGACATCCGCCGCCAACCCGGTGCCAACATCGTCAACACCGTCGAGCAGGTACGTTACCTGCTGCCGAACCTGCGCGCCCTGCTGCCGGCGGACGTGAATCTGGATGTCTTCTCCGACCGCACGGTCACCATCCGCGCTTCGGTGCACCACGTGCAGATCACGCTGATCCTGGCGGTACTGTTGGTGGTGGCCGTGATTTTCGTCTTCCTGCGCCGGGTGTGGGCCACGCTGATTCCCGCCGTGGCCGTGCCGTTGTCACTGATGGGCACGTTTGCCGTGATGGCGGCGGCGGGCATGTCGCTGGACAATCTTTCGCTGATGGCGCTCACCGTCGCCACCGGCTTCGTGGTGGACGATGCCATCGTCATGGTCGAGAACATCGTGCGCTACATCGAGAAAGGCATGGATGGCGTGCGCGCCGCCGAGACCGGTGCGCGCGAGATCGGCTTCACGGTGCTGTCGCTGACAGTGTCGCTGATCGCGGTGTTCATCCCGCTGTTGCTGATGCCGGGCGTCACCGGGCGGCTGTTCCACGAGTTTGCCTGGGTGCTCACAGCTGCCGTGGCCATTTCCATGCTGGTGTCGTTGACCCTGACGCCGATGATGTCGGCTTACCTGCTGAAACCGGATGCCCTGCCCGAAACCGAAGACGCACACGAGCGACACGCAGCCGCCGGGCGCCTGACCTGGTGGGCGCGCACGGTCGCGGCCTACGAGCGCAGCCTGGACTGGGTACTGGATCATCCACGCGCCACCATCGGCGTGGCCGCCCTGTCCGTGGCGGTCACCGTCGCGCTGTACGTCGTCATGCCCAAGGGCCTGCTGCCGCAGCAGGACACCGGGCTGGTTGCCGCCGTGGTTCAGGCCGATCACAACATTGCCTTCGGTGCCATGAAAGAACGCATGCGCCAGGTTTCCGCTGCGTTGCAGCAGGACCCGGCCGTCAGCGGCGTGTCCGCCTTCATCGGTGCCGGCAGCACCAACCCGACGCTCAGCCAGGGCCAGCTCAGCATCGTCCTGAAAGACCGTAACCAACGTGGGCCACTGGACGAGGTACTGCAACGCCTGGATGCCGCCGTTGCCGACATCCCCGGTGTCAAGCTGTTTCTGAAGCCGGTGCAGGACATCACCCTGGACAGCCGGGTATCCCCGACCGCCTACCAGTACAGCCTGTCCAGCCTCGACGAGGCGGCGCTGGCCGAATCCGCCGGCAAAATGCTGCGTGCCCTGCGGCAACTGCCACAGATCACCGATGTCGGCAGCAACCTGGCCGATAACGGCAAGACGCTGCATCTGGAGATCGACCGCACCGCCGCCAGTCGTCTGGGCGTGCCGGTGCAAGCCATCGACGACACGCTTTATGACGCCTTTGGTCAGCGCCAGATTTCCACCATTTTCACCCAGCTCAATCAGTACCGGGTCATCCTCGAAGTGGCCCCGGAGTTTCGCAATCGCGAGGACCTGCTGAACACCCTGTACGTGCGCTCCACGGGCGGCGGGGCCTTGACCGGCAGCCGCGCGACCAGCCTTGGCATGCTGTCCTCGTCCAACTCATCCACCGCCACCGGCATCGGCGAGGCCAACACCGGTCTGGCGCTGGGCAGCGGTGGCCTGGTGCCGCTGTCCACGCTGGTGACGCCGGATGTCCGCGGCACGCCGCTGGTCGTCAGCCACCAGGATCAGCTGCCGTCGGTGACCCTGTCCTTCAACCTGGCCCCCGGATACTCGCTTTCCGAGGCGATCGACGCCGTCAAGGCCACCGCCGGCGACATCGGCATCCCGCCAGCCGTGCGCGCCGGCTTCACCGGCACCGCGGCCGAGTTCTCGGCCACGCTCGGTGACCAGGTCCTGCTGCTGTTGGCAGCACTGGTGGTGATCTACATCGTCCTCGGCGTATTGTACGAAAGCTACATCCACCCGCTGACGATCCTGTCCACTCTGCCGCCGGCGGGCGTCGGCGCCCTGTTGGCGCTGCTGATGTTCGGCATGTCGCTATCGGTGGACGGCATCATCGGCATCATCCTGCTGATCGGCATCGTGAAGAAAAACGGCATCCTCATGGTGGACTTCGCTATCGAGGCCAGGCGCGGCGGCAAGAGCGCACACGACGCCATCCGCCGTGCCGCGCTGCTGCGCTTCCGCCCCATCCTCATGACCACCTTCGCCGCCCTGTTCGGCGCCCTGCC
>CAZOXZ010000070.1:11465-12687 GCA_964583865.1 uncultured Rhodanobacteraceae bacterium | reverse complement strand
ACGCCCTGCACGCCACGCGCGCAGCCGTCGAGGAAGGCGTGGTTCCGGGTGGTGGCGTCGCCCTGGTGCGTGCCATGGCCAGCGTCGCCGGTGTCAAGGGTGACAACGAGGACCAGCAGCACGGCGTGGCCATTGCCTTGCGTGCCATGGAAGCCCCGCTGCGCGAGATCGTCAACAACGCCGGCGAGGAATCCAGCGTCATCCTCAACAAGGTTGTCGAGGGCAAGGGCACGTTCGGCTACAACGCCGCCACGGGCGAGTTCGGCGACATGATCGAGCTCGGCATCCTGGATCCGACCAAGGTGACCCGCACGGCGCTGCAGAACGCAGCCTCCATCGCCGGCCTGATGATCACCACCGAGGCGATGATCGCCGAACTGCCGAAGGACGACGACGCCGCTGGCGGCGCCGGTGGCATGGGTGGCATGGGCGGTATGGGTGGCATGGGCGGCATGATGTAAGCCGCGCTTCCCAGCGCACATCAAGCAACACGGAAAGCCCCGCACTCGCGGGGCTTTTCCGTATCCGGCGACCGTGGCAGGCCGAATCAAGCGCGCCAGCGCGGATCCGGCATGTCGAGCGCCACAGGTTGCAACCGACGCAGCCGGAGCCAACATCACGCCACAGTGACAACAAGCGTTGCACACCGTCAGTCTCATCCTGCGTTCTGACACCAATGCCATGGTTGCATTGCCCGAGTGGGCGCGTACGGACAGTCCCGTGGCGGCCCGGGTGCTGGTGGGAGAGCCGGCTGCAGTCAACGCTGCCTTCTGGGCCGAGTATGCTGTCGGCCCGTTGCAAGAAAATCAGGAGCGGTTTGCGCGGCCATCTCCGCAGAGTGATGTCGTGCCGGTGGACGAGGACGACGCGTTGTTGCCAACTCGCTTGCACAACATGCGGCGATGAAGGTCGGGCAGGGCATGACGGCTGGCGGTCCAGGCTCCCAGGCCTGGCTGAAAGCAATCGAGGCTGGAAATCAGATTCGGGTGTGATCCACACAAGGAGGCCCCATGGACAAGCATGCAGCTGAAGTACTTCTGCGAAAGGCAGTCAACAATCCACAAGCCAGGTTTCGTGCCGGCCAATGGGAGGCCATTGACGCCTTGGTCAATCGTCACCGGAAGCTGCTGGTGGTGGAACGGACAGGCTGGGGCAAGAGCTCGGTGTACTTCATTGCCACCAGACTGTTGCGCGATGCGGGCCGCGGCCCCAGCATCATCAT
>CAZOXZ010000070.1:0-11455 GCA_964583865.1 uncultured Rhodanobacteraceae bacterium | reverse complement strand
GGCCTTGATGCGCAACCAGGTGGATGCAGCCAGGCGCCTCGGCATCCGGGCCATCACCATAAATTCCAGCAACAGCGACCAGCGCGCCGAGCTGTACCGCAAGATCCACGCTGGCGAGGTGGATTGCCTGCTGGTGTCGCCGGAGCGCCTGGCCAATGCATCATTCATGGAAGAGTTGTTGCGCCCAATTCTTGATGACATCGGCCTGCTGGTGGTTGACGAAGCCCATTGCATCTCGGACTGGGGCCATGATTTCCGGCCTGACTATCGGCGTCTGGTGAATATCCTGCGCCAGCTCCCACCGAACATGCCCGTGTTGGGCACCACGGCAACCGCCAACCAGCGCGTCATCGACGACATCGTCACCCAGCTCGGCGAGGTGGATGTACAACGCGGCAGCCTCGTTCGCGAAAGCCTGTCCCTGCAAAACCTTGCCATGCCCGATCAAGCCAGCCGTCTGGCGTGGCTGGCCCAGACCATCCCGGCGCTGGATGGCACCGGCATCGTGTACACGCTGACCACGCGCGACGCCACGCAAGTTTGCGACTGGCTGCAAAGTCGCGGCATCGACGCGGCGGCTTACCATGGCCGCATTGAGCATGAGGGCTTTGCCGACAGCACCACGTACCGAGAGCACTTGGAAGGCAAGTTGCTCCACAACGGCCTGAAGGTGCTGGTCGCCACCACGGCGCTCGGCATGGGCTATGACAAACCGGACCTGCATTTTGTCATTCACTACCAGATGCCCGGTTCGGTGGTGGCCTATTACCAGCAGGTCGGACGCGCGGGCCGGGCCCTGGATCAGGCGTACGGGCTTTTGCTTGCCGGCACCGAGGACGAGGACATTCACGCGTTCTTCCGGCGCTCCTCGTTCCCGGACAGCCAGCAGGTCCGCACCATTCTCTCCGCGCTGGATGATTCGGATGGCCTGTCCGTCCGCGCGCTGGAGGCACAAGTCAACCTGCGCCAGTCCCAGATTCAGCAGGTTCTGAAGTTTCTCAGCGTGGAGCGCCCTTCGCCCGTGATGAAGGACGGCAGCAAGTGGCACCGCACGCCTGTCGATTACCGCTTGGACCAAGAGAAGATCCAGCGCTTGACGGGCATGCGTGAGGCCGAGTGGCAGCAGATGCAGGCTTATGTGGCGGAAACCGGCTGCCTGATGCAGTTCCTGGAAAACGCACTGGATGATCCCGCCGCCGCGCCGTGCGGGAAGTGTGCCAACTGCCTTGGCAAGCCCCTGTTCGAGCCGACGCCGGCACACGAACTGGTGGTTGCCGCCGCGCAGTTTCTGCGTCATTCCGAGTTCCCGTTGAAGACCAAGAAACAGGTTGCGGCCGGCGCTTTCCCGGAGTACGGCTTTCGCGGCAACCTGGCCATGAGCCTGCGTGCCGAGGAAGGCCGTACACTGAGCCGTTGGGGCGATGCAGCCTGGGGCAAGATGGTGGCTGCCGACAAGCATGCGGGGAAGTTTCGTGATGAACTGGTTACCGCCATGGCCGACATGATCCGCGAGCGCTGGCGGCCGCAACCTGCGCCGCAATGGGTCACCTGCATTCCATCGCGCAGGCATCCGAAGCTGGTACTGGACTTCGCCGAACGCCTGGCGGCCGTGCTGCAGCTTCCCTTTCATGCCGTCATCGAAAAGACGCGGGACAACGCCCCGCAGAAGGCGCAAGACAATCGTTTTCACCAGTGCCACAATCTGGATGGTGCCTTTGCCGTTCGCGGCCGGCTGCCGGAAGGCCCGGTCCTGCTGGTGGATGACATCATCGATTCCGGCTGGACCCTGACCGTCGCTGCGGCCTTGTTGCGTCGGGCTGGCAGCGGCAGCGTTTATCCTGTAGCCCTCGCGGCCTTCACGCCCGGCAACTGATCCATGCTCAACGACGATACCCAGGCCATCCTGCTGTTGACCGCGCACTTTGCAAAGCGCGCGGGGACGGTCATCGAGCCGCTGGGCAATGCCGAATGGGGCCGGTTTGCCTGGTGGTTGCGGGACAAGAAACTGCGCCCCGGCGCCCTGCTGCGCGAAGGGAGCGATGACCTCCTGGCCAACTGGACGGATCCGAAGATCACGGCCGATCGCATCCACGCCCTGCTGGATCGAGGCTCGGCGCTGGCCGTGGCCGTGGACAAGTGGACAGGTGCCGGGCTCGACATCCTCACCCGCGGCGATGCCAGCTATCCTGAGCGCCTGAAAAATCGCCTGGGCAACCAGGCTCCGCCGTTTCTTTTTGCCTGCGGCAACCTGAAGCTGCTCAGCCAGGGCGGCATCGGCGTAGTCGGCGGGCGCCATGCAGCAAACGAGGATCTGCAATTCAGCCAGGGCCTGGGTGCGAAAATTGCCCAATCCGGCCATTCCGTCGTGTCCGGCGGTGCCGGTGGCGTGGACAGCCATGCCATGCAAGGCGCCCTCGACGTGGAGGGCACCGTGGTCGGCGTATTGTTCAAGGACATGCTGCGTGCCATGTCATCCAGCCGTTATCGCAAGCATCTGCGGAACGGCAATCTGGCGTTGGTCTGTGCCGTCAATCCCGAGGCCGGCTTCAATGCCGGCAACGCCATGCAGCGCAACAAGTACATTTACTGCCTGTCGGAAGCCACGGTGGTGGTGCAATCCGGCACCCGTGGCGGCACCTGGACCGGCGCGCGCGAAAACCTGAAACACAACTGGGTACCCATCTGGGTGCGCTCATCGCAGGATCCGCAATCCGGCAATGAGCAATTGATTCGTGCTGGTGCCCATCGGTTGTCCGCACAACTTTCTGACGTGGCCGTTGACCGGTTGTTCGTCCCAGTGGACGAGACGCCGACGCACGACACCATCCCCACCGAACCGCATGCCGTGCGAGACGCTGCAGTACCTGACGCCACGGATGATGCCGAACCGGTCCGGGTTGCCGATCCCGAGGCATCGCCCACGGAGACTGCCGCTGAATGGACCTTGCCTGCGGCCTTCACCCTGTACCAGCATTTTCTCCGCCAGATGGCGATGACGGCTCGCCGGCCGATGGATAAAAAGGCACTGGAAGACGCCACCGGGCTTTGCACGACCCAGCTCGACCAATGGCTGAAACAGGCGGTCGAGGAACACCACATGACAAAGCTCACCCGCCCTGTCCGTTACCAGTGGTTGGGTGAGGAAAAGGCAAGCCAGGGATCGCTGTTCGAGGACGCATGAGATGGAAACTGCCCGCTCGAAGAAATGTGCCCGACAGGCCCGGTGATTTGTCATCAATGAGGTCCGCGCATTCACGCTGCCATTGCCTCGGATTCGGGGTGGCCAGGAGCCTGGGCGGTAGGAACCATGTGAGCGAGGCACAGCCATTTTGAGACCGATTTTTCGACCATTTGAGGCGAATACTGGTTGTTATTTAACGAAAATGGGCGGGAAATCGGGCCAAAAGGGCGCAGCCGCAGCCGCTTGTGTTTCTGCTGCCCAGGCTCCCGGCCACGGCGCGGGTTAAGCCAGACAACGTCGGGCCGGCACCCGTCCCGGTCGTCGCGCGACAGGTCTCGCAACCGTGCCGGTCGCAGGCCTTGACCAGGGAGACGAAGGCCGGTGTTTCTGCTGCTCAGGTTCCTGGACGCCTGCCGGAAACCCATTACGCTGCAACCAGCCTCACGCTCGTGGGAAGCGTTTTTGACAATTACCGCGTCGGTCTCAGCGGGTGAGAGTGACTTCGGAGTACAATGCAATCCTTACCGTAAGGACGTAATGCCGTGAATGCGATAGGGAAGATCACCGCCAAGGGCCAGACCACCATTCCTGCGGGTATCCGTGAAGCCCTTCAGGTGGCACCGGGTGATTCCCTCGTCTGGGAACTCCAAGACGACGGCACCGCGCGCGTTCGTCGCGTGCAACCGCTGGACGTCGAATACCTCAAGGCTGTCGAAGGCACTCTGACGGAATGGGCCACCCGCGAAGACGAGGAAGCCTACCGTGGCCTTTGAACGCTGGCAGGTCGTGCGCGTGCCGTTTCCGTTCACCGACCGCGCCGCCAGCAAAAATCGCCCGGCGTTGGTGCTTTCCAGTGCCAAGGCCTTCAACACGCCCGTGGGTCACGTCGTGCTGGCCATGATCACCTCGGCGCATCACGCACCGTGGCCACTGGACTGCGCCGTCAATGATCTGGCCAGCGCCGGCCTGCCCGCACCCTCGGTTGTGCGCTGCAAGCTCTTCACGCTGGACGCCCGCTTGATCCGTGGATCGTTGGGAACGCTCGCCGAGGCGGATGCGAAACGCGTGGGTCAGGTGCTCGATCGGTTGTGGGGCAACGGCTGATGACCGGCGAATTCAACCACCATCTGCGGCGCTTGAGTATGCGAAAAATGCCTCGGCGGGCCCCTGTGCCCGACAGATGTCCGACTCTGATCGCGTCCCGTGCCGTGGTGTTGAAGTGGTCATCGCAGCCTCGGTGCTGATACCCGGTCACCGGTTCACGCAAGTAACGCCTGCGTTGCATACCGTGGCGGACGATTGACATGTTAAATGCAGCGTTTAATATAATGCCAAGCTGGTTGCATGTTGAACGTAGCGTATAGCATGAGCAGCACAGACCCACGGCATCTTCGTGCCGGACGTTACATCCGCCAACCGACCGGCTATCGGGCCTTTTTGCCAACGCCTTTGCCTCCAGAGCCGCCGATCACCCTGTCGCCGGAGCTGCAAGTGCTGTTGTCACGCGCCGATCGGGCGCTGGGGCGGTTGGATGGATCGATCCAGACCCTGCCCAACGCCGACCTGTTCGTACTCATGTACGTGCGCAAGGAAGCCGTGCTGTCCAGCCAGATCGAGGGCACGCAAAGCTCGCTGCAAGACGTGTTGGCGGCCGAGGCGCGTATCCTGGATCCAGAGCGGCCGCAGGATGTGGACGAGGTGGTCAATTACGTGCGAGCCATGAACTACGGTCTCGAGCGTCTCGCCGACCTGCCGGTGTCCGTGCGGCTGATACGGGAGATCCACCGGACATTGCTGGACGGTACCCGTGGCTCGCACCTCATGCCGGGCGAGCTGCGTACCACCCAGAACTGGATTGGTCCGCCCGGCTGTACCCTCGCGGAAGCCGCGCACGTGCCTCCACCTCCGCATGAGGTGGCCCCGGCGCTGGGGGCGTTGGAGAGCTTCCTGCATACCGACACCGAGCTGCCCCTGCTGATCAAGATAGGCCTCGCGCATGCGCAATTCGAGACGATCCACCCATTCCTCGATGGCAACGGGCGCGTGGGACGCCTGCTGATTACCTTCCTGCTGTGCGAACGCGAGGTGCTGCAACAGCCCGTTCTGTACTTGTCCTGGTATTTCAAGCAGCGCCGGCAGGAATACTACGAACACCTGCAGGCCGTGCGAGATCGTGGTGAATGGGAACCGTGGCTGGCCTTTTTCGTGCAAGGTGTCATCGAGGTCTGTGCGCAAGCCACCGACACGGCACGCGCTATCCTTGCTCTGCGCGAGGATGATCGGGAGCGGATCACCGAACAGCTTGGTCGCACCGCCGGCAACGGTCACCGGGTGCTGCAGCATCTCTACCAGAACCCCATCGTGTCGGTGCACAACGTGCAGCAACTGATAGGCACCACCTACGCGGCCGCCAACAACCTTGTGTCGCGCCTGCGGCAGGCCGGCATTCTGCGCGAGATCACTGGCCACGCACGCAACCGCCAATTCGCCTATCAAGCCTATATTGATTTGTTCCATGCCGAGCGGCAGGGAGCTGCCCATGAAAACTGAATCGCATGTTTTCCGAAAATCGGGCCATTGCGTGCAGCGCAATCGGACAGGGCACGGTGGCTTGGCAGCAACATGCGCGATGACCACTCTCACACCACGGCACGGGCGCGCCACTGCCTGAAGATATCGCGCCCGAATACGATGAGCTTCTCACGCAGTCCCGCAAACTGATGGCGCTGCGAATTCGCGAATGGTTCCAGGCGTTGCCCTGAGCAAGCCGGACGACACACTTGCACCACAAAAGCCGGTGCCATCGGCGGTCTCGTGGCGACACCGGGGCCTCCGCATAGTCGCCTGCGGGTTTGCGCTCATGCCATTCCGGTTTTCAGGAAGTCGAACAGGCATCGAGAAGTCGGATGGTTCTCGTGCACGCACGCATGGCGCCGTGGGTGACATCCAGTTCCACGGGTTGCCGTTCTCGGTCATGTGGGACGCTACGCACGCCGCGGTTGTGCTACGTTCACGGCGGTAGACGTGACGGCTTGGCGTGAACAACAAGGAGCATCCATGAAACTGGAAGAACTGACGGCAGGCGCCCAGGTGGTTGGTATCGATCCGGCTGGTGTGGTCACGCTGGTGTCGGTCACGCCGGTCGGTGATGATTGCCTCACCGTGATCTACAAGGCCAGCGATGGCTCCCTTGCCGAGCGCATGTTGTTCCGCTCGGACGAGAGCGAGTTGAATATCGCCACCACCGGCAGGGCCTGGTCCTTTGATGCCGATGGTGAGCACTTCAAGCTGGCGGTTGAAGCCTTGCGCATCGAGCTGGCGCATTTGTTTGACCCGATGATGGCCATCCACACCTCCAACGTGGAGCCGTTGCCGCACCAGATTTCGGCGGTGTACGAGGCCATGTTGCCGCGCCAGCCCCTGCGTTTCGTGCTGGCGGATGACCCGGGCGCCGGCAAGACCATCATGGCCGGCCTGCTGATTCGCGAGCTGATGATGCGGGCCGATGCCAAGCGCGTATTGATTGTCGCGCCCGGCTCCTTGTGTGGCCAGTGGCAGGATGAGCTGCACGAGAAGTTCGGCCTGGACTTCCAGATCTTCAGCCGTGAGAAACAGGAAGCCTCGATCAGCGGCAATTACTTTGCCGTGCAGGACCAGCTCATTGCCCGTCTGGACCAGCTCGCCCGCAACGACGACTACCGCGCCAGGCTCGACCAGACCCACTGGGATCTCATCGTCGTCGACGAGGCTCACAAGCTGGCCGCGCATTACTTCGGCAACAAGGTCGAGAAAACGCAGCGCTTCCAGCTTGGCGAGCAGCTCAGCGGCCTGTGCCGGCACTTCCTGCTGATGACGGCCACGCCGCACAACGGCAAGGAAGAAGATTTCCAGTTGTTCCTGTCGCTGCTCGATGGCGACCGTTTCTTCGGCAAGTTCCGCGAGGGTGCGCACAAGGTCGATGTGGACGACATGATGCGCCGCCTGGTGAAGGAAAAGCTGGTGAAGTTTGATGGCAAGCCGCTGTTCCCGGAGCGCCGTGCCTACACCGTCAACTACGACCTCTCGGATGCCGAGGCGGTCTTGTACGAATCGGTCAGCGAGTACGTGCGCGAGGAAATGAACCGTGCCGACCAGCTCGATGGCAAGCGCAAGGGCACCGTCGGCTTTGCGCTCACCTTGCTGCAGCGGCGTCTGGCGTCCAGCCCCGAGGCCATTTACCAGTCCCTGAAACGCCGTCGCGCCAAGCTGCAACGCCGCCTGGAGGATGAAAAGCTCGCCAAGCGCGGCCGCAAGGTGGGCGAGGCGTCAGAAATCTACGTGCCGCGCACGCTGGATACGCCCGACAACCTGGACGAGGCCGAGGATGAACTCGCTGCAGATGAATACGAGCGCTACGCCGAGCAGGTCGTCGACCAGGCCACGGCTTCGCGGACCATTGCCGAGCTGGAGGCCGAGATTGCCAGCCTCGTGGAGCTGGAATTGCAGGCCAGGCACGTGGTTGACTCACGCAGTGACAGCAAGTGGACGCAATTTCGCGAACTCCTGCTGGGCACCCCGGAAATGCGCGACGAGAACGACCAACGCCGCAAGCTGATCGTTTTCTCCGAACACCGCGACACGCTCAATTATCTGCGCACCCGCATCACCGAGGTTCTGGGCAACCCGGAGGCCGTCGTCAGCATCCACGGCGGCGTCAACCGCGATGAACGCCAGAAGATCCAGGAGAAATTCCGCCAGGACAAGGATGTGCTGGTGCTGGTGGCCACCGATGCGGCCGGCGAAGGCGTCAACCTGCAAAACGCCAACTTGATGGTCAACTACGACCTGCCGTGGAACCCGAACCGGCTGGAGCAGCGCTTTGGCCGTATCCACCGCATCGGCCAGCGCGAGGTCTGCCACTGCTGGAATCTGGTGGCTCGGGAGACCCGCGAAGGCGCGGTGTTCCAGCGCCTGTTCGACAAGCTGGAAGTGGAGCGCGAAGCGCTGGGCGGCCAGGTGTTCGACATTCTCGGTGAGGCCTTCGACAACGCCTCGCTGAAGGAACTGCTGCTTGAGGCCATCCGCTACGGCGAACGGCCGAATGTACGCGCCAGGTTGGACGAAGTCATCGACGGCGCCCTCAATCATGACCATCTCAAGCGCATCCAGCAACGCAATTCACTGGTGGACAGCACCATGTCGCTGGAGCAGTTGTACCGCGTCAAGGCCGAGATGGACCGCGCCCAGGCGCGCAAACTGCAGCCGTACTTCCTGCGCAGCTTTTTCCTCGAAGCCTTTGCCCATGTCGGCGGCGATGCCCGTCGGCGTGAAGGCCACCGCTATGAGATCCCGCACGTGCCGGCCAGCCTGCGCGAGGCCGACCGGCGCATCAGCAATAATCGTCAGCCGGTCTTGCGACGCTACGCGCGCATCTGCTTTGAGAAAGATGAAATCCACGTGCACGGCAAGCCCGTCGCTGACTTGCTGCACCCGGCGCATCCGCTGATGGCGGCGGTGATCGACGAAATCATGATGCGCCACCGCCCACTGCTGAAGCGCGGTGCCGTGTTGTTTGATCCGGTGGACCAGGGCGAGCAACCCTCGCTGCTGCTGATCCTGTCGCACGAGGTCCGCGAGGGCAGTGGTGCCACGGCCAGAACTCTGTCGCAACGCCTGCAGTTCATTCGCGTGTCTGCCGACGGGCGCGTCCAGGCTGCCGGTGCCGCGCCGCATCTGGATCTGGAAATCCTGCCGGCCAACGACTTGCCGCTACTGCAGCCCTTGCTGCACGAAGACTGGCTGCAGGCCGGCCTGGAGCAGCGTGCCATTGCCCACGCCGCCGCCACGCTGGTGCCCGAGCACTACGCCGAAGTCAGCAAGCGCCGGCGCGAGCGACTGGACCATGTCCGCGCCGAAGTGCAGGCGCGCCTGACCAAGGAAATCAACTACCTCAGCCAGCGCGCCGCCAAACTGGATATCGAGGTCAAGGCCGGCAAGCAGCCGCGCATCCAGCCCGGCAACCTGCGCAAGCGGGCCGAAGAACTGGCCGCGCGGCTGGAAGCTCGCCTGCGCAAGCTGGAAGCCCAGCGCAACATCGTCTCGGCAACACCGGTGGTTCTTGGCGGCGCCCTGGTGGTGCCCGCCGGCCTCATGGCCAGGCTGTGCGGTGAGCCGCAACCGACCACCTGGTCCGCCGATCCCGAGGCCCGCGCACGCATCGAGCAACTGGCCATGGACGCGGTCACCCGGCACGAGGAAGCGCTGGGCCACACCGTCACCGACGTGTCCTCGGACAAATGCGGCTGGGACATCACCGCCCAACCACCGATGCAAGGCGATGTCATCCCCGACGCCCGCCACATCGAAGTCAAGGGCCGCGCGGCCGGCGCCGACACCATCACCGTCACCCGCAACGAAATCCTGACGGCGCTGAACCAGGGCGACAAGTTCTGGCTGGCCATCGTATGGGTGGGCGAGGATGACTCCATCGACGGCCCGCACTACATCCGCCAGCCCTTCCGGCAGGAACCGGATTCGGGCGCCGTATCCATCAACTACCGCATTGACGACCTGCTGGCCTGTGCGGAATCGACGTGACGCCGTTGGCTCAACACCGGCGCACAAAAAGAGACGCCCGCACTTGGCGGGCGTCGGGCCGGAGATGCTATTTCCGGCGGGGTTGCTAGCTCCATTGTCGGGGCTGCGATAGGCTGGCGTCAAAAGCGGCGGCAGGGACAGCGGGGCGTGAGGCGTTGATTGGTGTCTCAGCCGGTGATACGGCTGGCCGCGATACTTTGTCCACCGGAAGGGCATGGCTCGCCCGGCCGGCAAACTGGAGTTGAGTGATGACGGAAATCAAAAGTTACCGCAAGTTGATCGAGGTGGCTTTGCCGCTGGATGACATCAATGCCGCGGCCGCGCGGGAGAAATCCATTCGCCACGGGCACCCGTCCACCTTGCACCTTTGGTGGGCGCGCCGGCCTCTGGCGGCGGCGCGGGCGGTGCTGTTTGCGCAACTGGTGAATGATCCGTCCGAAACCGTGCCCGGCGACCGGCGCACGCGTGCCTGGAAGGACAAGGTCGAGGCCGAGCGCGGGCGGCTGTTTGCCATCATCCGGCAACTGGTGAAGTGGGAGAACAGCAACAACGAGGCGGTGTTGGCGTTGGCGCGCAAGGAGATCGACAAAAGTTGGCGCGAAACCTGCGAGCTGAACAACAAGCACCCGCAGGCGGCCGAGCTGTTCAACCCGGACAAGCTGCCGGCCTTCCATGATCCCTTTGCCGGCGGCGGCGCCATTCCGCTGGAAGCCCAGCGCCTGGGCCTGGAGGCATACGCCAGCGACCTCAACCCGGTGGCGGTGCTGATCAACAAGGCCATGATCGAGATTCCGCCGAAGTTTGCCGGCCAGCCGCCGGTGGGCCCGTTGCCCGAAGACGACAAGCAGGGCAAGCTCAGCGAGGACTGGTCCGGCGCCCGCGGCCTGGCCGAGGATGTGCGTCGCTACGGCCACTGGATGCGCGCCGAAGCGCAAAAACGCATCGGCCATCTGTACCCGAAGGTGAAAATCACCGAGGCCATGGTCAATGGGACCGCCGGCGTCTCGCCGGCAAGCGGGTCGGAGACCCGCGCACCCAGAAAAGACCTGAAACCGTACCTGGGCCGAGAGTTGACGGTGATCGCCTGGCTTTGGGCGCGCACGGTGAAAAGCCCCAACCCGGCTTTTCAGGATGTGGAGGTGCCGCTGGTCTCCAGCTACGTGCTCTCCAGCAAGAAGGGCAAGCAGGCCTGGCTGGAGCCGGTGGTGGACGGCAAGAACTGGCGTTTTGTGGTGCGCACCGAAGCCAATGGCGATGGCGTGCCGCCGGCGGAGGCGAAAAAAGGCAACAAATTGTCACGCGGGGCCCATTTTCAGTGCCTGGTATCGAACACCCCGATTGAACCAAAGTACGTCAAGGCCGAAGGCACGGCCGGCCGTATGGGCCAGCGACTGATGGCAGTTGTGGCGGAGGGCGACCGTGGCCGTGTGTATCTTGCTGCCAGTGACGCCATCCAGGCCGTTGCCGAGTCCGCACAACCCGAATGGCGCCCGGAAACGCCCTTGCCCGACGACCCGCGGAACTTCTGGACGCTGAGCTACGGCCTGACCACCTACGGCGATCTGTTCACCCCGCGCCAACTGGTGGCATTGACCACCTTTTCCGATCTGGTGGCCGAAGCCCGCGAGCGCATCCGCCGCGACTGGTTGGCCGCGCACCAGGGACCGCGGGCCTCTGGCCCGCATGCGGGCGGGACGC
>CAZOXZ010000069.1:0-12693 GCA_964583865.1 uncultured Rhodanobacteraceae bacterium | reverse complement strand
ATCCACGCGGCCACGATGGTCACTGCAGGCATCTTCATGGTGGCGCGCATGTCGCCGCTGTTCGAGTTGTCCACCACGGCCTTGTCCTTTGTGCTCTTCATCGGTGCCACCACGGCCTTCTTCACCGGCCTGATCGCCATCGTGCAGCATGACATCAAGCGTGTCATTGCCTACTCGACGCTGTCGCAGCTGGGCTACATGACCGTGGCGTTGGGCGTGTCGGCCTACGCTGGCGGCATCTTCCACTTGATGACGCATGCCTTCTTCAAAGCCCTGCTGTTCCTGGGCTCGGGCAGCGTCATCATCGCCATGCACCACGGCCAGGACATGCGGCGCATGGGCGGGCTGGGCAAGTACATGCCCATCACCTGCATCACCATGTGGATCGGCTCGCTGGCGCTGGTGGCCTTCCCGGGCACGGCAGGCTTCTTCTCCAAGGATTCCATCATCGAGGCCGTGGCCGAATCGCAGGTGTTTTTCTCCGGCTATGCCGAGTTCTGCGTTACCGCCGGAGTGCTGGTCACTTCGTTGTACAGCTTCCGTCTGTTGTACCTGACTTTCCACGGCAAGGAGAAGTTCAAGGTCGACACCTCGCTCAGCCATGACGATCATCCGCCCGAAGGCGTGCTGCCGCACAAGCCCAAGGAGTCACCTCTGGTGGTGACTGTGCCGCTGATGATTCTGGCAGTGTTCTCGCTGGTGATCGGCTGGCCCACCATCGAGCCATTGCTGTACGGCGGCTGGTTCGGCGATGCCATCATGGTTCTGCCTGAACATGACGTGCTGGCCGGTCTTGCGCACCACTTCCACGGCGCCGGCGCCATGATCGGGCACGCCTTCACCAGCCTGCCGCTGTACCTGATGCTGGCCGGCTTCGCCATTGCGACATGGGTTTATGTCTTCAATCCGTCCATCGCCGACAAGGCCGCCAAGGCGGCCGGCCCGTTGTATCGCATGTTGGTGAAGAAGTACTGGATGGACGAGATGCAGTATGGCCTGTTTGCCAGCGGCGGCCAGAAACTGGGCCGTTTGCTGTGGCAGGGCGGTGATGTCGGGCTGATCGAGCGCTTCATGGTCAACGGCTCGGCGCATCTGGTGCACGGCATCTCCGGCCAGCTGCGGCGTTTGCAGTCCGGCTATCTGTATCACTACGCGTTTGCCATGGTGCTGGGCCTGATCCTCATCCTCGGTGGCAACTGGTTCTTTGGAGGGGTGAGCTGATGTTGTCCTGGTTGTCGTTCGTGCCGGCTGGCACCGGCTTGTGTGACCGCATGGCCTGTGTGCCGTGCCAACTCCGTGTTTGCTGCAAGGATCTGCCATGACATCCTGGCCCGTTCTCAGCCTGCTGATCTGGGGTTCGCTGGTCGGCGCCGTCGTGGTGCTGGCAGCCGGCAATGCACGCCCGCGCCTGGCGCGCTGGCTGGCGTTGTTGATTTCCGTGGCGCTGATGCTCCTGAGCTTTGCCATGGTGCCGGCCTTCGACGCTTCCACCGCGGCGTTGCAATTCGTCGAGAACCTGCCACTCAGCGACATTGCCGGTATCCGCTACCACCTCGGCGTGGACGGCATTGCGCTGCCACTGGTGCTGCTGACCACCATCATCACGGTGCTGGCCATTGGTGGTGCCTGGCAAATCATCCAGAAGAACGTGCACCAGTACATGGCTTGC
Organism: uncultured Rhodanobacteraceae bacterium; assembly: GCA_964583865.1. Classification (GTDB taxonomy): domain Bacteria; phylum Pseudomonadota; class Gammaproteobacteria; order Xanthomonadales; family Rhodanobacteraceae; genus DASSBG01. The sequence goes on along the minus strand of CAZOXZ010000069.1, from coordinate 11,024 downwards.
CTGCTGGCCCTGAACGGTCTGCAGGTGGGCGTGTTCAGTGCTGCTGATGCCATGCTGTTCTATGGCTTCTTCGAGGCCATGCTGATTCCGATGTTCATTCTCATCGGCCTGTGGGGTGGTCCGCGGCGCGTGTACGCGACGATGAAGTTCTTCATCTACACCTTCGTCGGTTCGGTGTTTTTCCTGATCGCATTGATTTACATGCGCCTGGATGCCGGCAGCTTCGACATCGCCACGCTGCAGACGCTGAAGTTCTCGCTGACCACGCAGATCTGGCTGTTCGTGGCCTTCTGGGGCGCGTTTGCCATCAAGGTGCCGATGTGGCCGGTGCATACCTGGCTGCCGGATGCACACGTCGAGGCGCCAACCGGTGGCTCCGTGGTGCTGGCGGCGGTGATGCTGAAGGTCGGCTGCTACGGCCTGATGCGTTTTTCGCTGCCGATGCTGCCGGATGCCACCATGTTCTGGGCCTGGCCGATGATCATCATCTCCATCATCGCCATCATCTACATCGGCTACGTGGCCATGGTGCAGCCGGACATGAAGCGCGTCATCGCCTATTCTTCGGTGTCGCACATGGGCCTGGTGACGGTCGGCATCTTCATTGCCATCCTGCTGGTGCGCAATGGCGCCGATGCACAAACGGCCCAGCTCGGCCTGTCCGGCGCACTGGTGCAGATGATCTCGCACGGTTTTGTCTCCGGCGCGCTGTTTACCTGCATCGGCGTCATGTACGACCGTGCGCACACGCGTGAGATCGCCAAATATGGCGGCCTGACGACGGTGATGCCGTGGTTTGCGGCGTTCATGGTGCTGTTCGCGATGGCCAACGTGGGCCTGCCCGGTACCAGCGGGTTCGTCGGTGAGTTCATGGTCATCCTGTCCACCTTCGGGGTGAATATCTGGGTCGCGCTGGGTACGGCATTCACGCTCATCATCGCGGCCGGGTACACCTTGTGGTGGCTGAAGCGCTTGATCTGGGGCACGCCGCGCAGCGATATCGCCGCGCAGATGACCGACATCACCCCGCGCGAGGCCGTGGTGCTGACGGCCTTTGCCGTGTGCGTGCTGGCATTGGGTATTTATCCCCAGCCGCTGACCCACATGATGGATGCGTCCATCGCCCATCTCGTGTCGCAACTGGTCTGAGGACGCCGTGATGCCGACTGTCAACGATCTACTCATCATGCTGCCGGAGCTGTACCTGGCCGCGGCGACCTGTGTGCTGTTGCTCATCGACGTGTTCCTGCCTGCCGGGCGGCGCAATGTGACCCATTACCTGGCCATCGGCATCGCCGTGGTCGGAATCTGGCTGGTCGTTGCCAACGGCATGGCCGGCGAGCTGACGGCCTTTGGCGGCATGTATGTCAGCGATGGCATGGCCACCTTGCTGAAGAGCTTCATCCTGCTGGCGGTCGTGCTGGTGATGGTGTACGCACGGCCTTACCTGGCCCAGCGCGGGTTGCATGTCGGCGAGTTTTACGTGCTGACGCTGTTCGCCGGCTTGGGTGCCATGATCCTGGCCTCGGCCGGCAGCCTGGTGACGGTCTATCTTGGTCTGGCACTGCTGGCGTTGTGTTCGTACACGCTGGTGGCGCTGAATCGCGAGTCGCCGCTGTCCTCCGAAGCGGCCATGAAGTACTTCGTCCTCAGCGCGTTGGCGTCCGGGCTGCTGCTGTACGGCATGTCGATGATTTACGGTGCCACCGGCTCGTTGGACCTGGTGACGATCGCCGCCGTCATCCCGCAGGCGGCGCATTCCAATCTGCTGCTGTTCGGTTTGATCTTCATGCTGGTGGGCATCACATTCGAGCTCGGCATCGCGCCGTTCCACATGTGGCTGCCGGATGTCTATGAAGGCGCACCGACCGCGGTTACCAACTTCATCGGCTCGGTCTCCAAGCTGGCGGCCTTTGGCCTGGCCATCCGCCTGCTGGAGTACGGCATGCAGCCGATGCTGGAGCATTGGCAGCTGATCCTGGCCATTCTCGCGGCACTGTCGCTGATCATCGGCAACGTCGTTGCCGTGGTGCAGACCAACCTGAAGCGCATGCTGGCCTATTCCACCATCGCGCACATGGGTTTCGTGGTTCTCGGCCTGATCCAGGGTGATACCTTCGGCTACGGCACGGCGCTGTTCTACGTCATCTGCTATGCGCTGATGTCCACGGCTGCCTTCGGTGTCATGCTGGCCCTGGCGCGTTCCGGCTTCGAAGCCGAGAACATCGCCGACTTCAAGGGCCTGAACAAGCGTGCGCCCTGGTTCGCCGGCCTGATGGCCATGGCCATGTTCTCTCTGGCAGGCATCCCGCCGCTGTGGGGTTTCTGGGCCAAGCTGCTGGTGCTGCAGGCCACCATCGACGCCGGCTTCCTGTGGTTGGCCATTCTCGCCGTCATCACCGCTATCATCGGCCTGTTCTACTACTTGCGCGTGGTCTGGGTGATGTATTTCGAGGAACCGGAGGAGGGCAGCGAGCTGGCACCGGTCGAGGACATGCCATTCCGCGTGGTGTTGAGCCTCAATGGTCTGGCCCTGCTGGCCATGGGCCTGTACTGGGGCCCGTTCCTCGGTTGGTGCCAACAGGCCTTCGGCGCCTGAGCAAGCCGGTCGGGCTCGCGACGCGTGGCCTGACCGCTCTCAGGAAAGCCCGGCGATCTTGCCTGCCGGGTTACACAAGCTCACGGGCCTGATCCGTGCCATCTGTCGACTTGTGCAGGCATGCGACGACGGCCGGGAACAGGCGCCCGTGCGTTCGTGGCGCGCTTCCGGCACAGCGGAATCAGGCCGCGACAGCCGGCAAACTGCCACATCCGGGCCGGCAAACCGGGCGCGTGAACAAGAACGGTTGCTTTGTTGCGACGGTCTCATTACAATTGCCTGACTCTGATGCGGGGTGGAGCAGTCTGGCAGCTCGTCGGGCTCATAACCCGAAGGTCGCAGGTTCGAATCCTGCCCCCGCTACCAGTTTTGGCAGGAAAGCCTCCAACGGAGGCTTTTTTGTTGGTCGCGACGTGCAAGGTCTGGCTGCTCGGGCCTGCATGTCGTTACCGGGCGATCTGGCATCGCCGGACAATTTGCGATGCCAACGATGGGCCATGTGCCCATTTTTTGTTTCTGTACGAGGTAGATTTTGGATACACGCGCGCTGGCCCGACAATTGGATGAGGTAATTCAGCCGTTGGGTCTGGAGTGCCTTGGCGTGGAATGGCATCCGGCCGGCAGCAAGTCCCGGTTACGTGTGTACATCGATTGCGTCGAGGCCGGGCGTCCGGTGGATGTGGATGATTGCGAGGCGGCCAGCCGCGACATTGCGGCCTGGCTGGATGTCGAGGATCGCATTCATGGCCAGTACAACCTGGAGGTGTCGTCGCCGGGGCTTGATCGTCCGCTGTTCACCGCCGCACAGGTGGCCGCTGCGATTGGCGAGATGGTGCAGCTGAAGTTGCGTCTGGCGCGTGACGGTCGACGACGCCTCAAAGGGACGGTGCTGCGTGTGGACGGCAACGTCATCGAACTGGATTGTGGACAGGATGGGCCGGTGACGGTCGATTTTGCCGATGTTGAACAGGCCCGGGTCGAGCCGGACTGGGCCGCACTGGGTCTGGTGTCCGAGCCGCGCAAGGGCGGGCATCGCGGCAAGGGCAAGAAGAAGCGGGCGCGGGGACGCGCCGGCAGGAGCTGACAGTCATGAGCAAAGAACTGTTGATGGTGGTCGATGCGGTCGCCAACGAGAAAGGTGTCGACGAAGAAGTCATTGTCGGTGCCCTGGAGGCGGCGCTGGCATCGGCTGCGCGCAAGCGTTATCCGGACCAGCAGGCGGATATCCGTGTGCGCATGGATCGCGAGTCCGGCGAGTACGAAACCTTTCGTCGCTGGGAGATCATCGCCGATGATGCCGAAATGGAGTCGCCTGACTTCCAGTTGCGCCTGATGGATGCACTGGACGAGCGCGCGGATGCCGAAGTCGGCGAGTACATCGAGGAACAGATCGAAAATGCCGAGTATGGCCGCATCGGTGCGCAGGCGGCCAAGCAGGTGATCATGCAGAAAGTGCGCGAAGCCGAGCGTGCCCTGGTCGTGGAAGCATTCGAGGATCGTGTCGGCGAGCTGGTCACGGGCATCGTCAAGCGCGTCGAGCGGGGCAACGTCTATCTTGATCTTGGCGGCAACGCCGAGGCCATGTTGCCACGTGACCGCGGGATTGCGCGCGAGTCGGTTCGCATCGGTGACCGCCTGCGTGGTTATCTGTACGAGGTCAGCCCGGAGCCACGTGGTCCGCAGTTGTTCGTGTCGCGCACGGCGCCGGAGTTCATGATTGAACTGTTCCGTCTCGAGGTGCCGGAAGTCGGCCAGGGCCTGGTGGAGATCAAGGGTTGCGCCCGTGATTCCTGCGATCGGGCCAAGATTGACGTGGTCGCGCATGACAATCTCACCGATCCCATCGGAGCGAGCAACGGCATGCGCGGTTCGCGTGTCCAGGCTGTCTCGAACGAACTCAACGGCGAGCGTATCGACATCATCACCTGGGACGACAACCCGGCCCAGTTCGTGATCAACGCCATGGCGCCAGCCGAGGTGCAGTCGATCATCATCGACGAAGAAAAGCATGCCATGGACCTGGCGGTTGCCGAGGACAAGTTGTCCCAGGCCATTGGTCGTGGCGGCCAGAACGTGCGCCTTGCCAGCAAGCTCACCGGCTGGCAGCTGAACGTCATGAGCCTTGACGATATCGCGGCCAAGAGTGAAGCGGAGCAGAAGGCGGCTTCGGAGTTGTTCATGCAGAAGCTGGAAGTCGACCAGGAGATTGCCGGCATCCTTGTGCAGGAGGGTTTCTCCAGCATCGAGGAAATTGCCTACGTGCCGGACAGCGAGTTGCTGGCGGTCGAAGGCTTTGACGAAGACATCGTCGCGGAGTTGCGCTCGCGTGCACGTGATGCGTTGCTGACCGATGCGCTGGCGGTCGAGGAAGGCCTGGAGGAAAGCAAGCCGAGCGAAGAGCTGCTGGCGCTTGACGACATGGATGATGCGCTGGCCTACACGCTGGCGGAGCGTGGTGTGACCACCATCGAGGATCTTGCCGAACTGGCAACCGAGGACTTGATGGATATCAACGGCATGGAAGAAGCGCGCGCAGGTGCTTTGATCCTGGCCGCCCGTGCCCCCGAAATCGAACGTCTGGAGCGTGAATCAGGTTGAGGGGACACAACGGGCTCATCGAGGCACGCCGCGGCATGCCGCGCACAGGACAGTCGGAGAATCAGAACATGGCACAGGTAACCATCAAGCAATTGGCCGAAATATTGGGGACTTCAGCGGACACGTTGTTGGCCCAGCTTGCCGATGCCGGCATGGACTTCTCCGGGCCGGAGCAAACCGTCAGTGATGACGAGAAAGCGAAGCTGCTCGGGTTCCTGCGGCGCGCACATGGCAAGGCCGATGGGGCCGCTGCTGATGCCGCGGCTGACGGGCCGCGCAAGGTGACCTTGCGCCGGCGCAAGGTCAGCGAGTTGAAAATCGGTGGCTCCGGACGTGGTGCGCGTGGCGCCGCGGCCAAGACGGTCAGTGTCGAGGTTCGCGGCAAACGAACCTACGTCAAGCGCAGCGAAGTGGAAGACAACGAAGCGATCGAGAGCGAGCGCGAAGAGGCGTTGCGCAAGCTGGAGGAATCACGCCAGCGCGCTGCCGAGGAAGAGGCCGAGCGGGAACGCCAGCGCCAGCAGCGTGAGGAAGCGCGGCTGGAACGCGAGCGCGCGGCGGCCGAGGCCGAGGCACTGCGCAAGGCGGAAGCCGAGGCACGGAAAACGGCCGCGGAAGCGGTGGAAGCGGCGCCTGTGGAAGCCGAAAGCGAGCCCGAAGAGACTGTCGATACACCGGTCGAAGCGGAGGCGCCCGCCGAGAAAGAGGGGCCTGCCGAGCCCGAGCCGGTGGCAACGCCGGCCGACATCGAGGCCGCGGAGTCGGCACGTGACAAGCGCAGCACGCGCAAGCCGCGCGAGGAAGTCGGCAAACGCAAGCGTGGCGATCGCGGTTCGCGCGAGAGCGAGAGTCGTCGCCGTCTGCATTTGTCCGAGGGGGCTCGTCGTTCCAGCCGGCGCCGCTCGCGCGGCGGTCACGCCGGCAAGTCACGTGGCAGTACCGCACACGGCTTTTCCCGGCCGGATACACCGCAGGTGCGGGATGTGCCGATCGGCGAGACCATCGTGGTCTCCGATCTGGCGCAGAAGATGGCCGTCAAGGGTGCCGATGTGGTCAAGGTGATGTTCAACATGGGCGTGATGGCGACCATCAACCAGAGCATCGATCACGATACGGCCGTGCTGGTGGTCGAAGAGCTGGGACACAACCCGGTCGCTGCCGAGGACAAGGGTGCCGAATCCGTGTTGCAAGCCCGGCGTCAGGCAGTTGCCGAGGGCGACGCGGTGCCGCGGCCGCCGGTGGTGACCATCATGGGTCATGTCGACCATGGCAAGACGTCCTTGCTGGATGCCATCCGCCGTACCAAGGTGGCCTCCGGCGAGACCGGCGGCATCACCCAGCATATCGGTGCCTACCATGTACAGACCGACAAGGGCGGAATCACCTTCCTGGATACGCCCGGGCACGCCGCATTCACGGCCATGCGCGCGCGTGGCAGCAAGGCCACGGATATTGTCGTGCTGATTGTCGCGGCTGATGATGGCGTGATGCCGCAGACGGTCGAGGCCATCAATCACGCCAAGGCGGCGGGTGCGCCCATCATCGTGGCGATGAACAAGATCGACAAGAAAGACGCCAACATCGACAACGTCAAACAGGGTCTTTCCAAGCATGAGGTCATTCCCGAGGACTGGGGCGGTGATACCCAATTCGTGCCGTTGTCGGCGAAGACCGGCGAGGGTATCGCCGAATTGCTGGAAGCGATTTCGCTGCAGGCCGAGGTGATGGAACTGCAGGCGGTTGTCGAAGGTAACGCCAGTGGCGTGGTCATCGAGTCGCGGCTGGAGAAGGGCCGTGGGCCGGTCGCCAGCCTGCTGGTGCAGCAGGGCAGCCTGTCCAGGGGTGACTTTGCCGTATGTGGCGTGCAGTACGGTCGCGTCCGCGCCATGTTCAACGAGGATGGGGCGCAGCCCGAGGCCGTCGGGCCGTCCATGCCGGTGGAGGTGCTCGGATTGTCGGGCGTGCCGAATGCCGGCGATGAGTTCACGGTGGTGGCTGACGAGCGGCTGGCCAAGGATGTGGCTGCCGAGCGTGAGCAGAAGCGTCGCGAGTCGCGCCTGGTCAGCAAGTCCAATCGCCTCGAGGACATCATGGAGCGCATGGGCAAGGGCAATGCGCAGGAAAACCTCAACATCCTCATCAAGGCGGATGTTCAAGGTTCGGCCGAAGCTTTGCAGGACGCGCTCGAGAGCATCAGCAACGAGGACATCAAGATTTCCGTGATTACCGCCGGCGTGGGCGGCATCAATGCCTCGGACGCTACCCTGGCGCAGGCATCCGATGCGCTGATCATCGGCTTCAATGTCCGCGCGGATGCAGCGGCACGCAAGTTGATCGAGACGCAAGGGCTGGATCTGCGTTATTTCTCGATCATCTACGATGTCATCGACCAGGTCCGCCAGGTCGCATCGGGCATGCTCGGCGTGGAGATTCGCGAGGAGATCATCGGCATTGCCGAGGTTCGCGAAGTGTTCCGCAGTTCGCGCTTTGGTGCGATCGCCGGCTGCATGGTGGAAGAGGGCGTGGTCAAGCACAACAAGCCCATCCGCGTGCTGCGCGATGACACGGTGATCTTCGAGGGCGAGCTGGAATCGCTGCGTCGCCTCAAGGATGATGTCGAGGAAGTCCGAGGCGGCACCGAGTGCGGCATTGGCGTGAAGCAGTACAACGACATCAAGCCGGGCGACCGCATCGAATGCTTCGAGCGCATCGAGGTTGCCCGGACCCTGTAACCGGAGTTGCCATGCCTTCCCGTGATTTCAAACGAACCGATCGCCTCTCGGGGTTGTTGCGCCGTGAGCTCGGCACGCTGGTGCACCAGCTGGTGCGCGAGGAGGGCTTGCCGTCGGTCAGCGTGTCCGATGTCGAAGTCGGCAAGGATCTGGACGTCGCCAAGGTCTGGGTGACCGCCTTGCTGGCCGAGCAGTCCAAAGATGCCGTGGCCGCGCTGAACCATCATGCCGGTGAGCTTAGGCATCGTCTGGCCGGGCAGGTGCGGCTCCGGCGCGTGCCGGAATTGCGCTTCAAGTACGATGATTCGCTGGATCGCGGCGAGCGCATCGATTCACTGTTGCGTGCCAATGCCCCTGCGGACGGCGGAGGCGGGGAGCCCGGCCAGTGAGTCGTGCGCCGGCTCCGCGCCGCGGGGCGAAAGTTGTCAACGGCATCGTGTTGCTGGACAAGCCCCTTGGTGCAAGCTCCAACAAGGCATTGCAGCAGGTCAAGCGCCTGTTCGGCGCGCGCAAGGCCGGGCACACCGGCAGCCTCGATCCGCTGGCGACCGGCATGTTGCCGATCTGCCTCGGCGAGGCTACCAAGATCGCCGGCCTGCTGCTGGGAAGTCGCAAGTGTTATCGCGCCGAGGCCCGGCTGGGCGTGACAACAAGCAGTGGCGATGCCGAGGGCGAGGTTGTCAGTCGTCGTACCGTGCCACCGCTGGACAAGGCGCAGGTCGAGGCCGCCATGCAGGCCTTCCGTGGGCGTATTTTGCAGGTTCCGCCAGTCTACTCGGCCATCAAGCAGGATGGCGTGCCATTGTACAAACGCACCCGCCGCGGCGAGGCGGTTGCGGCACCGCCTCGCGAAGTCGAAATCTTTCGGTTCCAGTTGCTGGCGCTCGCCCCGGACAGCCTGCGAGTCGAAGTCGAATGCGGCTCCGGCACCTATATCCGCAGCCTGATGTCCGACCTCGGCGATGCGTTGGGCTGCGGCGCGTACGTCACGGCACTGCACCGTGTCAGCGTGGCTCCTTTCTGTGCGGACGGGATGCGGGACATGGCCAGTCTCGAGGCGGCTGTCGCCGATTCGTCGCGGCTTGCCGAGACGCTGCTTCCCGTCGACGCCGGGCTTGCCGGCCTGCCGCGCATCGACCTAGATGCCTCACAATGCCTTGCGGTGACGCAGGGACGACGCATCGAAGGTTCTCTTGACGGCCTGGGCCGGGCCTACGCCGAGGATGGCCGTTTGCTGGCCCTGCTGGAGCCCGCTGGCGATGGACAGCTGGCCGTGCGCCGTGGCTTCAATTTGTCCCCCGGCGAATGAGCAGGTCGATGCCGGTCGGGTTGTCTGCCGCGTTGCGATGAACGCCAAACCGACGGCAAGGTGTCGATTCCGTGGGCAGCTTGTCGCGGGTCTTGTGGACTGGGTCGACCACCCGTTACAATAGCGGACTTGCAATCACATTCGCAGTTTCCGACAAGGTTTCGTGCAGTCCCACAGGTGGGTGCTGCGTGGCGGGCCTTGTTGCCGTTTTTCGAGGATCACATTTCATGTCGCTTACTGCCGAGCAGACCGCCAAGGTCATCGAGGATTATCGTCGTGCGCCCAATGACACCGGCTCCCCGGAGGTGCAGGTGGCGCTGTTGTCGACGCGCATCAGCCAGTTGACCGAGCACTTCAAGTCCCACAAGCAGGATCATCATTCGCGGCGTGGGCTGCTGAAGATGGTCAATCAACGTCGTCGTTTGCTGGACTATCTCAAGTCCCGTGACCTGACCCGCTATCACAGCCTGATCGAACGTCTCGGGCTGCGTCGCTGATCGGACCAGGCTCCGTTCCGCGACGGCCGCTGGATGTCCGGGCGGTCAAGCCGTCCGGCCGATGAGGCAGATGGCTCCGGTTTGCTTGCGTGCGTGGACGGCACGCGCTCTTACAACTCAGGAATTCAATCGTGGCTAAAATCAGCAAGACCTTCCAGTACGGCAAGCATGAAGTCACTCTGGAGACAGGCGAGATCGCGCGTCAGGCTTCGGGTTCGGTGATGGTCAGAATGGGTGACACGGAAGTGCTTGTGGCCGCGGTTGCTGCCAAGTCACAACGTGAAGGCCAGTCCTTTTTCCCGTTGACCGTCGATTATCGCGAGAAGTTCTACTCCGCCGGTCGTATTCCCGGCGGTTTTTTCAAGCGCGAAGGGCGTCCCACGGAAAAGGAAACCCTGACCTCGCGCCTGATTGATCGCCCGATCCGGCCGCTTTTCCCGGACGGTTTCATGAACGAGGTCCAGATCGTTGCGACGCTGGTTTCGCGCGATCCGGAAGTGGATGGCGACATTCCCGCGTTGATCGGTGCTTCGGCAGCCCTGTACTTGTCCGGTGCGCCCTTCAACGGCCCGATCGCCGCCGCGCGTGTCGGCTACAAGGGTGGCGAATACATCCTCAATCCGGGTGTCAGCGAACTGGAGGATTCCAAACTCGACCTGGTCGTGGCCGGCACGTCCAATGCCGTGCTGATGGTCGAATCCGAAGCCGAGCTCCTCAGCGAGGACGAGATGCTGGGCGCGGTGATGTTCGGTCATCGCCAGATGCAGGCCGCGATCGAGGCCATTGTTGCGCTGGCTGACGAAGCCGGTCGCAAGTCCTTCGAGTGGCAGGCGCCGGAGATCGATGCCACGCTCGACAAGGCGGTGCGTGATGCCGTCGGCAACCGCCTGGCTGACGCGTTCTCCATCAAGGACAAGCTCGAGCGCCGTGATGCCATTGCAGCCGTCGAGGCTGAAGTCGCCGAAGGTCTGGCCGACCAGATCGAGGCCAATGGCTGGAGTGCCGGTGACATCGGCAAGGTCTTCAAGGACATCGAATACCACACCCTGCGCGACAGCGTGCTGGCTACCAAGGTCCGCATCGACGGTCGCCAGCTGGACGACGTGCGCCCCATCTCGGTGCGTACCAGTGTGTTGCCGCGCACCCATGGCTCGGCCTTGTTCACCCGCGGCGAGACCCAGGCGCTGGTCACGGTCACGCTGGGCACCGCGCGTGACTCCCAGATCATCGATGCTCCCGAGGGCGAGTCCAAGGACCCGTTCCTGTTCCACTACAACTTCCCGCCGTAC
>CAZOXZ010000068.1:3739-13088 GCA_964583865.1 uncultured Rhodanobacteraceae bacterium | reverse complement strand
GAGCTGCTGGGCGAGGACCAGTCCGGCCAGATCCAGGCCATCGGCTTCGGCCTGTACAACGAGTTGCTGGAACGCACCGTCAACGCCCTCAAGGACGGCCGCCTGACGGACCTTGATCTTGAGGGCACTGCCGGAACGGGCGGCGAGATCGAGCTGCATCTGCCGGCCCTGATTCCGGACGATTACCTGCCCGATGTGCACACGCGCCTGACGCTGTACAAGCGTATCGCCAGCTGCAGCAACGAGGACGAATTGCGCGCCTTGCAGGTGGAGATGATCGACCGCTTCGGGCTGTTGCCGGATGCCGTGAAGAATCTCTTCGCCATTGCCGGCCTCAAGCAGCAGGTACGCAGACTCGGCATCCGCACACTGGAGCTCGGTGCCGAAGGCGGCCGCCTGGTGTTCAACGACAACCCCGACATCGACCCGCAAGCCCTCATCGATCTGCTGCGCAAGGATCCGGGCGTGTACACCATGGACGGGCCGGATACCCTGCGGATCCGTACCGAACTGGACCAACCCGCGGCCCGGATCGCGTACGCCGGCAATCTGCTTGACCGCCTGGCTTCGGGGCCGGGCAGCACGGACCGATCCGGCACGCCATGCAAGCCTAGAACCTGACTCAGATCATCAACATTCACATTTTTTCGTGCGATGCTGCATTGCAGCATTCGGTTCAGCCACGGATATGCCGCAACCACACTTCCCGGAAGCCACACGCGATTCTCGCTATGATTGCCATGTCATCAATAGCCGTGCGACGGGCAGACAACGAACCAGGACGAGTACACGATGAGCTTTTTCAAGAATTTTTTTCGCAAGAACACCGAATCATCCCTCACCATCGAGGCTCCGGCTGCGACGGAGAACAAGCACCGCTCGATACGCCATGACCCGAAGTTGGTCGACACCCTGCTGGAGCACCATGCCAAACTTGGCGCCTTGTACGCGCGTATCGGCAAGCAGGCCAAAGCCGGCAATTACAAGGCCATCGGCAGCGACCTGGCACGGCTGAAGACCTCGTTGCAGGGCCATATCCTCACGGAAAACGTGCGTTTCTACGTGTACCTGGAACAGAGCCTGGCCGACGACGCCGAACAAAGCCGGGTGATGCGCGAGTTCCGTACCGACATGAACGGCATCGCGAAGGAAGTCGTTGCTTTCGTCAACAAGTGGAAGGACGACAGCTTCAGCAGCAGCACGGCACGCGCGCAGTTCATGCAGGATCACAAGGCTATGGGCGACCTGCTGGAGCAACGCTTCAGTCAGGAAGAAGACAACCTCTATCCCATGTACGGGCCAAGCTGACGACGGTGCTCAGGCGCAGCGCAGGGCAAACAGGCTGAACAATCCCGCCGGATCCGTCCATTCGTCGAAAACGGCCAGGCCGGCGGCCGCCGCCAGACGCGCAAAGGTCTCACGCGAGTACTTGCAACTGATCTCCACCAGCATGCGTTCGCCGGCGGCGAAGTGGAAGGTTTGCCCCGCCAAGTGCACGTCCTGCTTGCGGCATGACTCGATGAACGTCTCGATGCGTTGCAACTTATTGTTGTACTCGGCCACGTGCCGGAAGCCGCCCGGATCAAAATCGGCCCCCAGTTCACGGTTGAAGCGCGCCAGCATGTTCAGCGTGAAACGTGCCGTGACACCCGCAGCGTCGTTGTAGGCGGCGGTCATGACGGCCGGGTCCTTGACCCGGTCGGCACCAATCAATGCCATGCCGTTGGGGCCCATGACACGGGCCATGTTGGCCAGCAATCGGGTCGCGACGGGCGCCTCGAAATTGCCGATGGTCGAGCCCGGAAAATACACCACCGTGCGTCGAGTCGATTCCGGCGGTGCTGGCAGCGCGACCGACTGCGTGAAATCCGCCACCACGGGCAGCATGACGACGTCCGGCAAATGCCGTTGCAGTCGTTCAATCGACGCTTCCAGAGCCGTACGCGATATCTCCACCGGCAAGTAGGCCACGGGCTGGTCCATGTGTTGCAACAACATGCGCGTCTTGATGCCGCTGCCGCTGCCGTACTCGACCAGGCACACCCGCGGCCCCAGGATCGCGGCGATGGCGTCGATATGCTGGTCCATCAAGGCCAGCTCGGCGCGCGTCAGGTAATACTCCGGCTGCTGGCAGATGTCCTCGAACAGGGCCGAACCACGCGCATCGTAAAAATACTTCGGTGACAAGCGGCGCGGACGGGCAGCCAATCCGGCGAGGACATCTTCCAGCATGGCTTCACCGCCCGGGCGCTGATCCTCGCTCGGCAATGTCTGTTCGGATGACGTCATGCATCACGTCCCAGTCGCACGCCCATGAATTGCCAGCGCTCATGCGGATGGAAAAAATTACGGTAACTGATGCGAAAATGATCGGCTGGCGTGACACAGGAACCGCCACGCAGCACCCACTGGCCGGACATGAACTTGCCGTTGTACTCGCCCACCGCGCCGGGCAGCGGCGTGAAGCCGGGATAACCGACATACGGGCTGGCGGTCCATTCCCAGACATCGCCGAACAACTGGCCCGGTTGCCCGGTTGCCAGCGGGCCAACAGCACGCGGATGCCAGTCACCGCCGTCGGCAAAATGGCCTTCGACGGCCGGCTGCGCCGCCGCCAGATGTTCCCATTCGGCCTCGCTGGGCAAACGGGCACCCGCCCAGCGGGCAAAGGCATCTGCCTCGAAAAAGCTGACATGGCACACCGGGGCCGCCGGGTCCAACTCGCGCCGCCCGCCCAGGGTAAACTCGCTGGCCAGCTCGTCATCCCAGTACAAGGGATGATGCCAGCCCTCGCGCTGCACCGTGTCCCAGCCGGCGCTGAGCCACAAGGTCGGCGTGGTGTAGCCGCCGTCCTCGACGAACTGGTGGTACTCGGCATTGGTCACCAGGCGGTTGGCAATGGCGTGCGGTAGCAGCAATGCCTGGTGACGCGGCAACTCGTTGTCGTAGGCAAAGCCATCACCTGCATGGCCGATATCGACCAGCCCGCCATCCCGGGCAATGAATTGCAATTCCGTCGCGGCCGCGGGCGCCGGCGTGGGCAGTTCGGCACAGGCCGGCTCCAGCGGGTTCATGGAAAACAGATGCTTGATGTCGGTCAGCAACAATTCCTGGTGTTGCTGTTCGTGGTTCAGTCCCAGCACCACCAGCGCACGGGTGGCTTCGTCCACGTCCTGCTGCAGCAACCTGCCCATGGCTTCGTCCACGCGGGCACGAAAATCCAGCACCTCGGCCAGCGTCGGCCGCGTCAACAGGCCGCGTTGCGGCCGCGCGTGCATCGGGCCGACGCTCTGGTAGTAGGAGTTGAACAGGTAGCGCCACTCCGGATGCCGTGGTTGCCAATCATCGCGCGGCGCCAGCACGAACTGCTCGAAGAACCAGGTGGTGTGCGCCAGATGCCACTTCGCCGGGCTGGCCGAGGGCATGGACTGAACCTGCGCATCCTCGGGCTGCAGCGGCTCGACCAGCGCGACGGTGCGGCCACGAACGGCAAGGTAATGTGCGAGGAGGTGACCGATGGCGTTTCCGCTGGGACATCCGTCCGGATTGCTCATGACAAATCCTTTCGCAGCCACAGCTCATGCGACTGCCTGTTACATGCCTTTCCAGCCTACCAGAGCCGCAACCAGCGCTCCAAGATTGACATCAAGACGACGCTGCGCGCCGTCTGGCATGCTCGCTGGCCATGCCGTAGATGCTGATGGCGAGCCACGCCAGCTCAAGTCCGAAAGCCGGCCAGTTGAAGGTGCCCAGCAGCAACGACAGCATGATGCCGATCGAGCCCAGTGCATTCATGCCCTGGTAGGTCAGCCCGTGGCCGGTAAGCCGCCGTGCCTGCAGCAGGAAAAATGCCGCCAACACCAGCGTCACGCCGACGAAGCCGACCCAGTCGTACCACCCCAGGTTCATGCCGTGCTCCGTTGCCGCACAACCTCGAACAAGCTGATGCCGGCGGCCACGGACACGTTCAGGCTCTCCAGTTTCCCCGGCATCGGGATGGAAGCCAGAAAGTCACAGGTCTCGCGTGTCAGCCGGCGCAAGCCCTCGCCTTCGCTGCCCAACACCAGGCCCACCGGGCCACGCAGGTCCTGGTCGTACAAGGACTCGCCAGCCTCGCCGGCCAGCCCCGTCAGCCAGATGCCGGCTTCCTGCATGCGGCGCATGGCGCGCGCCAGGTTGGTGACCTGGATCACGGGCACACGCGCCGCCCCGCCGGCTGCCACCTTGCGCGCCACCGGCGTCAAGCCGGCCGAACGATCCTTGGGCACGATGAGGGCGTCGGCACCGGCCGCCGCGGCACTGCGCAGGCAGGCACCCAAATTGTGCGGGTCGGTGACGCCATCGAGAACCAGTATCAGCGTGTGCGGCTCGACGTTCTGCAAGACATCGTCCAGGCTCGCGTGGACACCGGCACTGGTGGCCTCCAGACGCGCCACCGCACCCTGGTGACGCGCGCTCTCGGCCACGCGCTCCAGCTCTTCGCGCGACACCTGTTGCACGGCAATGCCAGCGGCACGTGCCGACTTCTCCAGTGCTGCCAAGCGCCGATTGCGCGAACCTTGCTGCAGCCACAACACCTCGACACGCCCGTCGCTGCTGGCGATGGCATCGGCCACGGCGTTGATGCCGGCCACCCAGGCTTCAGTCACTTCAACGCCTCCCGTCGCCCTGCCCGTGTCTGGTCTCGTTGCTTTCCATGCGCAGATCGACCTCGCGGTCAATCATGCTGGCTTGCAACACGCGCACGCGCACCTCGTCGCCGAGGCAGAGCAGGCGGCCGGTGTGCTGCCCTTTCAGCAAGCGTTTCTCGGCCTTGAAGTGGTAATAATCGTTGGGCAGCTGGGTCACGTGCACCAGGCCGGATACCTTTGACTTGTCCAGTTCCACGAACAGGCCGTAGGACGTCACCCAGGTCACATGGCCAGTGAAGACCTCGCCGACGTGCTTCTCCATCCAGGCACACTTGAAGCGTTCATCGACATCACGTTCGGCTTCATCGGAGCGCCGTTCGCAGGTGGAGCAATGGATGCCCAGCTCGCCCATACGCTTCTGGTTGTACATGTAACCAGACGGCTTGCCACCACTCAGGGCATAGCGAATGGCACGATGGACGAGTACATCGGGATAACGGCGAATGGGTGCGGTGAAGTGCGTGTAAGCCTGCAACGCGAGGCCAAAATGGCCGTTGTTTTCAGCCATGTACATGGCCCTGCTCATGGAGCGCAGCAACATCGACTGCACCACATCACCCCAGGGCTCATCGCGCACCTTTTCCACCAGCTCGCAGTAGTCGGAGGGCATGACTTTCTCCACCGGCGGCAGTTTCAGCTTGTACTGGCGCAGGAAATCGGTCAGTTCTTCGTACTTGCGCGCCGGCGGCGGCGCATGCACGCGGTAAAGCGACGGGATCTTCTTGCGCTCGAGGAATCGGGCCGCCTCGACATTGGCCGCGATCATGAACTCCTCGATGATCTTGTGCGCATCATTGCGTTCGGTGGCTTGCATGTGCTCCACCTGGCCCTCGTCATTGAGGAAGAAGCGCACTTCGCCGGAGTCGAACTCGATGGCGCCGCGCGCAGCCCGCGCCTTGTCCAGGATCTTGTACAGCGCGTAGCAGTCTTCCAGCATGGGCATCAAATCGCCCAACTCGTCGCGGACTTTCTTGTCTTTCGGCCCCAACGCATGCCAGACCTGGTTGTAGGTCAAACGCGCCGCCGAGCGCATCACGCCTTCATAAAAACGACTTTGGGTGACCTCACCTTGCGGGTTGATGGTCATGTCGCAAACCATGCACAGCCGATCCAGCCCCGGATTCAGGGAGCACAGACCGTTGCTGAGCGCTTCGGGCAGCATGGGCAGCACGTAGCCGGGGAAATACGTGGATGTACCGCGTTTCCAGGCCTCGTCATCCAGATCATCGTCGGGTTGCACGTAGTGCGACACATCGGCAATGGCCACCACCAGGCGATAATTGCCATCGGCTTGCGGTTCGGCCCAGACGGCATCGTCGAAGTCACGCGAGTCTTCGCCGTCGATGGTCACCAGCGGCATCTCGCGCAGATCCTCGCGGCCTTCACGGTCGGCGTCGGTCACCCCCACGGGCATATCCTGCACCTGGTCGACCACCTCATTGGGCCATTCCTCGCGCAGGTCGTACTGGGCGATGGCCATGTTCACCACCAGCGACGGCTCCAGCTTGTCGCCCAGCACGCGCACGATGCGGCCCACCGGGCCACGCTTCAGCGAGGGTTGCTCGGTGATCTCGGCAATGACGATCTGCCCTTCACTGGCCTCCCCGGCTTCGCCGGGCGCGATGAGAATGTCCTGATGCAGGCGATCATCGTCAGGCACCACGGTCGTCACGCCCTTGTCAGTGACGACCCGCCCCACGATCCGCGAATTGCCACGCGCCAGCACTTCGGCAATGGCCGCCTTGCGGCCGCGCGAATCGACGCTGACAACGCTGGCCAGCACGGTGTCGCCGTTGAGTACCTTGCGCATCTCGTGCGGCGACAGGTACAGGTCTTCGCTGCCATCATCGGGCTGCAAAAAGCCGTAGCCGTCGGCATTGGCAATCACCTCGCCACGAATCAAGTCCAGCTTGTCAGCCACCGCGTAACCCTCGCGGCGATTGCGCAGCAACTGGCCGTCGCGCACCATGGCCGCCAGGCGCTTGCCGAGTGCATCCAGGTCTGCCTGTTCGGTGAGCCCCAGGGCCTCGGCGATGGCATCAAACTTCAACAGCTCGCCCCGTTCATCCAGCAGATCGATAATCGCCTCGCGGCTGGGAATCGGGTTGTCATAACGTGCCGCCTCGCGGGCCGCATGGGGGTCGTGACGCTTGCCGTCACGCCGCTCCTTGTCGCTCATGGAAATCCTTCGTCAGTCGTCAGTGCCGTGCCAGCCTCCCGCACAGCGAAGAATTTTGCAAGCAGATGTTGACAATCGCCGCGGCACAGACGATGATACGCGGCCTGTCGAGCATTGTCCCGACACGCCCGGGTGGCGGAATTGGTAGACGCGCCAGCTTCAGGTGCTGGTGAGGGCAACCTCGTGGAAGTTCGAGTCTTCTCCCGGGCACCAATCTTCTTGTCACGGCTTTCCGTGACGGCAACCAGGAGCTTGCGCGGTAGGAACCATGTGAGCGAGGCACAGCCATTTTGAGAGTGATTTTTCGACCATTTGAGGCGAATACTGGTTGTTATTTAACGAAAATGGGCGGAAAATCGGGCCAAAAGGGCGCAGCCGCAGCCGCTTGTGTTTCTGCCGCCCAGGCTCCTAGGCCCTGCTTCTGGCGGGGCCTTGTCGTGTTTGCGGTCGCGAATCACCTGCCCCGCCTGTGGCCCCATCGCTTGCGTGATGGGGCCGCGAGGTATCAGTCTCCGCTCGCCGCGGTGACCGTGATGGTCTTCCGTACAAGGTCCCTGCGCGAACTGTTGAGCACATAGCGGATTTCGTAGATGCCTGGCTCCTGCGGCATCTTCAGTTGCGCCGGGTTGCCCTGGTAGGTGCGCCGATAGTGGATGTCGCCGCGGTTGCCGGCATCGGGCTTGAACACGCCGATGTAATCGTCCTTGTAGCCCGGGCCGGTCCACGGGATGGTCACCGTTTCGCCGGCAACCGCTGTGGCCGGCACGTCCAGCGTCGCGCTGACCGGCGTGACCGTGATGGTGGACCGCGCCAGGTCCTTGCGCGATGTGTTGAGCACATAGCGCACCTCGTAGGTGCCGGCTTCTTCCGGCATCTTCAATTGCGCCGGATTGCCCTGGTAGGTGCGCCGATAGTGGATGTCATCGCGGTTGCCGGCATCGGGCTTGAACACGCCGATGTAATCGTCCTTGTAGTCCGGGCCGGTCCACGGGATGGCCACCGTTTCACCGGCGACCGCCGTGGCCGGCACGTCCAGCGTTGCACTGACTTGCGTGACCTCGATGCTGCGCCTTGCCAGCACCTTGCGCGGGTTGTGCTGCACATAGCGCAACTCGTAGGTCCCGGGCGTTTCCGGCAGCTTCAACTTCAAGGGGTTCCCTTCGCGAGTCCGCGTGTAGTGCAGGTCGTCCCGAACAGCGGCATCGGGCTCGAATACGCCGATGTAGTCATCCGGGCGATCCGGCCCCTCCCAGGTAACCACGAGATGCTCACCAGCCACCGCCGTGGCCGGTGCGTCGAGGCTGGCACTGAGCTCCATCAGGATCGGCACGGTGACGGTGGTGCCGTTGGTTCCGGTCTCGATTTCACCGTCCGCCTGCGCTTCATCGGCCACGCGTTCGACGTGCACCTTGTGCACACCACGCGGCAATTCGATCTCAACCGTGCCTTCCGTGCCCTGCGACTGGTACAACACGTCATCGCTGGCACCATGACGCACGGTCCAGAGCAGACCTTTTTCGATGCGCGGGCCGTCCTTCTGGTCGGTGGCATGCAAGGTTACCTTGACCGTCGTCGGCGGCGTCGGCTCGGCTTCGCTGACCTCCTGCAGTGCCGTGGCCAGCTCACTGGCGTTGTTGGCGGCAAAAAAGCGGCCACCGGTATTTTCGGCCAGGCAGCGTACCTGGGCCAGGCCCACGGCACCGTCCTGCATGCCAAAGCCGATGGCATGCACCGTAAGATCGACCCCGAGCTCCTCCAGCCGGGAAGCCACCTCGCACGGATCCATGCCGCAGGTTTCCTTGCCGTCGGAAACGAGGATCACGGTCGCCTGGTTCTCCGTGTACTTCAGTGCTTCGGCCGCCTGCTTCACGGCGGCGGTCATGGGCGTCTTGCCTTTCGGACTGATGCCCTCGAGCGCAGCGCGAATGGCGTCCCGCCCTTCACCGATTTCGACCAGCGTCTCGATATCGCTGCAATCGCCCTTGCGACGGTGCCCGTAGCTGACCAGGCCCAAGCGGGTGCTGGCCGGCAGGTCGTCGAGCAGATCCCGGATCACCTTCTTGGCCACGGTAATCTGCGGCTGGCCATCCATCCGCGCCCACATCGATCCGGAGGCATCCAGCACCAAAATGGCGTCTCGGGTTGCCTGTGGCTGCGATGCCTCCGCAGCCGAGGCGGCGCTGCTCGCCCCCAGCAGCAGGAAGAGGATCAGGATACTGCAAAAAAAGCGCGTCAATTGCATGCCAAGACTCCAGTCAGGGTACGAATATTCAACCAATCAATACGGAGCCGCCGCGACAAACCGGCCATGGGCCGAATCGCCAATGGGCTGTGACATCGGCGAACGAAGGGCGTCTCAAGCCCTGGTTCCCAGCAGACCGTCAGCAGCCTTCTCGGCAATCATCACCGTGGGCGCGTTGGTGTTTCCGCCGATAAGGGTGGGCATGATGGAGGCGTCGACCACGTACAGGCCATCGAT
>CAZOXZ010000068.1:1299-3729 GCA_964583865.1 uncultured Rhodanobacteraceae bacterium | reverse complement strand
GATGCCATGCACCTTGAGGTCGGCATCGACCACGGCCATGTCGTCATCACCCATCTTGCAGGTGCCGACCGGGTGGTAAATGGTTTCCACCTTGCGGCGGAGGTAGGCCAGCCACGCCTCATGATCCTGAACATCAGGACCGGGAAAAACCTCGGCTTCACGCCAGGGGCGCAGCGCCGGGCGCTGCATGATGTCGTCCCGCATGTGGCGCGCGCCGCGCAGCAGGCGCTCGGCATCGTCCAGGTCGGCCAGGAAGTTGGGGTCGATACGCGGCGGATTGCGCGGGTTGGCATCGGCCAGGCTGACGCTGCCGCGCGACTTTGGCCGCAAGATACACACATGCGCCGAGTAGCCCCAGCCGCTGGCGAAACGCCAGTTGAGGCCGTGGTTGTCCAGCAGGCCGCAAGTGAGGTGCAATTGCAGGTCGGGCACGAGCTCGTCCGCTGTCGAGCGCACGAAGCCGCCGGCCTCGGCCATGTTGGTGGTGAACGGCCCGCGACGTTCACGAAAGTACGCGATGCCGGCCTTGACCGCCCGCGGCAGGTGGCCCAGCCCCAGGCTCATGGTGTCGTGGCGTTTGGAGCGGTACACGCTGAGGACATCGGGATGATCCTGCAGGTTCTGGCCGACGCCCGGCAGGTCGTGCTGCTGGGTGATGCCATGCGGCGCCAGCGCATCCTGCGGGCCGATGCCGGACAACAGCAGCAATTGCGGCGAATTGAAGGCGCCGCCGGCCAGGATCACCGTGCCGGCCTCGATGCGCTCACGCACGCCATGACGTTCACGGATGACGCCGACGGCGCGCTTGTTCTCGTCCAGCAGCACGCGCGTCACCAAGGCGCCGGTCTCGACGGTGAGATTGGGCCGTCCCAGCACAGGCTTGAGATAACCGCGCGCCACATTGCTGCGCTCGCCACCCGTCTGGGTCACCTGGTACAGGCCCACGCCTTCCTGCTCCGGGCCGTTGAAGTCATTGTTGGCGGCATAGCCGGCATCAATGCAGGCGTCGATCCAGGCACGGCTGACCTCGTGCGCGTATCGCAGCTCATCCACGTTGAGATTGCCGCCAGATCCATGCAGCTCATCGGCCCCGCGGCTGTTGTTCTCGGCCCGCTTGAAGATCGGCAGCACGTCTTCCCAGCCCCAGCCGGCATTGCCAAGCTCGGCCCAGTGATCGTAGTCGCTGGGGTGGCCGCGCGTATAGATCATGGCGTTGACCGAACTGGAACCACCGATGGCCTTGCCGCGCGGCATGTACAGCCGGCGCCCGTCCAGGTGCTGCTGCGGTACCGTCCAATAGCGCCAATTGCGTCGCTTGGAGCGCATCAGGGCGATGATGCCGGCCGGCATGCGTACCAGCAGGCTGTCATCATCTGGTCCGGCCTCCAGCAGGCACACGCGATTGGCCGGATTCTCGGACAAGCGGTTGGCCAGCACGCAGCCGGCCGAACCGCCACCGACGATCACATAGTCATGCTGCTGCATTGTGCTGTCTCTTGCCCAGGTGCGGCCAGTGTACGGCAAGCTGCCCGGTGGACCCGGTCCAAACACACTTCTGGCCGGACTTGTCCTCCTGCTGCATGCTTGCTGTCCGATAGTCGGGTTGAGCACTGGAGCAGCTCGCACCCAGATCGCCGATTCCTGATTGGTTCAAGGCTTGTTTCCTTCGACAGGCGGCCATTGCTGTGCCCCATGCAGGACGCGGAGCACTTCGACGCGGCGCGCATCGACCCGTACGCGATAGACGAGAATGAAAGGTGTACGCTGGATGACCAACTCACGCGTACCATCGACGCGGCCGGCGCGGCCCAGGTTCGGATGGTCTTGCAGGCGGTTGGCTTGCTTTTCGATTTCCGCGTCCATGCGCAGTGCGGCGTGGGGGTTTCGTTCCGCAATGTAATCCAACTGGGCAAACCGCAGTTCTTGCGCAACGGACAACCAGACCAGTTTCAACGCTCAACCTTGGCCCGCGATGCAAGGCGCTGGCGCCACGCGGCACTGTCCTTCCGCATCTCCTCGTTGGAAATCCAACGCGTGTCGGGGTTGTCGGCTTCCGCCAAGGCGTCCTCCACTTCACGCCGGAACCAGGCATCGTGCGCGACAGCATCCTGCTGCTGGTTCACCACATCACGCATGAAATCGCGTAGCAACTGCGCGCCACTGCGATCACGGGCTTTTGCAATGTCACTGAACCGGCTTTTCAAGGCCTTGTCAACGCGGAATGTAAAAGTCGTGTCGTTCATGCGCAGGCACCTGTGTTACATCGTGAGTACATTGTAGCACTGAGGCCTGGCATGTCCCGTTTGCCGTGATGCCTGCCATCTATGCTCCACGACATCGAAATCGCTGGCCGCATTGCGCTCGCGCAGGCCGTTGTCAGCAGCGTTGACGCGCCGGCCGCGCTGCACGGCCGAGCGCGCGGCCAGTTGC
>CAZOXZ010000068.1:0-1289 GCA_964583865.1 uncultured Rhodanobacteraceae bacterium | reverse complement strand
GCTTCTGCCAGCGCAGCAAGTCGGTGTAGCTGGCAGCGTCCATGAACTCGGCCGCATCGTACACATCGCCGGCCACCACGCCGCCATACCAGGGCCAGATGGCCATGTCGGCGATGCTGTACTCGGCTCCGGCCATGAACTCGTGCCCGGCCGGTTACGCATTGCCATTTTCTCCCATTCAGCACTTCAGTCAAACTCGCCCGCTACTCCATCCTTTGGCGTCAAGCCCAGAATGACCGCGCGATTTCGTGCCGCTTCGAACTGCCCAGTCTGAAACCAGCCGGCGAGCAGAATCTTGTCGCCAGTTGATGTCACACTGACGGCATACATGGTCCGCCAATCGTGATCGCCGATGTCCACCGTGTCGATCAAGTGCCCCACCGACACCATGCCGGTCTTTTGGGTCCAGACAAAGGCGCCGGCACCGTGGCCGATGGCACCAGTGGCGTACTCGCCGACCACCAGACTGCCATTGGTGGTCAAGTCGGTGGGGGCGTAATAGGGCCAGAACGCGTCCGCCAGCGTGCCCATGTAATACACTTCACCCGATTTTGTGCGAACCCAAGGCTCGCCGAGGTGCGGATGTTCAGGAGCGGTTTCTCCCTGCCCATGGCCAAAGATCAGCTCACAGTCACGGGCACACAGGTAGGCAGCGCCCAGATCGGTGCCGCGATCATCGTGCAGCACTTCGGGGTCTTGGCCATTCTTCCAGATGATGCCGACCAGAGTGGGAAAGTTCGAGCCGTCGAGGAATCGTGTCGCGGCACCGACCACGATGTCGCCGTCGGAGGAAACGCCCCCTGGCGCCGCGCCGCGGATAGCTTCCGTCGACGGCAGCTTCCGTTGGCCGTGTTCTGCATCCCAAATCCACGGGAATGGAATGGCGCCAATTTGAGGATAACCGTTTCCGACTATATGCGAGAGATCCGCCGAAGCTCCGTAGATAAGCGACGTGTGAAATATCAGATCCGTCAGTGGATGCCAGCCAGAATGTTCGCACCATTTGAGTGGTAAATTCGGTTCCAAGGGGTTGCCGGCAACCGACTCCGAAGCAATGAGACAGTCCCCGTCCTGAGAGATTAACAGCGGCTCGATGACATCTCGATGCAAGTACTCCCACTCGTCCGCACCGGGGCGCCATAGTGCGGGGCCATGGTAGGTCGTGGCCGCCACGGTCCCGTCATCGGCGATGGATTGCGCCTGGATATTCACAGGCTCCAACGGATTGCCCTCTTCCTGAATCCGTGATCTCACAGGGCGTTATCGCCACAACACACTGATTATACAGT
>CAZOXZ010000067.1:0-13155 GCA_964583865.1 uncultured Rhodanobacteraceae bacterium | reverse complement strand
CGACCGGCAGCCCGACCTGCGCCTGTCGGTGTCGCACACCACGCGCGCGCCGCGTCCCAAGGAACTTGACGGACGCCACTATCATTTTGTCAGTGAAGCGGAATTCGAGCGCATGATCGCGGCCGGGCGTTTCTTCGAGTACGCCCGGGTGCATGGTGACTACAAAGGCACGTCGCTGGATGCCGTGTTGCCGCTGCTGGAAAGCGGCAGCGACGTGTTGCTGGAGATCGATTGGCAGGGCGCGCGCCAGGTGCGCGAGAAGGTGCCCGGCTGCAAGACCATCTTCATCCTGCCGCCCTCGCGCGCCGAGCTGGAACGGCGCCTGCGCGGTCGCGCCGCCGACAGCGAGGCTGTCATTGCCCGGCGCCTGGCCGATTCGCGCGCCGAGGTGGCGCATGCCCGGGAGTTCGATTACATCATCGTCAATGATGCCTTCGAGGTTGCCGTTGATGAACTGCAGGCCATTGTCCACGCCGTGCGTGCCGGCAAGCCGCCGTCCGGCCCGCGCCACGAAGCGCTCATCGCGGCCTTGCTGGAGCCCTGAATCGCGATGATGTCGCGCCTGCCGCGCTGGATGCTTTGGGGTGGCAGCCTTCTGGCCCTGGTTGCCGGCATGATCAATGCCGCCGGTTATCTCGGCATGTATCACCAGGCCCTGACGCACATGACCGGCAACAGTACCCTGCTGGGTCTGGCACTGGTGTACGGCGAGACCGGCATGCTGCGCTACTTCGCGCTGGTGCTGCTGTCGTTCGTGGCCGGCTGTGCGCTCAGCGGCGTCATCATCGGTGACAGCGTATTGCGCCCTGGGCGACGCTACGGTGTGGCCTTGCTGCTGGAATCGGCTTTGTTGTGGCTGGCCATTCCCTTGTTGAGTGCCGGCCACGATGCCGGTCTGTGGCTGGCTGCCATGGCGGCCGGGCTGCAAAATGCCATGGCGGCCACGTTCAGTGGTGCCGTGGTCCGCACCACGCACATGTCCGGCATCATTACCGACCTCGGCACGTTCCTGGGCCAGTGGCTGCGCGGCACGGCAGTCGATTCGCGCCGCGTGCTGCTGTATCTGGCGTTGCTGGCCAGCTTTGTTGCCGGCGCCATGCTGGCGGCCGCGGTCTGGCCGCGCTTCGGCGTGTTCACGCTTGTGGTCCCGGCGACAATCAGCGCCCTGGCTGGCCTGGGCTACATGCTGTGGCACCGACGTCGGTCGATGGTCGGGTGATGCGTGGTTTCCTTTCAGGCACTTTCCGGCTACCGTAGACGTCCGATGAACGACAGCACCACCATCTCCGCCGACACGCCGTTGGTCCGCATCCGTGGCCTGACCACCCATTTCGGCGAAAAGCGCATTTTCGACGGCCTGGATCTGGACATCCCGCGTGGCCGCGTCAGCGCCATCATGGGCCCGTCCGGCACCGGCAAGACGACCTTGCTGCGCCACCTCACCGGCCAACTGCATGCCGATGCCGGACAGGTGGCCATCGAGGGCAAGGACGTGGCCGGCATGGATCGCCAGGCGCTGTATGCCCTGCGCGAGAAGATCGGTTTCCTGTTCCAGAACTCGGCCCTCCTGACCGACTACGACGTGTTCGAGAACGTGGCTTTTCCGCTGCGCCAGCATGCGCGTCTGCCCGAGGTGCTGGTGCGCAACATCGTGCTGACCAAGCTGCAGGCAGTTGGCCTGCGCGGCGCGGCCCGGTTGATGCCCAGCGAGTTGTCCGGTGGCATGGCGCGGCGCGTGGCGCTGGCGCGGGCCATCGTCTTCGACCCCATGCTGATTCTTTACGACGAGCCGTTCGTGGGGCTTGATCCCATCGCCCTGAACCAGGTGCTGCGCCTGATCCGCACGCTCAATGACACCCTCGGCATCACCTCGGTGCTGGTGGCGCATGAGCTCGATGCCGTGCGTCAGGCTGCCGACCACGTCTTCCTGCTGGCCAACGGCAAGGTGGTCGCTGATGGCAGCCCGGTAGGCGTGGCCGATGATGGTTCGCCCTGGACGCGCCAGTTCTTTGGCGGCGAGGCGGACGGCCCGGTGCCGTTCCATTACCCGGCGCCGGAGTATGCCGCAGCCCTGGGTCTGGCCGGAGACAAGACATGAAGCGGATCTGGTCAGGTGGCGCTGCGGCGGCTCTGGGTGAAGTCGGTGCCTGTGGCCTGTTCGGTCTGGCCGTGTTGGCGGCGGTGCCGCGCAGCCTGCGTTATCTCGGCGAGACCATCCGCCAGGTCTGGTTCGTCGGCGGCATGAGCCTGATCATCATCATGACCAGCGGCCTGTTCGTGGGCATGGTGCTGGGCCTGCAGTTGTACTACGTGCTGTCGATCTTCGGTGGCACGGCGGCGCTGGGCTCGGTGGTCGCATTGAGCCTGTTCCGCGAACTCGGACCGGTGGTGACGGCGCTGCTGTTTGCCGGCCGTGCCGGTACGTCGATCACCGCCGAGATCGGCCTGATGCGGGCCACCGACCAGCTCGATGCCATGGAAATGATGGCCGTCGATCCGCTGGCCTATGTGGTCGCGCCGCGTTTCATTGCCGGCGTGGTGGCCATGCCGCTGCTGGTGTGCGTGTTCAACGCCATGGGCATTTTTGGCGGGCATCTGGTCGGGGTCACCTGGCTGGGCATCGACAACGGCACGTTCTGGTCCAACATGACCGGCAGCGTGGACGTGTGGAATGATGTCATCAATGGCGTGTGGAAGGCCGTGGCCTTCGGCGCCGTGGCCACCTTGATCGCGGTCTACCAGGGCTACACCGCACCGCCGACCAGCGAAGGGGTGGCCACCGCCACCACGCGCACCGTGGTGGCCTCGTCCATCGTTGTGCTGGCGCTGGACTTCATCATGACCGCGTTCTTGATGTGAACCCGTCGCCGCCCGCCATGTCACTCAGTTTCCAGAGGTATTTGCCGTGAGTCACGCTCGTTCGTCCCATGCCATCGGTGCCGGCCTGTTCATCCTGCTGGGTTTTGCCGCGCTGGGCTACCTCGCCACCCAGACCACATCCATTGCCAATTTCCAGCAGGGCGAGACCTATGCCGTCAAGGCGCGCTTCACCAACATCGGCCAGCTCAAGGAGCGCGCACCGGTGAAAATCGCCGGCGTGCGGGTCGGTTCGGTCCAGTCCATCGCGCTCGAACCCAAACGCATGGATGCGCTGGTGGTCATGGCCATCGACCAGCGCTACGACCAGATTCCCGAAGACACGGCCGCCGCCATATTCACCAGCGGTTTACTGGGCGACCAGTACGTTGGGCTGCAGCCGGGTGGTTCGCCGCTTGCCTTGCGCGACGGTGACGAGCTGATCCTGACCCAGTCCGCGATGCGGCTGGAGGACCTGATCGGCAAGTTCCTCGTCAGCGACAAACCCGACGGCAACTGATCTGATTTCCTGGAATTGGGAGCAAAATGATGCGGACACATCTCAAGGGCGCAGCGTGGGCTGCCGTGGCAGCGGTTTTTCTTTTCTTGCCGGGCATGGCGCTGGCCGACACACCTGAGGCGCAAGCTTCCACGGCCACGCCGGAGCAGATCGTCGAGCAGATCGCCACCGACCTGACCACCAAGGTCGCCGCGCACAAGGCCGAGCTGGCTGCCGACCACGACAAGCTGCTGGATGTCATCGACGCCATTTTCCTGCCGCATTTCGATATCGACTATGCCTCGATCCTGGTGCTTGGGCGGCATGCGCGCCAAGCCACGCCGGCACAGCGCCAGCGCTTCGCCAAGGCGTTCTACCAGTCCATCACCAACCGCTATGCCGAGGGCCTGCTGAACTACACCAAGGGCCGCGTGCGCGTGTTGCCGTTCCGTGGCGAGCTCAATGATCGCCGCACCATGGTGCGTACCCAGGTGCTGCTGGACAACGACAAGACGGTCTCCGTGGACTATGCCTTCCGCAAGACCCGCTCGGGTGAATGGAAGGCGTACGATGTGGTGATCGAAGGCATTTCCTACATCACCAACTACCGCAACCAGGTGGATGCCGCCATCCGCGCCGAAGGGCTCGACGCCTTGATCAAGTCGCTGGAGACCGGCGGCGCCAGTGCGCTGGAATCCATGGACCAGAAACAGGCGAACTGAGCATGGCCGATCCGGCAGTGCAATACGACCTGCGCGACGGCGATGTGCTTGCCATGTCAGGCGCGTTGACCTTTGCCACGGCTGCCGCTGGCTGGCGTGATGGCGCGAGCAAACTGCAGCAAGGCCGACCGGCATGGCTTGATCTGGCAGCCGTCAGCCACGCCGACAGCGCGGGATTGGCATTGGTGCTGGCCCTTCTGGCCAGCGCTCGCGAGCAGGGAAGGGAGTTGCGGGTTCGTCACGCACCGGCCGGGCTGCAGGCTCTGGCGCGGGTGTGCGATGCCGAGCCCTGGATTCAGGGCTGATCCTGCCCCGCGGTGTCGGCCGGATGGTCGGCCCCTGACGTGTCCTTGCCGGATTGCTGCTTGCGCTCCCACTCGCGCTGTTCCATGAGCAGCTCCTCGGGGTCGAACTCCGGGTTGTCCAGGCCCTGCATGCGTTCGATGACCTCGATGGGCGGCTGGCCGTAGTAGATCTTGTACAGCCTGCGCTGGCGATAGGCATCGCGACGGAAGACGTAGGGATCGTAGGCGGAGGTCAGGAAGCTCTCGGCATCCAGCACGCTGGCGCGGAGGCTCACCAGATACAGCAGACCCGGCAGCAGCTCGGCGTGGTAGCGTACCTGGTGGTGGCGTGAGTACCAGCTCAGGGGATCGAACAGATAACTGTCGACCGGCAGCTTCCACACGTCACGCGCGGTGGTGGGGCCGAAGAACGGCAGCACCAGGTAGGGGCCGTCCGGAACGCCCCAGCGGGCCAGGGTGACGCCGAAATCGGATGTGTGGCCGGGCAGTCCCATGCCGGCGGCCGGATCGAGGAAGCCGGCCAGGCCGATGGTGCTGTTGATGAGAAAGCGGCCGGTCGCTTTCAGTGCGCGCTCGCCCTGGCCCTGCAACAGGTCGTTGCCGATGGTGATCGGCATTTGCAGGTTGCCGAAGAAATTGCGCACGCCGGTACGGACCGGCCTGTTGGTGATCTTGCGATAGCCCACGGCTACCGGGCGGATCACCGCCTCGTCCATCTGCTGGTTGAATTGGTAGGTCTTGCGGTTGAATGACTCCCAGGGGTCATCGGTGCGCGGTTGCGCCATGGTGCAGCCGGCCAGCCACGCCGTGGCGAGCACAAGAACAAGCAGGCGAGCGGCAGCGATGCCGGTGCGGCAGGTGGTCGGGCGGGTGGCGGGAGACGGCTCTGGCATGGATGATCTGACCGGACAAGAAGGTACGGCGCACCCTTGCGTTGCGCCCGCGAAACCGCGATGATACGCGATTCACTGCCCAGTGAGCCAGAGACCCGCTGTTCGGGTCTCGCTGCCGTGTTGCCTGAAAGCCGGCTGCACGACTACACTGGACCTCGGGCTTCGGGCCCGCCAACCGATATCCGGATTGCAATAATGGCACGAATTACAGTTGAAGATTGCCTGGAAGTGGTGGACAACCGCTTCGAACTGGTGTTGATGGCCACTCGCCGTGCGCGTCAACTGGCAAATGGTGCGGACGTTACCATCGAAGAGGAAGGTGACAAGCCGACCGTGCTGGCCCTGCGCGAGATTGCCGAGGGCACGATCGACCTCGAGGCCATCGAGGCCATCGACCGGGCCGAGCGCGAGCGCGAGGAGCGCGAGGCGCTGGAATGGGCCGCGGTGCAGGTGGACGAGGACCTGGCGCGGAGTGGCGAGGACCTTTGATCATGGGTTGTCGACACCAGTCGAACATGGGGAGTGATGCATGAGTTCCCCGGTAGCGCCACCAGCGTCGCTACCGGATCAAGTGCGCGAGCTTGAGCGCCAGCTCGACGGTTTCCAACCCGCGCAACTCGAGCAGGTCCGTCGCGCCTATGAAGTTGGCGCCCAGGCCCATGCCGGACAGACGCGTCGCAGCGGCGAAGACTACATCACCCATCCCGTGGCTGTGGCCACCATCCTTGCCGAGCAGGGCATGGATGTGGAAACCATCATCGCGGCCATTCTGCACGACACCTTGGAAGATACCGAGCTGACGCACGAGCAGCTCGCCGCGGAATTCGGCAAGGCTGTCGCTGAACTGGTTGAAGGCGTCACCAAGCTCGACAAGATGCGCTTTGGCAGTCGCCAGGAGGCCACCGCCGAGAGCTTCCGCAAGATGCTGCTGGCCATGGCGCGCGACCTGCGCGTCATTCTCATCAAGCTGGCCGATCGCCTGCACAACATGCGCACGCTGGGGGCCATGGTTCCGGATGCCCGCAGACGCATTGCCCGCGAGACCCTGGAAATCTACGCTCCGATCGCGCAGCGCCTGGGCATGAATGTCATCAAGGCCGAGCTGCAGGATCTGGGGTTCCGCAACCTGTACCCGGATCGCTATCGCGTCATCGCACGCGGCATCCGTGCCATGCTGGGCGACCATGGCGAGGCCATCGCACGGATCGAGGCAGACATCGCTGCGCGGCTGCAGGTGGACGGCATCAAGGCGCGCGTGGCCGGGCGGGTGAAGTCGCCTTACAGCATTTATCGCAAGATGCGCCAGGAAGACAAGCGTTTTGCCGATGTCAAGGATGTGTACGGTGTACGTGTCATCACCGCGACCGTGCCCGAAGCCTACCAGGCGCTGGGAACCGTGCATTCGCTGTACAAACCGCTGGATCGACGCTTCAAGGACTTCATCGCCATTCCCAAGGCCAATGGGTACCAGTCGTTGCACACGGTATTGTTTGGCCCCTCCGGTGCGCCCATCGAGGTGCAGATCCGCACCGAGAGCATGGATGTCGTGGCCGAGCGCGGCGTTGCAGCGCACTGGGCCTACAAGACCAGCGGTGACAACGGCGATGTCGCCACGGCCCGTGCCCGTGAATGGATTGCCAGCCTTGCCGAGAGCCAGGCGGACAAGGGCGAGTCGCTGGAGTTCCTGGAAAGTGTCAAGATCGACCTGTTCCCGGACGAGGTTTACCTGTTCACGCCGCGTGGTGACATTCTCGCCCTGCCACGGCATGCCACGGCCCTGGATTTCGCCTACGCGGTGCACACCGGGATCGGCAACCATGCCGTGATGGCCTATGTTGACGGTCAGCTGGTGTCGCTGCGGCGGCCGCTGGAGTCCGGCCAGATGGTGCACATCACCACCTCGGAAAAATCCACGCCCAAGCCGCACTGGCTCGAGTTCGTGGTCACCGGCAAGGCGCGGACGGCGATCCGGCATTATTTGAAGAATCTGCAGCACGAGGATGCCGTCGAGTTCGGGCATCGCATGCTGGACCGCGCCATGCATTCGCTGTCGACCAGCCTGGACACCCTTGACAGCGACCAGCTGCAGGACTATCTCAAGGAGCAGGGGTTGCACCGCCTCGAGGATCTTCTGGCGGAAGTTGCGTTGGGCAACCGTGTGGCTGATCGCGTGGCCATGCAGTTGCAGGACCTGGATGGCAGCCCGCACAAACACCGGCGCAGGCTGCGGCGCGAGGCCATTCGCATCTCCGGCAACGAGCGCGGCGTTTTGAGTTTCGGCAACTGCTGCAATCCGTTGCCCGGCGATCGCATCTTCGGTTATCTGTCTGCCGGCAAGGGCGTGGTGGTGCATCGGCGCGAATGCCCCAATGCGGTCGAGCTGCACAAGCAGGCCGACCGCTGCATGGACATGGGCTGGGATCGCAAGGTCAGTGGCGAGTACCGCGCCGAGCTGCGCGTGGAAGTGACCAACCGTCCGGGCGTGATGGCCGAGGTGTCGGCTGCCATTGCCGAGGCGGGCTCCAACATCGAGCACATCGGCTACACCGGGCAGGAACTGCTCAGTGGCACCCTGCAGTTGACCTTGAAGGTGACCAGCCGCAAGCATCTGGCAGACGTGATTCGCCGGCTGCGCCGGCTGAAGGTCGTTGCTGGCGTGGCGCGATTCCCCGTGTAAACATTGCCGGTCTCGACGGGTGGGCATGCGCCTCGCCCGTGTTTGTCCATCACCATTCAGTTGCAGGAATCCTGTCATGACACGAAAGACCGTTTTCACAGATCAGGCGCCGGCTGCCATCGGGCCGTATTCCCAGGCGGTGCGCTGTGGCAATGCCGTGTACCTGTCCGGCCAGATTCCCCTCGATGCGGCCACCGGAGCCATGATCGAGGGTGATGTCGCGGCCCAGGCCGAGCGCGTGTTCACCAATTTGCGGGCCGTGTGCCAGGCTGCCGGCGGCGATCTGGCGGATGTGGTGCGGGTGGGCATTTATGTCACCGATCTGGCTGATTTTGCGATCGTCAACGAGATCATGACCCGGCATTTTGCCGAGCCGTGGCCGGCGCGTTCGACCATCGAGGTGTCCGCATTGCCCAAGGGTGCGCGCGTGGAAGTGGATGCCATCATGCACATCAGCGACTGATTGCGGGGCAGGCATGAGCGGTTCGGCTGACGGGCTGGAGGCCTCGAGTCCGGTATCGGCCATGGCCGGTGTCGGGCCGAAGCTGGCCGAGCGCCTGGACAAGCTGGGCATCGCGCGGGTGGGCGACTTGTGGTTCCACCTGCCCTCGCGTTACGAGGATCGCACCCATGTGGTGCCGTTGGCCCAGCTGCAGGCCGGGCAGACGGCACTGGTGGCCGGTGTGGTCACGCAGATCGATGTCGGTTTCCGTGCCCGCCGGCAGATGAAGCTGGTGATCGAGGACGAGGCCGGTGGCAGGCTGACGTTGCGGTTTTTTCATTTCAGCCGCGTGCAGAGCGTCCAGTTGCAGCCGGGCGTGCGTCTGCGTTGCTTCGGCAACGTGCGGTTCGGCCGCCAGGAACTGGAGATGATCCATCCGCAATACACGCGCTTGGCCAAGGATGCGGCCGTGGTCGTGGACGATCATCTCACGCCGGTCTACCCGGCCACCGAGGGCGTCAGCCAGAATCGCTTGCGGCAGCTGGTCAGCACGGCGCTGGCCTGCCTGCCAGGCGATGACGAACTGGAACTCCTGCCCGAATCCGCGCGTGCCGAGCTGCAAATGCCCAGCCTGGGCGAGGCGCTGCGTTACATCCATGCGCCGCCGCCGGATGCGGCCGTCGACGTGCTGGAGACCGGGCGCCACCCGGCCCAGCAGCGCCTGGCCTTCGAGGAATTGCTGAGCCAGCACCTGGGCCTGAAACGCCTGCGTCAACGCGTGCGCAGTGCCGGCGCGGCGCCACTGGCGGATCGGCGCGGCCTGCGTGAGGCCTTGCTGAAGCATCTGCCCTTCCAGCTTACCGGTGCGCAGCAGCGTGTCGATGCCGAGATCCGGGCCGACATGGCGCGTGAGGTGCCGATGTTGCGGCTGGTCCAGGGAGACGTCGGTTCCGGCAAGACCGTGGTAGCGGCGCTGGCGGCACTGAATGCCATTGGCAGCGGCAGTCAGGCGGCGCTGATGGCACCGACCGAGCTGCTGGCCGAGCAGCATCTGGCGACATTCCGGGCATGGTTCGAGCCGCTTGGCATCGACATCGTGTGGCTCTCGGGCAAGGTCAAGGGCAAGGCCCGTGAGACCGCGCTGGCGACGGTGGCCGCGGGTGCCCCGATGGTGATCGGCACGCACGCACTGATGCAGGAGGGCGTGGCATTCGCCGACCTCGGGCTGGCCATCATCGACGAGCAGCACCGCTTTGGCGTGCACCAGCGCCTGGCGCTGGGCAGCAAGGGTGACTCCGGAGTTGGCAGGGCGCACCAGCTGGTGATGACGGCCACGCCCATCCCGCGCACTCTGGCCATGAGTGCCTACGCCGATCTGGATGTTTCCAGCATCGACGAGTTGCCGCCCGGGCGTACGCCGGTGACCACCGTGGCGGTCTCCGACGGACGCCGTGACGAAGTGGTCGCGCGCATCAGCGCTGCCTGCGGCGCCGGTCGTCAGGCTTACTGGGTGTGCACGCTCATCGAGTCGTCCGAGCAGTTGGCGGCGCAGGCGGCCGAGGAAGTCCACGCCGAGCTGAAATCGGCCTTGCCCGGACTGCAGGTCGGGCTGGTGCATGGCCGCATGAAGGCGGCGGACAAGGCCGGTGTCATGGACCGTTTCAAGGCGGGTGAAGTCGCGCTGCTGGTGGCAACAACCGTCATCGAGGTCGGCGTGGACGTGCCCAATGCCAGTTTGATGGTGATCGACAACGCCGAGCGCCTGGGCCTGGCACAACTGCATCAGCTGCGAGGGCGCGTCGGTCGTGGCAGCGCGGCCTCCAGTTGCGTGCTGCTGTACCAGCCGCCGCTGTCGGCCTCGGCACGCCAGCGCCTGGACGTGATGCGGCAGACATCCGATGGCTTCCGCATCGCCGAAAAGGACCTGGAACTGCGCGGGCCGGGTGAAGTGCTGGGCACGCGCCAGACCGGCAACATGGAGCTGCGGATGGCCGATGTGGTGCGCGATGCCGACCTGCTGCCGGCGGTGCACCGGGTGGGCGAAATGATGTTGCAGCACGAGCCTGAGCGCGTTGCCAGGCTGGTGGAACGCTGGTTCGGCGCCGCCTTGCGTTACGGTGAGGCCTGACAGAAGGAATGATGATGACGAAACGATTGTTGATCGATACCGATCCCGGCGTGGATGATGCCCTGGCCATCCTCATGGCCTGCCAGCATGCGCGCGTGGAGGCGTTGACCGTGGCCGCCGGCAACACCGGGTTGGAGCATACCCTGCGCAACGCCTGCCGCCTGGTGGACCTGCACCAGGCAACAACGCCGGTTTTTGGCGGTTGCTCCGGGCCGCTGGTGCAGGCACCGGCCGAGGATGCCGCGCACGTGCACGGCATGGACGGTTTTGGTGATGCCGGGTTGCCGCAAGCGGTCCATGCGCCAAGCGAGGAACACGCCGCCCAGGCATTGGTGCGGCTGACGCGGGAGGCGCCCGGCGAGCTGACCCTTGTGGCATTGGCGCCGCTGACCAACCTGGCCCTGGCGGTGCGCCTTGATCCGGGCCTGCCAGCGCGGGTTGGCCGGTTGGTCATCATGGGTGGCGCCGTGAACGCGCATGGCAACATGTCGAACGGGCCGGCGGAGTTCAACATCGGCTTCGATCCGGAGGCGGCGCATGTGGTGTTTGATGCCTTCGACCATTTCGACCTGGTGGATTGGGAGCTGGTCGTGCGTCAGGCCATCGACACCACGTGTTTTGATGGCTGGCTGGCTGGCGGCGACGAGCGCGCGGCATTCTTTGCCCGCATCAGCAGCAAATCGCGCAGCTACAATGCGCGCTTGGGGCGCCAGGGCATCATCGCGGCCGATGCGGCGGCCATGGCGGTGGCGCTGGACGAGGCTGTCATCAGCGCCAGCATCGAGCGGCCGGTGACGGTCGAGCTGGACGGCCGGCATACGCGCGGCATGACGGTGGTGGACTGGGAGGGCCGCAGTGGGCGTTCGGGCAATGCACGCATCGTCACGGGCATGCATCAGGACGGATTCGAAGCGTTGGTGGCGGCGGCGCTGGGGAGCTGTTGAGCATGGGAGAACGCGGCACGAAAGCCGAGACAGTGCCGGGGCCGCGGCCCGGCCATTGGCTGGTGACAAGCATTCGCCACCCTTCCGGCATCCTGTTGCTGGTGCAGTTGCTGCAAGTCGCCTGTTACCCGTTCGTGGAGCACACCAGCGCGGCGCGCCTGCTGTTGGGTGCCACCGGCATCGTCGTGCTGCTGCTGGCATTGCGAATGATCCGCTACAGCGTCGGGCGCTTCGGCCTTGGTGCCTCGCTCCCATGGTTCCTACCGCCCAGGCTCCCAGGCAGTGCAGCCGGCGGCTTTCGGTGTCACTGCGGGTGGCGAGCCACGCAACTGGGGCGAGCTGATGTTCCTCAGCTTTGCCTTGTTCACCAGCACCGGGATCGGCAGTGTGGTTCCGATGAGCACGGCTGCACGTGCCATCGGTGACTTCGAAATGTTTGCCGGGGTCATGTACCTGGCGCTGGTGGTTTCGCGCCTGGTGGGCATGCAGGCCGCGCGCCGCGGATCGGCGGATTGAGGCCTTGTGCAGGCTTGCCAGCACGGCCTGTGCCACGTTAAAATGGCCGTCTTGTATAGCGCATTTTTTCCGGAGCAAGCAATGAAGCCCGAGATCCATCCCGAGTACCGTCCGGTGGTGTTCCAGGACACTGCGTCGGATTTCGCGTTTCTGACGCGTTCGACCATGTCCAGCAGCGAAACCGTGGCTTGGGAAGATGGCAACGAGTATCCACTGATCAAAGTGGACGTGTCCAGCCATTCTCACCCGTTTTATACCGGCAAGCAGAAAACGCTGGACGCCGGTGGCCGCGTGGATCGTTTCCGCCGCCGTTACGGCAAGTAACCCTGCTTCAGGCCGCGCGCCCGGTCGCGCGGCTTCTCCCGTGATGGGCGATTCCGCCCGATGCGGGATGCTCGCCTGCGGGCCACAGTCCTCATTCAAGACCAGGCCAACGCTTGCGGCTCGTCGTCTGTCGTGCCGGGACCGGGTGCCGGCGCACTTGTCTGTCCAGTGAGGAATTTCATGTCCGAAGCCACCATCAAACTAACCACCGAGAAAGGTGAGAACGTCGACCTGCCACTGGTCAGCGGCAGCATGGGAGCTTCGTGCATCGACATCAAGTCGTTGTACCAGCAGACCGGGCATTACACGTTTGATCCGGGCTTTGCGGCCACCGCCAGCACGCGCAGCGCCATCACGTTCATCGACGGCGAAAAGGGCGTTCTGCTGTACCGTGGTTATCCCATCGAGCAGCTGGCGGAGAAATCCACGTTCCTCGAAGTGGCTTACCTGCTGCTCAATGGCGAGCTGCCCGACACCACGGAATTGACGGCATTCCAGGACAAGGTCACGCATCACACCATGATGCACGAGTCGCAGAAGAGCTTCTTCCGCGGCTTTCATTACGATGCGCATCCGATGGCCATGCTGTGCGGTGCCATTGCCTCGTTGTCGGCTTTTTATCACGAGGATCTGGACATCGACGACCCGGCCCAGCGCAAGCTGGCGGCCATTCGCCTGATTGCCAAGATGCCGACCATTGCCGCGGCTTGCTATCGCTATTCCATCGGCTGGCCGTTCCGCTTCCCGAACAACAGCCTGGATTACGTCGATCGTTTCCTGCACATGTTGTTCGAACTGCCCAGCGAGCCGCTGGAGTTGAATCCGGTGAAGGCCAAGGCGCTGGACCTG
>CAZOXZ010000066.1:0-13237 GCA_964583865.1 uncultured Rhodanobacteraceae bacterium | reverse complement strand
TTGCTGCGAATTCCGCAATCATCCGCGACCCTCATGAATTATGCAGGCTAGATGGGGATTTTTTCACAGACGCCGACACGTCGGAGGTGTCGCAGCCGGTGAGATTCGCGCTGCCTATACTGCCGCCATGATCATGCTCTCCGAACCCGTCTTGCTGCTTGGCTTGTACGCCGCCACGGCGCTGGCCTTGTTGTTGTTGGTCGTCGTGTTGTTCCGCCAGCGCGGCGCCCGTCTGCAGCAGCAACTGGCAGCCATGGCCGAGGACAATGCACGTCTGGAACGGGTCTTGCGCGAAGAGCAGCGTGCCGGCCGGCAAGAGTTGGCCGCCGCTTTCGGTGATTTCCGTCGCCAGGTCGCACAGCAACTGGACATCACCAGCAATCACCAGCGCGAGGGCATGACGCAGGTCGCCTTGCAGTTGCGCCACAGCCTGGGCGACCTCGGCACGCGTAACGAAAAGCGCCTGGGCGAGTTGCGCGGCACAATGGAGACGCAGTTGCGCCG
This sequence comes from uncultured Rhodanobacteraceae bacterium, assembly GCA_964583865.1. Taxonomy (GTDB): domain Bacteria; phylum Pseudomonadota; class Gammaproteobacteria; order Xanthomonadales; family Rhodanobacteraceae; genus DASSBG01. The sequence goes on along the minus strand of CAZOXZ010000066.1, from coordinate 12,733 downwards.
CTTGCAACAGGACAACCAACAGCAACTGGAGAAAATGCGCGCGACGGTGGGCGAGAAGCTGCAAAGCACATTGGAGACGCGCCTGGGCCAGTCCTTCAAACTGATTTCCGAGCGTCTGGAGGCGGTGCAGCGCGGCCTTGGCGAGATGCAGGACCTGGCCACCGGCGTCGGTGACCTGAAACGCGTACTCACCAACGTCAAGACCCGCGGCACCTTCGGCGAGGTCCAGCTTGGTGCCTTGCTGGCACAAATGCTGTCACCCGAGCAGTACGCCGCCAACGTCGCGCTGCGACCGGGCGCGGGCGAGCGCGTGGAGTTTGCCATTCGCCTGCCCGGCAAGAGTGGCGCGGAGGCGGTGTGGCTGCCCATCGATGCCAAGTTCCCGCGTGAGGACCACGAGCGCCTGCTGGATGCGCGTGCGCGCGGCGATGCCGACGCCGCTACTGCCGCCGCAACTGCCCTGGAACGTCGCCTGCAGGCGGAAGCCAAGGCCATCAGCGACAAGTACATTGCGCCACCGCACACCACCGATTTCGCCATCCTGTTCCTGCCCACCGAAGGGCTGTACGCCGAGGTCATCAGCCGGCCCGGCCTGTTCGAGGCGCTGCAGCGTCGCCACCACGTCACCCTGGCCGGCCCCACCACCCTGACGGCCATTCTCAACGCATTGCAAATGGGTTTCCGCACCCTGGCCATCGAGGAGCGCTCCAGCGAGGTGTGGCAGACCCTGCGCGCCGTAAAGACCGAATTCGGCAAGTTCGGCGATGTGCTGGACAAAATCCGCAAGAAACTGGACGAAGCCGGCAAGCATATCGACGCCACCGGCGTGCGCACCCGCGCCATCGAACGCCAATTGCGCGCCATGGAAACCCTGCCCGAAGACGACGTCCAGCAGTACCTGCCCGAAGAAGCGGGGAGCAGGGAATAGGTAGCAGAGAATAGGGAGCAGGGAGAAGGGATCAGGGAATAGGAAACCGGGCGATGGGAGCCGGGAGACGAGACCCACGGGACAAGGCATCCTGCCAAGGGCCGCCGGTCTGGCCATCCATGGCCAGCCGCTCGCCGGCTGCGGACTGCCACTGGCAGCCCGGTCCGGCTCCCGCTGTAGGAGCGAGCCTGCTCGCGACCGGGTACAAACGACCGGTGTGACATGAAAGGCGCTGGATGCCGGGTTCCGGTCGCAAAAAGCCGCGCCCGGCCCCGGCATGACGACTACCCTGCTCCCTGCTCCCTGCTCCCTGCTCCCTGCTCCCTGCTCCCTGCTCTCTGCTCCCTGCCCCCGATTCCCGGCCCGTTTGGCGCTACACTAACCGGACTTGTATCAAGGAACCTGCCATGAACGAAACCCGCAAACGTTCGGCCTGTGCCGCACCCGAGCCCACCACGCCGCCGGTGTCCCGGGAGCAGGCGCTGGATGCGGTCCGCACCTTGTTGCGTTGGGCCGGTGACGAGCCGACTCGCGAAGGCCTGCTGGATACGCCACGCCGGGTGGTGGATGCCTACGCCGAATGGTTTTCAGGTTACAAGGAAGACCCGCAGGAATACTTGCAGCGCACTTTCGAGGAGGTGGCCGGCTACGACGAGATGATCGTCTTGCGCGACATCCAGTTCGAGTCGCATTGCGAGCATCACCTGGCGCCCATCATCGGCCGCGCCCATGTCGGCTACGTGCCCAACGGCAAGGTGGTCGGCATTTCCAAGCTGGCGCGGGTGGTGGATGCCTTCGCGCACCGCTTCCAGGTGCAGGAAAAGCTCACCGCGCAGATCGCGGCCTGCATCAGCACCGTGCTGCAGCCGCTCGGCGTCGGCGTGGTTGTCGATGCCAGTCACGAGTGCATGACCACCCGTGGCGTACACAAGCGCGGCGTGTCGATGGTCACCAGCCAGATGCTGGGCAATTTCCGCGAGGATGCCCGTACCCGCGCCGAATTCCTGCGTTATATCGACATCGACAGCCGGCGCTGATGCGCTGGGCCGCACTTGTATTGTGCCTGGCCGTGGCCTGCCTGGCCGCGGCTGGGCCATCCGGTGTTTCGGCCTATATCCGCGTATTTGACAGCGACGGTGATGGTCGCGTCAGCCAAGCCGAGTACGTGGCCTACATGATGCGCGGGTTCCATATTCGCGACGCCAATGGCGATGGTCAGCTGGATGCCGGTGAAGTACCGCGGTCATCCAGCCAGAGGCTGCCCATCAGCGCGGCCCGATACCGACGCAACCTCGTGCGTGCCTTCCATCGCCAGGACCTGGATGGCAATGGCTATCTCGATGCCCGCGAGATGGCCCTGCCACCACAATAGACTGACTTACAACGCATCGCCGTCCAGTTCGCCGGTGCGAATGCGCATGACCTGCAACAGCTCGCTGACGAAAATCTTGCCGTCGCCGACCTTGCCCGTGCGCGCCGACTGCGCGATGGCTTCCAGCACCTGCTCGACCATCTCGTCGACCACCGCCACTTCCATCTTGATCTTCGGCAGAAAGTCGACCACGTACTCGGCGCCGCGGTACAGCTCGGTGTGGCCCTTTTGCCGGCCGAAGCCCTTGACTTCGGTCACGGTCACGCCCTGGACGCCGACATCGGACAGTGCCTCGCGCACGTCGTCCAGCTTGAAAGGCTTGATGATGGCGGTGATCAGTTTCATGGTTTGCTCCGGCGTGGCATTTCGCGCTTGTAGGAATATCCCTACAAGCCAACGCGGCATTGCCTGACTGTAAAATGGTGGTACCGAAACTATAGTGGATCCCGCTGGCGTGCCTGGCACGTTTCGGCAACAAGCGGCCCACGGAGGGGTCGCGCCCTTCCGGGTTCGCCGACGCTCCGCGCCATGCGCGGCGGGGATTGCAGCAGGAAAGGACATGATTGATACACAAACCATTGACCGTCTGGCCGAGCGTGTCGGCAAGGTGATACCGCCGGGTTTTGATGCGGCCCGCAAGGACCTCCACGAGAACATCCGTGATGTCTTGCAGCGCGGCCTGCGCGAACTGGAGCTTGTGACCCGCGAAGAATTCGACGTCCAGGTTGCGGTGCTGGCGAAAACCCGCGCACAGCTGGACGAACTGGAACAACGGCTGGCCAGCATGGAAGACACGAACCAGCAAGGTTCCTGAGGTATCCGGAAAGTTCCCGGGAAACCGCCTCCGGTCACGTCACTCCCTTACCCCAGGGATTGGCCGGAGGCGGACTTTTCCCACCCTGCGAGACAACAGCGCACAAGGAGGTGTCGCATGTCAGCTTTTCCATGCTCTCTTGACGTCATCCGGCAGCCATGAGCCTGGCCGTCGCGGTCAGCCGTGCGCAACAGGGCGTGGCGGCGCCCAAGGTTGTCGTGGAGGTGAACCTGGCCGGTGGCCTGCCCGGAACCAGCATCATCGGCTTGCCGGAGCTGGCGGTACGTGAGGCACGTGACCGCGTACGGGTGGCGCTGCATTCCAGCCAGTTCGACTTCCCGCAACGGCGCATCACGGTGCACCTGGCGCCGGCCGAGCTGCCCAAGGATGGCGGGCGCTTTGATCTCGCCATTGCGCTCGGTGTGCTGGCGGCCAGCGGGCAGGTGCCCGCAGCAGCCCTGGAGGGCCACGAGTTTCTGGGCGAACTGGCCCTGAGCGGCAATCTGCGGCCCGGGCCCGGCGCCCTGCCGGCCGGGCCGCGCGCGCGCCACCAGGGCCGTACCCTGATCATCCCCGAAGGCAACGCCGCCGAGGCCGCGTTGGTGCCCGATGCCGACGTGCGCGTGGCCGCAAGCCTGGCCGCGGTGTGCGCGTACCTGCGCGGGAACGACAGCTTGCCGCGACCGGTCGACGACAACCAGATCACACCGGCTGCCTTGCCGGATCTTGCCGATGTCCGCGGCCAGTGGCAGGCCAGGCGCGCACTGGAAATCGCCGCCGCCGGCAGCCATCACATGCTGATGCTGGGCCCGCCCGGCACCGGCAAGACCATGCTGGCCGAACGCCTGCCGGGCATTCTGCCGCCGATGACACTGGACGAGGCCCTGGCCTCCTGTGCCATCCGTTCGGTGGCCGGGCTGCCGGTCGAGCCGTCCAGCTGGCGCCAGCGGCCGTTTCGCAACCCGCATCACACGGCGTCTGCCGCAGCATTGGTTGGCGGTGGCTCGAAACCACGGCCAGGCGAAATTTCCCTGGCGCATCATGGCGTCCTGTTCCTGGATGAATTGCCGGAGTTCCCGCGCCACGTGCTGGAAGTGCTGCGCGAACCGATGGAGTCCGGCCGCATCATCATTTCGCGGGCGGCCCGCCAGTGCGAGTTCCCGGCCCGCTTCCAGTTGCTGGCGGCCATGAACCCCTGTCCCTGCGGCCATGCCGGCGATCCGGGCGGACGCTGCCGCTGCACACCGGACCAGATCGCCCGTTATCGCGGCCGTATTTCCGGCCCCTTGCTGGATCGCATCGACATCAGCATCGAGGTGCCGCGGGTGCCGCTTGCGGACCTTGGCCGCTCGCGCGCCGACACGGACGAAGGCAGCGCTGCCGTACGTGCGCGTGTCGTGGAGGCTCGGCAACGACAATTGCAACAGCACGGGTGCGCCAATGGCAGCTTGTCCGGCGATGCCCTGTACGCGGCTTGTGCCTTGCAACCGGCGGATCGCCGGCACCTGGAGGCTGCCCTGGAAAAGCTGCGTCTGTCAGCGCGTGCCTATCACCGCGTCCTGCGCGTGGCGCGTACCATCGCCGATCTTGATGCCGCAGACCGTGTTGAGCGCAAGCATCTTGGCGAAGCCCTGCAGTTGCGGCGCATGGACAGGATTGCGGATGTCTGACGAGCCACATCCTGTGCAGAGCTGCCTCGTCAAAATCTGTCAGCTGGCTGACATCAAGGGTAGTCGGGATCGTTCGGCCGCGGCTACAATACCGCCGTGGATATTTTTCGAGTTCTCGCCAACCCGGCGCTCATGCTCTCCGCCATTCTTGCCATCGGTTTCCTGGCGCAATGGCTGGCGTGGCGAATCAAGGTTCCTGCAATTCTGCCGTTGCTGCTCATCGGTCTTGTACTTGGCCCGTTGCTGGGCCTGGTGAAGCCGGATGAGCTGCTGGGCGACTTGCTGTTCCCGGCAGTTTCGCTGGCTGTTGCCGTCATCTTGTTCGAAGGCAGCGTCAATCTCCGCTTTTCCGATATCGGCGGCATCGGTCACACCATCCGCAGGTTGGTCAGCTATGGTGCGGCGCTTACCTTGCTCGGGCTGACTCTGGCCGCACATTACCTGGGGGGCTTGTCCTGGCCGCTGGCGTTTCTGTTCGGTGCCGTCACCTGCGTCACGGGGCCAACCGTGGTCAACCCGATGCTGCGGACCCTGCGTCCCAATCGCAAGGTGGACAAGCTGTTGCGCTGGGAAGGCATCCTCATTGATCCGCTGGGTGCCCTGCTGGCGGTGTTGATTTACGAGATCATCGTTTCCAATCAGTTCCAGGGACACTCATTGTGGATGTTCCTGCTGACCATGGGCAGCGGCACATTGATTGGCGTGCTTGCGGCTGTGGGGCTCGGCGCCTTGCTGAAACGTCACCTCATCCCCGAGTACCTTCAAGGTTACGCAACGCTGGCCGTCTTGCTGGCCGCGTTCACGTTCAGCAATGCGCTGACACGGGAATCCGGTCTGTTGGCGGTTACGGTGATGGGCATCGTGCTGGGTAACAATCCCCACCTGCACATTGATCAGATCACCAGTTTCAAGGAAAACCTGTCCACGTTGCTGGTCTCGATGCTGTTCATCATTCTGGCTGCCCGGCTGCACTGGCCCTTGCCGCCGGGTACGCTGACGGCCGGATTGCTGATCTATCTGGCGGCCCAGTTCGTGGTTCGTCCGGTTTCAGTCTGGCTTTCGACGATGCGTAGCTCATTGTCCGTGAACGAGCGTATTCTTGCTTGCTGGATCAGCCCGCGAGGCGTGGTTGCGGCGTCCATATCTGCCTTGTTTGCCCTGGAATTGGAAGCACACGGCTTGGCAGATGCCGCCAAGCTGGTGCCATTGGTTTTCATCCTCATCATCACCACCGTGATCGTGCAAAGCGCCACCGCCCGCCCCTTGGCGCGCCTGCTTGGCGTGCGCGAGCCCGATCCCGAGGGAGTGCTGATCTTCGGTGTCAATCCGGTGGCTCGTGCGATTGCCAATGCGCTGCACAAGCAAGGTATCCAGGTCCTCGTCGCGGGCGACGACTGGGAGGGCGTGCGCAAGGCGCGCATGGACGGTCTCAATACCTATTTCGGCAATCCGACGTCCCAGCACGCCCATAATTATCTCGATCCCACGGGCTTGGGTCGCCTGCTGGCAATGTCAACGCAACGCGAGATGAATTCACTGACGAGCGTGCATTATCGCGAGCAGTTCGGTCGTGACAAGGTGTTCCGTTTGCGCAATCTGGGTGCAGACCAGAGCAGTGCACGCGACGCGTTTGCCAACCGGTTGCTGGCGCCTGCCCTGTTCGGCGAAAAAATGACCAATTCACGCTTCCAGGGACTGCTCGATCAGGGTTGGCAGCTGAAGTCCACCACCTTGAACGAGAACCATCGCTGGAGCGACTTCTGTCGTGTCTGGGGTGACGACCTGGTCCTGTTGTTCATGATTACCGACAAAGGCGTGTTGCGCATGGCGGCCAGCGACCGTCAGCTGGACCCCAAGCCGGGAACCAGCATTACCGCGCTTGTGCCGCCGGAACCGATAGCGGCGGTCGCGAAACTTTCCGCGGCGGAGAATGACTCCAATACCCGCGACAAAGTCGCAGCTGCCTGATCATGGCGCTAGCCTGCATTATTCACAAGGTCGAACGGCACTTGCCAGAAAACATTGAAAATTCAATAGCCTGTACACATTTTTTGGCTAAATCAACATTCGCAGCGTGTTTTCGTGCCGTTCTGTCGCGGCCCTTGCGGTTTCTCGCGGCGCCACACTCGGTCCTCAGTCAAACCGTAGTCTCCGCTACGCTTTTCCTTCGGCCCTTCGCGTGGCTTGCTGCGAATTCCGCAATCATCCGCGACCCTCATGAATTATGCAGGCTAGGCAACACGGCCCGTTACAAGCCGTGGTACTTGCCCTGAAACGGCGCGTAGAAGGCGCGCAGCTCGGCAATGTCGGCTTCCATGTTCTCGCCGGGTTGCAACAACGGGCCCAGTTGCACCGCCTTGTCGGGGTAATGAAACGCCACGGGAAAAACCGGCACGCCGGCCTCGCTGGCGATGCGCCAGAAGCCGGTTTTCCACTCTGGCACATGCGTGCGCGTGCCTTCCGGCGTGATGCCCAGCCACATCTTGTCGCTGGCTGCGAAGGTATCCACCATCTGCTCGACCACGCCCTTGCTGGAACTGCGGTCGATGCGGATGCCATCCAGATGGCGTAGCAGCCAGCCCAGCGGGCCGCGAAAGACTTCTTTCTTGGCCATGAAATGGATCTTCAGGCCCAGGCCGGTTTTCATCAAGATGCCCCAGATGCCGTCCCACCAGGATGAGTGCGGCGCGACGATGGCCACCAGGCGGGGCGCCGTCGGCATCTCGCCGACGAAGTGCCAGCCGGCGCGGCGCAGCAGCCAGCGGCAGAAGCGGCGTCCGGCGTGGTCGCGGAGCACGGGAAGGCTTGCCGGCAGCTCGTCCGGGCCGGGAATCCACTTGGTCACATATCGGTCCAGTCGCGGCTGCGGCCGCGTTTCAGTTGTCCGCGCTGCTTTTTGACCTTCAGCCGACGTTCGCGCGAGGCACGGGTGGGTCGCGTGGCACGTCGTTTTCTGGGTGCCCGGGTGGCGTCGGCGATGAGCTTGACCAGGCGATCCCGCGCATCCTCGCGGTTGCGTGCCTGGTCCCGGAAACGGCGCGCCTGGATGACCAGCACGCCATCCTTGTTGATGCGTCGGTCATGCTTGTCCAGCAGCCGCTGGCGTACCGTTCCGGGCAGCGATGGCGAGCCGGCCACATCGAAGCGCAGCTCCACGGCTGTCTCCGTGCGGTTGACGTGCTGGCCACCCGGGCCCGCGGCACGGACAAAGCTTTCGTGCAGTTCGTTCTCGGGGATGGCGATGTGGCTGGTTACCTGCAGCATGGCCTGATTGTACGGTACCGGCGAGCTTTGCTGCCGATCAGAGCCGGCCGCGCCACCAGCCCAGCAGCAGAATCAGCACGCCGCCGCCGCCCAGCGCCATGGCCAGGTGGCCTTGTGACGGCGTGGCCAGCAGCCAGACCATGGTGGCGCAGCCCAGCAGGCCAGTGCCCAGCACGGTGGCCGCCAGCACGCGCCGCGTGCGCCGGGTTTGACGCACGGTTTCGTCCAGGCTGGCCGGCTGCAAGTGCAATTGCATTTCGCCGGCCACGGCCTGCTCCAGCCACTGGTGCAGCAGGTCGGGCATGCGCGGGGCTGCATGTACCCATTCCGGGAACCGCTTGCGTGCTTCGGCCAGCGCCACGCGTGGGTTGTAACGCTGGCGCAGGATGCGCTTGAGTACCGGATGCGCCACCGCCCAGATGTCGATCTCCGGGTCCAGCAGCCGGCCCACGCCCTCGATGTTCAAAAGCGTCTTCTGCAACAGAATCAACTGTGGCTGCAAGGTCAGCTGGAACCGGCGCGCGGTGGCAAACAGCTCGACCACCAGCTCGGCCAGGGAGATCTTCGACAGCGGCTGGCTGAAGTACGGCTCGCAAACCGTGCGCACGGCTGCTTCCAGCTCGTCCAGACGCACGTCGCGGGGCATCCATCCGGCCGCCAGGTGCAACTCGGCGATGCGTTTGTAGTCGCGCTCGAACAGGGCGATGAAGTTCTCTGCCAGCCAGTACTGGTCGGTGGCCGGCAGGGAGCCCATGATGCCGCAGTCCAGGGCGATGAAGCAGGGCTCGTCGCCGCTTTCCGGGTCCACCCAGATATTGCCCGGATGCGCATCAGCGTGGAAGAAATTGTCGCGGAAGACCTGCTCGTAAAATATGCGCACGCCCTTGGCGGCCAGGGCCTTGCGGTCGATGCCGGCCTTGTCCAGGGCCTCGATGTCATCCACCGGCAGTCCGTACACGCGCTCCATGCACAGCACCGTCTTGCAGGAACGCGACCAGTGCACTTCCGGCACGCGCATGTCGGGCGAACCCTCGAAATTACGTCGCAGCAGGCTGGCATTGGCGCCTTCGCGCTGCAAGTCCAGCTCGTTGTCCAGGGTTTTTTCGATCTCGGCCACCACGTCCATGGGCCGGATCTTGTCCGCGGCCGGGTGCCAGCGTTGGGCCAGCTTGCCCAGGGAGTGCAACAGGTCGATGTCGCGCCGGATCTTGCCGGCAATGCCGGGGCGCAGCACCTTCAACACCACTTCGCTGCCGTCCGGCAAGGTGGCCGCGTGCACCTGGGCAATGGATGCCGAGGCCAGCGGCGTGGTGTCGAAGGAGCCGAACAGCACATCGATACGCCCACCCAGGGCTGCCTCGATGTGCGCCATCGCCTCCTCGCCCGGGAAGGGTGGTACCTGGTCCTGCAACAGGGCCAGTTCGTCGGCCACCTCCGCCGGCACCAGATCGCGGCGGGTGGACAGGATCTGGCCGGCCTTGACGAAGATCGGGCCCAGCTCGGTCAATGCCAGGCGCAGGCGTGCGCCGGGGGTCAGGTTGGCCAGGTCGTGCCGTGGTCGCGGCAGCAACGGCCGGATCAGCTTCAGTGGCCGGAACAGATGGACGTCGGTGACCAGGTCGTCCAGGCGGTAGCGCAACAGGACCAGCGCCACCCGCATCAGGCGCAACAGCGTCATTGCCCGCGCTCCAGGCGACGCAGCCGGTCTTCCAAGCGTTCGCTGCGCTCGCGCACGGCATCGACGCCGTCCAGCCAGGCATCCACTTCGGCATGCGATGGTGTCAGCTCGACCTCGTCACGGGCCCAGGCCGCGGCATCCTCGCGCAGCTGACGCGCGGCCTGCTTGCCGGCTTGCCAGGCACGCTCGGCAAAGCGTGCCAACGGCACGCCGGCGACGTCGCCGATGTGCTCGCTGAAAGCCGCCTCGAGGTCCGGTTCCCAGCCGTGCAGCAGGCTTTCCAGCTCGCGGGCCAGGCCGGCATCCCCAGCCATCCGCACCTTGCCGGGGCCGACCTCGTGGCGGCTGTCCAGCAGTATTGCCAGCACCACCCCCGGCGTGGTGTGCACTTCCAGGCTGCTTTCTTCCTGTGGTGGGCCGACCACCAGGCGACCATCGTCCACATGCACGCGCATGGCCAGGTCCGGACCATCCAGATGCACGGTGACAGAGCGACCATCCAGCTTGCGCAGCCGGCCTTCGGCTTCCGGGTCCAGAGCCAGCGCACGGTTCAGAACCTGTTGCAAGGCCTTGCCGCCCAGTTTCCGTACCGGCTGTGGCAGCACCGGTTGATGATGCGTATTCATGCCGCCATTGTAGCCGGCCAGGAGCCTGGGCGGCAGAAACACAAGCGGCTGCGGCTGCGCCCTTTTGGCCCGATTTCCCGCCCATTTTCGTTAAATAGCAACCAGTATTCGCCTCAAATGGTCGAAAAATCGCTCTCAAAATGGCTGTGCCTCGCTCACATGGTTCCTACCGCCCAGGCTCCTAACCATGACCTCAAACGACGACGGCATCATCAGATGCGGCACCCATGGTGAAGTCCAGCGCACTTTCGTATGCTGTCATCTCACCCAAGACGAACTGGCACCGGCCGGCTTCAACGAGTTCGAGCCCGAGCCCGACGACACCGATCCGCTGGCCTGGTGCGACGATTGCATCCGTCGCTACGAGGCCGCCGGCGAAGAAATGGATGCCGAGCTGGAGGCCTTCGTGGACCTGCGCGTGGTGTGCGAGTTCTGCTACGCAAAACTGCGCGAGTTGCACGAACACGCAGCCTGGGCGCCTGCACCGGAGACCCGGCAATGATCAAGCTTCTGGTACGGACCGACGCTCCGGACGCCACCTCGCCCGACACGCGTTTCGGCGGCCTTCCGGCACTGCCGCGCGGCCAGGCCTTCACCTGGCCCAATTGTGCCTGTTGCGATGGCCCCATGCAGTACCTGGGGCGCATTGCCATCGACGACCAGAGCGGCCGCGCCGTGCTGCTGTTCATGTGCCAGAACGATCCCGGCGTGTGCGAGGAATGGGATGCCGATGACGGCGGCAACGCAGCGTTTGTGGTGGCCGGTGGCGATCTTGACGTCGTCCCGCCGCCCGACACCGGCGAGACCCACCAGCCCGGGAGCCACGGCGCAAAACTCGTCGAAATCGATGCTGCGGATTACAACGGCGCCTGCGAAGCATGGGCCAGCGACACCGGTCGATCAGCGCTCGACGTGCTGGGCCAGATGGACGGCACACCCGCCTGGATCCAGGGCGACGAAACCCCGTCCTGCAACTGTTGCAACCAACCCATGCAGTTCCTGGCGCAGCTTGAAGAAGGCCCTGACGACGGCCCCGCCATGAACTTCGGATCCGGGTCAGCCTACGTCTTTGTCTGCAGCAACGGCAAACCAACGGCCAAGTTCCTGTGGCAATGCTGATCCGAACGGCCGAATATCCATCGTGACACAGGGGGCATGCGACCGAGCCAGAACCATGGCCATCGATCAGCCTGTTCCGGAAATGCAGAGGGCTCGGGCCAACGAATCACCTGAGCCGAAAAAAGCAATCTGCATAGCGTGCAACGATCAGGACCGGGCTCGTCCAACAAACGGTTCAGATCGCGGCTCGCTTCGCTCGCGCGATCCAACCTTGCGCGTTATACCTTTGCCTGCCTCGAGCGTGAAGCGAGGTGCTCTTTTCGTAGCAGCCGCTCCGAGCGCATGACGCAGAGAATATAGACCTTGTGCCCATCGTAGCGGTAGAAAACCCGGCAGGGTGGTTCCACGATCTGGCGGTAGCGTGAGCGTCCCAATTCTTGCGGATAACTGCCACTTCGGGGGTGAGCCGCAAGTTGTGCAATATGGCCAAAGACACGCTGTACAAGTCGCGATGCCGCGACAGGATCCTCCAGAGCAATGTAGTCGGCAATGGCATCCAAATCGCTCAGCGCTGGTTCCGACCAGACTATTTCAGCCATCGGGCGAGGCGTTTCTTGGCTTGCGCATGAGTGGCCACGCGACCTTCGGCTACAGCCTGCTCGCCACGGGCAATACCCTCCAAAACGGCCATGCGCTGCTGCATGAGTTCGTACGTCTCAACATCGAGGATGTAGGCGCTTGGGAGCCCGTGTTGCGTGATGAGGATGGGCTCTCTGTCGCGCTCAACGTCCGAAAGGAGAGCGGTTGCCTGACGCTTGAGGGTGGTGACCAGTTCAGTACGCATGAAGTGACACTACAGTATCACTCCCGGACGCGCAAGTGCTCCTGCGAAGGTATAACGCTTCAGTTCAGCCGCCGCCGGAGCGCGCAACGCGGATGGAGCCAAACCGCGTAGCAATTTGGCGGTCGGCTGCAGCGAACCGTTGGACGAAGCCGCTACGCGGCAGAGAGAAGCGGCATCGACGGTGGAATTCTAGAATGTAGCCTCACCCTTCCTTGCGGAAGAACGTCGGACGAACAACAGTGAGGATACCCGCACATGAAAGCATCCCGCGAGACCCATTTCAAGCAGCAATACGCGACTCTCCTGAAGCACCTCGAGCTGCAGGGGCTGCGACCCAAGACCATCGATGCGTATGCCCGTGCCGTACGCTACATCGGCGCCCACTTCGACTACGCCATTGATGACTTTTGTTGTTTCCCCAACCTCAGTACCGTGTCGTTGGTGTCGAACTTGCCGGATGGCAAGCGCTCAAGATCAA
>CAZOXZ010000065.1:4290-13542 GCA_964583865.1 uncultured Rhodanobacteraceae bacterium | reverse complement strand
GCTGATGCCGAGCTACGTCAACATCGGTGCGCACGTCGGTCGCGGCACCATGGTCGACACCTGGGCCACCGTGGGCTCCTGTGCCCAGATTGGTGCGGGCGTGCACTTGTCCGGCGGTGCCGGCATCGGCGGCGTGCTGGAACCATTGCAGGCCGCGCCGACCATCATCGAGGACGATTGCTTCATCGGCGCGCGTTCGGAGGTGGTTGAAGGCGTCATTGTCGAGCGCGGCAGCGTCATCGGCATGGGCGTGTTCCTCGGCCAATCGACGCCCATCTACAACCGTGCCACGGGCGAGACCACGCGCGGCCGCGTGCGGGCCGGCTCGGTGGTCATTGCCGGCAGCCTGCCAGCCGCCGACGGCAGCCACAGCCTGAATGCCGCCATCATCGTCAAGCAGGTGGACGCGCGCACGCGCGCCAAGACCTCGGTGAACGCGTTGCTGCGCAGCGGCCGGGATTGACCGCCATGGTTCGCATATACGGTCTGAAGAACTGCGACAGCTGCCGCAAGGCCCGCAAGTGGCTGGAGGCCGAAGGCGTGGCGTTCGATTTCGTGGATTACCGCGCCGCGCCAGTGACCGCCACCGAGCTGCAGGCCTGGGCGGATGCCGCCGGTGGGCCAGACAAGCTGCTCAATCGTCGTTCGGCCACTTGGCGCAAGCTGGATGACGCGGACAAGGCACGAGCGGGCGGTGAAGACTGGCTGGTGGTGGCCATGGCCCACCCGACGCTGGTGAAACGGCCGGTGCTGGAAGCGCGTGGCCAGGTACTGGTGGGCTTTGACGAGGCGGCCTGGCACGGGGCCATTGGCACATCGTGAGCGCCGTGCTTGACTTGACCCGTGAATTGGTCAGTCGGCCTTCGGTGACGCCGGACGACCGCGGCTGCCAGAGGCTGCTTGGCGAGCGCCTGGTCAATGCGGGTTTTGATATCGAGACATTGCCGTTTGGCGAGGTTGACAACCTGTTTGCTACACACGGCGACCCGTCCGGCCCGACGCTGCTGCTTCTTGGCCACACGGACGTCGTGCCGCCCGGACCGGAGACTGACTGGTCCTCGCCACCGTTCCAGCCGCAGTTGCGCGACGGCATGCTTTTTGGCCGCGGCACGGCGGACATGAAGGGCAGCGTGGCTGCCATGGTGCTGGCGCTGGAGGCCTTCGTGCAGCAGCGTCCGGATCACGATGGCCGGGTGGCCTTGCTGCTGACCAGCGACGAGGAAGGCCCGGCCATTGACGGCGTGCGCCGGGTAGCACGGGTTTTCGTTGAGCGTGGCGAGCGCATCGACTGGTGCGTGGTGGGCGAGCCGTCGGCCACGGAAAAGCTTGGTGATCTCATTCGTGTCGGCCGGCGTGGCTCGCTGTCGGCCCGGCTCACGGTGCGTGGTATCCAGGGTCACGTCGCCTATCCGGATCAGGCGCGCAACCCGGTGCACGAGGCCATGCCGGCATTGGCCGAGTTGGTGGCCACGCGTTGGGACGAGGGTGGCGACGGTTTTCCGCCCACCAGCCTGCAAATGTCCAACATCCACGCCGGCACCGGTGCCAACAATGTCATTCCGGGCCTGTTGCAGGCTGATTTCAACTTCCGCTATTGCCCCGCCAGTCCGGACGAGAGCCTGAAGCAGCGTACGGCCGAACTGCTGGATCGCCACGGCCTCGACTGGCACATCGACTGGCATGACTCGGGCCAGCCCTTTTTGTCAGCTGCCGATGGCAGGCTGCGCCAGGCGGTGATCGCAGCGTGCCGTGATTTGCTGGACATCACGCCGATGGAAAGCACCGGCGGCGGCACCTCGGACGGGCGCTTCATCGCGCCGTTGGGGGCCGAAGTTGTGGAACTCGGCCCCGTCAACGCCAGCATTCACAAGGTCGACGAGTGTGTCAGCGTCGCCGACCTCGCGCGCTTGCCGGGCCTCTACCAGGCCGTGTGCAGCAAGCTGCTGGCGTAAGCTGCGAATCCGTCAGTCGCGCATCTTGCCCAGCAGGCGCAGCAGCTCCAGGTACAGCCAGACCAGCGTCACCATCAGGCCGAAGGCGCCATACCATTCCATGTATTTGGGTGCGCCACCCTCGACGCCGCGTTCGATGAGGTCGAAATCCAGCACCAGATTCAAGGCGGCCAGGCCCACCACCAGCAGGCTGAAACCGATGCCCAGCATGCCCGATTCGTGGATGAAGGGAATGTGGATGCCACCGAAAAAGCGCAGGCCGATGTCGACCAGGTACAGCAACGCGATGGCGCCGGTGGCGGCGACCACGCCCATGCGGAACTTCTTGGTGACCTTGAACAGGCCTGAACGATAGGCCAGCAGCATCACCACCAGCACGCCGACGGTCAGCATCACGGCTTGCAGCACCACGCCCGGATAACGCAACTCGAAGAAAGCCGAGATCGCGCCCAGGGCGAAGCCCTCGGCGAGGGCGTACAAGGGGGCAATGACGGGGCTCCAGCGTGCCTTGAAGATACACACCAGTGCCAGTACCAGGCCGCCGATCAGGCCGCCCCACATGAAGGGCGTGACCGCCGCGCCGGCCGCCGCCAACGCACCTGGCGCCAGGGCCTCGGGCCACTGCGCCAACTGCTCCAGCGACATCCCCAGCGCCGAGGTGAAGCGGTGCCAGGTCCAGGCGCCGGTCACCAGACTGAGCACCAGCAGGATGCCGGTCTTGTAGATCGTGCCGTTCAATGTCATGACCGCGCCATCACTGTGGATGGGACGGGCCAGTTCGCGGTTCAGTACCGGGTTGTTGGAATGCATGGTGTGAGCCGAGTCAAGATCGACGGCCAGTTTGGCCGCATTGGACGTTCGGTGCAAGTGCCGTTTCGGCGGGTCTCGCACCTCACCCGCTGGCCAGCAATTTCGGCCCGATATCGGCCCGTTCGCGGCAGCCACTCAATGCCATGGCAATTTCCAGTTCGTCGCGCAGAAGGCGCAGCATCCTTGCCACGCCCATGGCGCCGCCACAGGCCAGGGCGTGCATCATGGGCCGACCGACAAGCACGGCATCGGCACCCAGCGCCAGTGCCTTGAGCACATCGACGCCGCGACGGATGCCGCCATCGACCATCAACGGCATGTCCGGGCCGACCGCCTGGCGCACCCGTGGCAGGGCGGTGGCCGTGGCCGGCATGCCATCCAGTGTGCGTCCGCCATGGTTGGAGACGATGAGGCCGGCCACATCCGAGTCGGCGGCTTGCCGAGCATCCAGCGGATGGACGATGCCTTTCAGCCACAGGGGCAGGGCGCTGCGCTCGCATAGCCAGGCGACGTCCTTCCAGCTCGGTGCGTGAGCCGGCAGGCCACCGCAGTACGTATCTTTGCGAGCCTGCAAGGGTGGCAGGTCATCCAGGTGCACGGCGCGCATGTCCGACGGCATGCGGAAGCCGGCCAGTGCTTCGCGGTCGCGTGGGCCTTGCACCGGTGCATCGACGGTGAGGACGATGGCTTCGCAGCCGGCGACAGCGGCGCGTTCGACCAGGGCCAGGTTGTGCTGCCGGTCCGGTTGCCAGTACAGCTGGAACCACAAGGGGCCGCGACCTGCCTGCGACAACATGGCTTCGGCCACCTTCTCGACCGGTGTGCTGGCATGGGTCGAAAGGATGAAGCCGGCACCCTGGGCGGCCGCGGCCCTGGCGCTGGCGAGCTCGCCATCTGGATGGGCCAGCTTCTGCATGGCCACCGGCGCCAGCCAGACAGGGTGCGCCATCTCGTGCCCGGCCAGCGTGGTGCGGGTGTTGCCGCCGGCGAGCGGCTGCAATGCCCGCGGCCACAGGGACAGGGCCTGCCAGGCAGCATGATTGGCGCATAGCGTGTGTTCCTCGCCGGCGCCGCCGTCCAGCCAGGCCAGCACCGCCGCATCCAGCTGTTGCGCTGCCAGTCCGGGCAGTTCCGCCAGACTGCGAATTGGCGGCATGTCCGTACCGGTCGTCGGCATTACACCAGCGCCCAGCGGCGCAGCAGGTTGTGGTAATTGGCCACCAGCTTCAGCAGGCCGGGGTGGTTGGTGTCCACGTCCACGGCCAGGCGCTGGATGGCCTGGTCCAGATCGAACAACAACTGCCTCTGGCCGACATCACGGATCATGCTCTGGGTCCAGAAGAACGAGGCGATGCGGGTGCCTCGCGTGACCGGTTCAACGCGATGCAGGCTGCTGGAGGGATACAGCACCAGGTCACCGGCCGCCAGTTTGACGTTGTGCGTGCCGAACGTGTCCTCGACGATGAGCTCGCCGCCTTCGTAGCTGTCCGGTTCGGTCAGGAACAGCGTGGATGAGACATCGGCGCGCAGCGGCTCGGGCGGGTCGGTGAGCGGGTTGTAGCGCACCGCGTTGTCGACATGATTGCCGAAGGTGCCACCGCCACGGTAGCAATTGAACATCGGCGGCAGGATAGTGCGCGGCAGGGCGGCGGAAAAAAAGGTCGGATGGTTGCGCACCGCATCGGCCACGATCGCACCAAGTTCAATGGCGAGAGGGTCGGTCTGAGCCAGTTGCAGGTTGTCCTTCACCTTGGCCGACTGGTGGCCGGTGGTGGTCCGGCCGTCGATCCAGTTGGCGCTTCCCAGGCGGGTACGAAAGAAGTTCAGTTGCTCGGCATCGAGCACCTTCTTGACGTGTATCAGCATGGTGAAATCCGTCAGGGCCGAAAGGTGCGTCGCACATTCGGCCCGTTGATGGTGGATGATTACAGGCTCATGTCCAGCGTGAGCAGGAAGGTACGCCCGGCCGCCGGAATGGCGTAATGGTAGTACGACTTGGAGTAGTACAACTCGTCAAACAGGTTCTGCACGTTGAGTTGGAGGCGGAAATGTGGATTGAATTGCCAGGCGGCGGTGAAATCCACGCGCCAGAAGGATGGAATGCGCTTGTCCGGCGTGCCGCGCGAAGGGTTGGCCAGGGAGCTGATCTGCTCGCTGCGGTAGAAGGCGCCGCCGCCGATCTCGAGCTGTGGCAGAACGTTGTAGCTTGTCCACAAACTGAAGGCATTTTCCGGCGTGTTCACCAGCGGTCGGTTGACGCTGCTGGCGTTGTAGTCGCCCCGGGTAACTTCGCCGTCCAGGTACGAATAACCACCGAACAGCTGCCACTTCGAGGTGATGTAGCCGCTGGCACTCACCTCCATGCCCTTGACGCGGGTTTCGCCGACGGATGCGAATGTGCCGGGCTCGACCTCGACCACGGCGTTCTTGCGACGTTCGTCGAACACCGCGGCCGTGACCAGAAGCCGGCGATCGAACAGCTGCCACTTGGTGCCCAGCTCGATGCTGCGTGTTTCCTCGGGATCAAGGTTGTAGTTGCCCTGAACCGGGCCGCGCCGGCCTTCATGATCCACCGTGGGGCTGTCGCTGTCGCCACTGCCGAGGGCGGCCGGCGTGGTGGACGTGCCGGTGGCCAGGTAGATGCTGCCGTTCTCGACCGGCTTGTACACGAGGCCGAGCTGGTAGTTGACGAAGCTGTCCTCGCTGTTGGCGTTCTCATCGGGACTGCTCGGACGCTTGGCCTTGGTGTGGTAACTGTCCCAGCGCAGGCCCACGTTCGCTTTCCAGTGTGGGCTGAAAGTGATGGTGTCAAAGGCGTACACGGCACGGGTGACGGTGTGCACCGTATCGGGATTGTGGCTACGGGTGATCGTGCCCTGCCACGGATCATCGGGGTTCGGATCGTACAGGCTGGTGCAGTCGTATGTTTCGAACAACTCCGGCATGGCGGTGCAATCGCGGCCACGTGGGCCGATACTATCCACCTGCAGCCGATCCCGCTTGGTGGTGGCGGTCGAGAAGCTCGCGCCGATGTCAAAACTGTGTTCGATGCTGCCGGTGCTTGCCTGGCCAGTCAGATCAAGTTGCGTGATCAGCCCGTCGTTTTCGGACCAGCGACTCTTGGAGCTGCGCCAGAGCTCGCCATTGACCACGTTGCCGGCGCTGTCGTCCGGGTTGGTGACCACGTAGCTGTTGCTGTTCTGCCCGACGCGTGTACGGCTGCGCAGCGTGAGGTTGCGGTTGAAGTCGTGCTCGATGGTCAAGGTGGCGGACTCGGTCTCCTGGTCACGGAAATCGCGGTCGGTCAGGCCGTAGAAGTTCTCCGGGTCCACAGGCGCCACTTCGGTGATCGGCAGGCCGGTGACCGGATCATTGGGGACGCCATAATCCGGCGTGCCTTCATCCTTGAGGTAGTAGTAATCAAGTGTTGCCCGGGTCGGGCTGTCCAGACCCAAAGTCACGCTGGATGCGAAGCCGTGGCGCTTCGATTGCACCGCATCGTCGCGCCCCGGCACACCGCCTTCATCCCACATCACGTTCAAGCGCGCAGCCGCGTGGTCGGCGAAACGCCAGTTGCCGTCGGCAGTCACGCGCTGGTTGTCGGCGTTGCCCAGACGGACGCTTCCCTTGAGAAAGCTGTAGTCCTTGGGCGTCTTGCTGACGACATTGATGCTGCCACCGCCCGACCCGCGGCCAGACAGGGTGGAGTCCGGACCCTTGACGACTTCCAGTTGTTCCACGGCAAAGATCTCGCGGCTCTGCGCGCCAATGTCGCGCAGACCATCGACGAACATGTTCGATGTCGAGTTGAAACCGCGGATGCTGGGCCGGTCGGCGATCGGCGTGCCGCCTTCGCCGGCACCGAAGGTGATGCCCGGAACCACCATCAACGCATCCTGCAAGGACGTGGCCGAGATATCGTCGATGATCTCGTCGGGCACCACGCTGACGGAGCGGCTGATGTCCACCGGCGGTGCCGTGAACTTGGGCGAGGCAGGGGTGTTGATTGTGGTCGCCTCGACCTCGATGCCCTTGAGTTTCACGGATTCCTGGTCATTGTCCTTGTTGGCGTGGCGATGATGCTTGCCGTGGTGGCCATGATGCCGTTGTGCGGCTCCGCTACTCGCCGTTGTGGCCGCTGCCGTGGCCGTAACCGGCTGCACCGCCAGCGCCGGACTGCTGCCCAGCGCCAGGGCGATGGCAACGGTCAACAGGTGACTACCCTGGCGTCGGGTGGAGCTCTGGTGAAGGGATTGTGCAGGCGAAAGCAACGGCATCGGTGTGTCCTTGTGGAGTAGATTTTGGTGAGATGTGATCCGGAATAGGATCAAGGACGCGAAGTGTAACGGTAATGAGAATCAGTCGCAATATTGAGAACAAGGAACGGGAGAATGGGGAGCGGGAGACGGGAATCGGGAATCGGAAGACGGGAATCGGAAGACGGGAATCGGGAGACGGGAATCGGGAGACGGGAATCGTCGGGATACGGTACCCGGAACCCGGGATCCGAAGCAGCGTCATTCCGGACGGTCGGCAGGCCGATCAGGAATCCAGTGCCTTTTTCAGAACCCACGGGACAAGGCACCCTGCCAAGGGCCGCCGGTCTGACTATCCCCCGGATCGCTGTCCGGAGCAGGCTATGGTCGGCCGCTCGCCGGCCGCTCGCCGGCCGCTCGCCGGCTGCGGGCAGGCTCTTGCAACGGCGCGGCAAGCCTGCTGCAAAAGCTGTAGACTTCATGGGTTGCATCGCAACCCAAAAAGTCTCGCGGATTGGCAAGCTTTGTGCCAAAAAAATACGTTTTGGCACAAGTGCTTGCGATGCAATCCATATCAGGAGCGAGCCTGCCCGCGACCGGGCACAAACGACCGGCGTGCCGCGAAAGGCACTGGATGCCGGGTTCCGGTCGCAAGTTGCCGTCAGTCGAGCCGCTGGTCCGCCCAGTAGAAGGTCGGGGCGGGGGCCTTGTGATTGCCGATTTCGGCCATGTCGGCCGTGACATCGAACAGGCGGCCGTTGACCATGACGTAGTGCGTCGAGGTGGTGGCGTGGATGTCTTCCAGCGGGTTTTGATCCAGCACCACCAGGTCGGCCTGCTTGCCGATTTCCAGTGATCCCAGATCGCCGGACAGACCGAGGTAGTCGGCGCCGTCGATGGTGGCTGCACGCAGGGCCTCGAAGTTGCTGAAGCCGCCTTGCACCAGCGACCAGATTTCCCAGTGCGGGCTGAGGCCCTGTAACTGGCCGTGGCCACCCACCTGGATGCCGATGCCGGCATCACGCAGTTTCTTGGCCGTCTCGGCCACGGTGACGTGGAAATAATCCCAGTCCGGGCCGATCTGGCGCCGGATGGAGCGGGCGTCGACGATGCTGCGAGGCACGTAGCGCAACAGCTTGTCGTTCTGCCACACGTTGGTGTGCGCGTACCACCAGTACTCGCCGGACAGGCCGCCGTAGCTGACCACCAAGGTCGGGGTGTTGCGCACATCGGTCTCGGACCACAACTTGATGACATCGGCATACAGCGGCGCGATGGGAGTGTTGTGCTCGATGCCGGTGACGCCATCCAGGATCATGGGCAGATTGTGGTGGAAGGTCGATCCGCCTTCCTCGACCACCAACATGCCGAGCTTGCGCGCCGCGGTGTTGATCATCTGGTGCTGTTCGCGCCGCGGCTGGTTGTAGCTTTTCACCGAGAAGGCACCCATGGCCTTCAGCCGGCGCAAGTGGCTCATGGCATCGTCCAGCGAATTGATGACGACCTTGAAGTCACCGTCAGCGCCGTACAGGATGGAGCCGGTGGAGAAAATGCGTGGACCCACCATATTGCCGGCACGGATCAACTCGGCCTGCGAGAACACGAAGTTGGTCGAGGCCGAGGGATCGTGGATGGTGGTAAAGCCGAAAGCGAGGTTGGCGTAGTAGGCCCAGTTCTGCTGTGGCACCACGCCGGCACCGAAGTCCATGGCATGGCCGTGCACGTCGATGTAGCCGGGCAGGATGGTCTTGCCGCTGGCGTCGATGACGCGGGCGTCCGCCGGGATGGTCACATCACTACTCGGGCCGACCGCGACGATGGTGTCGCCGTCGAGGACAATGGTGCCATCGCTGATGACTTCCTCGCGCTTGTCGGCATCACGCATGGTGATGATGCGGGCATGGGTGAAGACCACCACCTGCTGCGGGTCGTCCACCGGCACTTCCAGCCCCACCGCAATGCCGCCGCCCGGTGCGGGTGGCTCGATCTTGTCCTTACCCCCGGCAAGGAAGGCGAAACTGTCGGCCAGGGCACGCGAGTGGTAGCGGTTGCCCATCATCCAGTGCAAGGACTTCGAGTCCCCCGCCCAGTGCAACCAGTGGCCGACATCGGCGCTGACGCGGGCCACCGGGATGGCCTTGCTGTCCTTGCTGAGCTCGATGGCCTTGCCGGTGTCGACCATGCCATTGCGCATGAAGATCGACTGCGAATAGGGGCCGAGGCCCGAATTCAGC